>DATAML010000091.1:0-4825 GCA_036260545.1 Caproiciproducens sp.
CATATGGTTATAGCCGTCCTTCAAAACGCATACACCGGGCGTTTTGATCCAGCACCCAAAGCAGCCGATACAGTTGCGGATGGTGCCGTTGTCCGATATCACGGTTGCATCCGCACCGTCTTGCTGATACACTGCAGCAAATTCCTGCGGATTCAGATCATGCACAATAATTTTCATTGTTTTTCCTTTCTGAATACAATGTTTTTTGAAAAAGCATCCAGCCAGTTTCCGGAATAATGAATTCCCTTATTGGTAAGCAGAGAAGAGATGCCGTGCACCATTGACCATAATGCGATCAGTGTCGGTAGAAAATCCTCCTGTGGCAAACCGGCTGTTTGGAACATCTGATACGCTGCTGACCGGAATAGAACAAACGGTGGATAGTCGTTTGCGTTTTCGCTGTTCAGGTCAATGTTTACCCCGGAATTGTAAAATAAAAACTGAAAGTACTGCGGATTTTCCATAAAGAAAGAAATGTATGCCCGCCCCAGCAGTGCAACCGCTTCGGGGCTGGTTTCCTTTCCCGAAACAGATGCGCGCAGTTCTTCTGTAAACCGCTCCGTTACATGCCTGCCCATCGCGCAGATCAGATCGTCAATGTCCTTGAAATGGCTGTATGGCGCAGCCTGACTTACGCCGCACCTTGCGGCAACCTTGCGCAGGGAAAATCCTTTCAGGCCTTCTTCGTTAATCAGTTCGATGCCGGTTTCTATCAGTGCATTACGCAGGTCGCCGTGATGATAGGACTTCTCGTTCATACTCGATCTCCTTTCATTAAATCTTAACATTGTTAAGATTGTAGCAGATTAACTTAACACTGTCAAGTTAATCGTGCAAATTTCTTTCACCGGATTTCCCGTAAGACAGCCCCGCGGCCGGAGCCGTCGTATTCCGGGCTGCGGAAAAATTCATCCAAAAAGGAAGGGGCTGAACCAGTCAGCCCCTTCCTCATATATCCTTTGCCATACAGATAGAGTCTTTCATATCCCTGTACTGTCCATAATTTTCGATTCTTTGGTATCCCATGCGCTGATACAGCTTCACAGCAGCGGCCAGCGGCACGCCGGTTTCCAGTATAAGCCGGACATAGCCCTTTTCTTTTGCCCTCTGTTCAACCAAAGAGATCATCTGCCTTGCGGTTCCCGTGCCGCGGTACTCCTCTCGAAGAAAAACCCGCTTTACTTCTGCAACGCCCGGGCCGTACTCCTTGAACGCAGCGCAGCCCATCGGGACGGAATCCTCATAAGCCAATACAACATCATGGATATGCTCAAGAGTATTATACTGTATGTATTGTTTTCTCTGCTTTTCGCCGCCGACAGTTTCGTTCAGAAACTCATCCAGCCTGCCGCAGAGGAAAACAAAATCACGGTTTGTTCCGTTCGTAAAGAGAAACTCCATACTCAGTTGCTTCTTGTCCGGTCGGTATTCTTCACCGAATAGACGATCAGCACGATGACCATAGCGGAAAATATACAGAAGACGATGGTGGCATACGGCTCAATACGGAAATAATCGAGCACACCCGTAGCAACGGCGACCACGCCGCCCGCATAGCAGAATTTCTTCATAAAATCGCGGTACTTTTCTTCCATGCCTTTTTTGACCTTATCGCTGTTATAAATCTGCCCTTTTCCCGTAATCGCGCAGTAAAGCATATAAACGCCGGATAATATCACGCAAATGTCAAACAACATCGTATAAGCATCCATTTGTTTTGGCTCCTTTATTTCAGCATTCCCGCCCGTTCACCGACCGGATTTTCTTTCAGTATAGCATATCCGCGACGGAACTGCACTGATTTTTTGACGATTCTTAGGCTTCTTTTAAAAATCTTCCGTTTATTTTTATGAAATAAGGGCCGGGATTCTGCGGGAAGAATTTATTTTCAATTATACGGAATAATAGTACGAATAAAAATATATGGAGAATCGAATATGAAAAAAAGCGAAAAAGGTCTTTCTGCCTGGCAGCTTACGATGATGGCGCTGGGAACGGTGATCGGGGGCTCCTTCTTCCTCGGCTCCGCCGTTGCAATCCATGCGGCAGGGGCTTCTGTGCTGATTGCGTATATACTGGGAGGAATTCTGGTCTACTTCATCCTGTACGCCTTGTCCGAAATGACGGTCGCAAATCCGGACTCCGGCTCCTTCCGCACCTTTGCGGCGCAGGCGTTCGGGCAGGGGACAGGGTTTGTTGTGGGCTGGGTGTACTGGACCGGCATGGTGCTGGCCATGTCAAGCGAGGCGACCGCCGTATCCATCCTTCTGCAAAGCTGGTTCACGGATATTTCAATCCCGTTTCTCGGCAGTGCCATCATTGTGGGGGTAACCTTCCTGAACCTTTTGGGGGCGGACAAGCTCAGCAAGCTGGAAAGCGGCCTTGCGGCCGTTAAGCTGTTTGCCATCGTCGCTTTTATCCTGCTGGCTTTGCTTCTCATTTTTGGCCTTTACGCGGGTACGCCCGCGGTGGGGCTCGGCGCACTGAAAAGCGAGTCCCTTATGCCGGGTGGAATAACCGGAATCGCGGGAAGCATGCTGATCGTAATGTTTGCGTACGCGGGCTTTGAAATTATCGGGCTGGCTTCTTCGGAAGCGGAGGACCCGCAGAAGACCATACCGAAAGCGATCAACTATACCGTGATCGGTTTGGTAACCCTGTATATCCTTTCCGCCGCGGTGCTTCTTCCGCTCATTCCCACCGCCGACATCAACGAAAGCAGGAGCCCCATGGTGGCGGCGCTGGATCGGCACGGATTCAACTGGGCCGGAACCGTGCTCAATGTGGTGCTGGTCACGGCCATCCTTTCCACTATGCTTGCCGCCATGTTCGGCCTGGGCAGGATGATGCGCTCGCTTGCGGACGAACATCTGGCTCCCGGCTGGCTGATCGATAAAAAAGACGTTCCCCGCAGAGGAATCCTGTTTTCCGGGCTGGCAATGCTGGCCGGGCTGGGCGTGGGCCTGCTTTTCCCAAAGGTCTACCTGTTTCTGGTCAGCTCCGGCGGGTTTGCCCTGCTCTTCACGTATGCCCTGATTATGGCTACCCATATCCGGCTGCGCAAAAAGAACGGGTGCCCGAACGGGAAATGTCAGATATGGGGTTTCCCGTACACCAGTGCGGTCGTGCTGGTTGCGCTGGTGGCCGCCATTGGCAGTATGCCGTTTGTGCAGGGGCAGGAAACCGGACTGATCGCGGGCATCGTGATGGTCGTTTTCTTCATAGTATGCTATCTTCTTATGAAGCGCTTTCATAAAGGAAAACAAAACGGGCCGCCGCAGAGCGGCGACCCTAAGGCGGCGGAAAAAACGACAGATTGCAAATCGTGCGGCGGTAAATGCAGTAAATGAGATGCGGTATTTCTTCCGTTTACCGCAGCACGGAGACCCACTTTACCCGCAGAATCAAAATCATGGAAATAACGGCCGCCATATAGTTGGAGAAAAGGTTCCCCCAGAATACGGAGTAGAACTGGAGAAAATGCTCCGTGGCCAGAATGAAGATAAAACGCAGGAACCAGATCCGCAGGATACCGAGCACCATAGGCACGCTGGTTTTCCCAAGGCCGATGAACGCTCCCTGCACGGCCATGCAGACGCCAAATCCCACAACGGAGTAGGTGTAGATATGCAGCGCCCGGTTCGCTATGGCAAGCACATCCGCCCTCTGTGTAAACAGTACGGTCAGGTACGGTGAGGCGGGGACGACGATCGCGATGATTGCCACCGCGGTGACCGCGCTGGCCGCACAGCCGATCAGGCAGGAGCGCCGCGCCTTGTCCGGCTGCTCCGCACCGATATTGAGGCTGACCATGGTCGTTACCGCGGAACCGAACGCGGCCGGAAGGTTAAAGCAGACCGAGGTGATATTGTTTGCGATCCCCTGCCCGTTCAGCACGACCGCTCCGTATTTCTGCGTTTCGTGGTTGATCAGGAAGAATCCGAGGTTGAGCATGACATAGGTCAGCATGGAAGGAATTCCGACCCTTACAAGCTGGCCGATCAGCGCGCTGTCAAACCGGAAGCCCTTCAGGCTGAGCCGGTCCTCGCTTCTTTTCACAAACAGCTCGTAGAACATCCACACGCACACGATTACGTTGGAGAAGAAGGAGGAAAGCACGCAGCCGACTACTTCCATCCGCAGCAATACCACAAAGATGATATTAAAAATGATTTTAAGGATCAGCATGAATACCATGCGGATAAAAGTGGCTTCCGGCTTACCCGTGGCGTTTTTAATGGCATTGTAAATACTCTCCAGAAACGAAAAGGGGAGAACAAAGGCGTAAAGGCTGATATACAGGAATACATTATGCGAGATTTCCGCATCCACATTCGCGGAAATCGGGTATGCCACCAGTGCCGAAACCGGTGCGATGCAGAAGCCCAGCGCAAAGGCAAACACTACAATCTGAACCGATGTATTTTTTACTTTTTCCAGGTCTCCGCGCCCGTTCGCCTGGCCGATAATCGCCATTGCCGCCACGCTCAGTCCCTGTGCGAGTGCCGTCATCATGTTAATGATCGGTTCGCTGTAGGTGACCGCGCTGGCAACCAGTGTTCCGGCTGCGTTGTTGATAAACAGACCGTCGGACAGCGGCATCAGCGACTGGATAACGCTCATCATCAGCGTGGGCATGGAAAGCATCAGCAGTGTCCTTAAAATACCGCCGTGCAGAATCTGGGCCCGCCGCTCCTCCAAGCTCTGATGTAAAAACTGAATCTTCAATAAAAACCCGCTTTCATTATGTATGAGCTTATATTTTAACATTATGTACTATGATTTTCAAGTTGCCAAAGGCTGCTTTTCCGCCGAATAATCACGG
>DATAML010000105.1:0-2151 GCA_036260545.1 Caproiciproducens sp.
TTGTGGCGGCTGTGGTATTGAATGAGGAACAGGACACCCAATACCAAACCGGGAAATGGAAGTACACGAATGGAAAAATTGCTGTAATCCATCGCCTTTGCGTAAAGCCCACAGAGCAGCATAAGGGATTGGGCCGGAAAATGATGCAGCTTGCGGAGCAGGAGCTTCGGCGGCAGGGTTACCGTTCCGTGCGGCTGGACGCGTTCACGCACAACCCGTTTTCATGTAGGCTGTATGAATCGATCGGTTACCGCAGAACCGGCGAAGTTCTTTTCCGCAAGGGCAGATTTTATTTATATGAAAAAACGCTGCACAATCAGGAAGAATGGCAATAAGAGAGGATTTATGCACAAAAAGAGAAATTCGCCGGTCCACAGAATCCTTGTGAAAGCCTGCAAGGCAGCTTCGGCGCTGTTCCCGGAAAACCATATGCTCCGGGTAACGGAATACGCCGTCCGCTCGGAGCGGTTGCCCGCCGCGTTTGACGGGTTCCGGATTCTGCAGCTTTCCGATTTGCACAGCGCGGGCTTCGGGCGGGATAATGTACGGCTGCTGCAAAAAATCGAAACGGCAAAGCCGGATATTATCGTGATGACCGGGGATATGGTCAGCCGTTCGGATTCCGACCGCCATGTGTTTTTCCGCCTTGCCGAAACGCTCGGGAAAACTTATCCGTGCTATTACGTCATCGGCAACCATGAACAGGATATGGCACGCGGCGAGCTGAAAAGCTTTTTGGCGCGCCTTGCGGCTTTGCGTATCCGGGTGCTGGATAACGAACGGGTCAGTCTGAAACGGGGAGAACAAAGTATCAGTCTGTACGGCATGTGGTTCTCTCTGAAGTATTACCGGGAAGCAAACCTGCGTTCCGGTCATACCGCAAAATTCACTGACCGCGATATGAAACGGCTTCTGGGTGCGTTTGATCCGTCGCATTACGGGATTCTGCTCACGCACAGCCCGCTGTGTTTCCCGGTTTACGCCCGCTGGGGCGCCGACCTTACCCTGTGCGGCCACGTTCACGGCGGGATGATCCGCCTGCCGTTTCTGGGCGGGCTGCTTTCGCCGGAACGCGAGTTTTTTCCGAAATACAGCGCCGGCATTTATAAAGAGGACGGCGGAACGCTCCTTGTCAGCAGAGGGCTGGGCAGCGGTGTTTTCGGTGCGCGGATTCTCAATATACCGGAAATCGCGGTTGTTACGCTTCGCAACAAAGTTTAAACGTGCAGCCGTGCTCGTTTATATATAAGTTATTTTTGTTAATAGGACAGCCTGCCTATTGCGGTTGCCTAGTCTGAAAGGATATCGATCATGTTTATGGAAGAAAGCAAAAGACACTACCGGGCTCTTGAGCTCGATAAAATATTGAAGCTGCTTGCGGGCGAAACCGCCTGCGACGCCGCCGCGGAGCTTGCGCTCCAGCTGGTGCCGGAAACCTCGCTCCCCGAGGTGCAGCGCCTGTTGGCGGATACCGACGCGGCATACATCCTGATGGCGCAGTTCGGCGCGCCGTCCTTCGGCGGGCTGAAAAACGTCACCAACTCCCTTCGCCGCGCGGAAGCCGGAGCCACCTTGAATATGCCGGAGCTGCTGCGCATTGCCGGGGTGCTGCGCACCCTGCGCGGTATCGTGGAGTGGCGCTCCAAGAGCGAAGGGGTGAAAAGCGTTCTTGACTGGCGCTTCGATTCGCTGATGCCGAACAAATATCTGGAAGACCGCATTTTCAACGCAATTCTGTCGGAGGAAGAAATGGCGGATTCCGCCTCGCCGGAGCTGGCGTCCATCCGCCGCAAAATCCGTGCCGCTTCCTCCCGTGCCCGGGAGCAGCTGGATAAGATGATCCATTCCCCGGCATACCAGAAATATCTGCAGGACCCGATCGTGACCATGCGCGACGGGCGCTTCGTCGTTCCGGTCAAGGCGGAATGCCGGGGCGAAGTTCCCGGCCTCGTGCACGACACCTCCTCCAGCGGCGCGACACTTTTCATCGAGCCGATGGGCGTGGTGGAGGCTAATAATCAGGTGCGGGTGCTGCTTTCGCAGGAACAGGCGGAAATTGAGCGGATCCTCGCCGAGCTTTCCGCGGAAACAGGCAACTTTGCCGGCGGAACCATCAGCGGATATAACGCCGCAGTGGAGCTCAACCTGATT
>DATAML010000119.1:0-1917 GCA_036260545.1 Caproiciproducens sp.
CATCCGTCAGGCAGGAAAGCTGCGTTCGCTGTATTTTGGCCGGTATGCGGTCAACCGGGAATACTGTTTGCTCTACGATGAGTTTAAAGACCGGTTTTATGCAAAGCTGTATTTGATGAATCGCGAGGAAAGTATTCCGGGTGGAGACTGGACAAGCGGACTGAGCCTGAAATATGTCTGGGCCGAAACGCCCCCCATGATCAATAAGCCCGGCGATAAGAGATATATTATTGTACCGCTGGCTTTTGGGAAAAGACAATATGACGATCTGAAAGCAGCCCTGAAAGACCCCGGGTCGCTCCATTCCGCCCGCCTTGTGAAAAAAGAGAATCATTACTATTTAATGATAAACATGGAATGCGGCCGGAACGGCGCTTTCGCGGCGGTTACAACGATGGGAATATCCCGCAACGCTCTTGGCGGACTGAACTATACGGTTTGCACCGAAGACGGCGCGGTCAGCGAAAGCGGCAGAATAGCGGAACTCCCAGATCAGAATCTGATCGCTCGGCTTTCAAATAAGATCGTGGAAATCGCGGGAAAGAACCGTTCTCAAGCCGTGCTGGAAGCAGACGGATGCAAAAATGACCGGATGCCTGTTCCGCAGGGCGGCGGGGAATCTTATTTATCGGGTGGACTGTATGCGTTACTGGTCAAAAGCTTAAACTATAAGTTACCCGAAAAAGGGCTGCCCCCGCCGATTGAAGTAAGCGCGAACGGACTTTTCCTTACCTGTCCCGGCTGCGGCGCAAGGACGCAGCGCAACCGGGTTTCCGATGAACTTTTCGTCTGCATCCGCTGCGGGTACGCGTCCGAGCTGGAATGGGTCGGCAGCGAGGCCCTTGCGAAGAAGCCCGGCCGGTACCGCGGCGATAAAGTCCCAATCACAATTCGAAAAACAGAGGACGGTTTCCTCTGTTACAATAAGATCCTCGGATTTGAGTGCGAGCTTCCGCAGGGCGCGGCGGATTATATGCCAATGTACGAGAAGCTTGACCGGCTCCTCAAAAGCATGGGAGGTACTTTTATCCATGATACAAAAAAATATGCTGTCTGGAAAAAACTTTCCCAAGCGCCGAACCTGCAAGAATCCATTCGGCTTATATTGAAATAATTACCATTTGGGTGCATTAGCTGCCGCATCGTGCCTCCGCGTATGAGGAGAATCCCATATGCAGAGCAGTTCCGCTGAGCGGAGACGGTTTTACCGTCCAAGTGCAGCTATTTAATATATGGCCTGTCTCAAAACGAGGAAAAGTTGAGAGACAGGTCATTTTGTTTGTAAAAGTTTTTGCTGAAATTTCGAGAAGCTTAATGCCGGATAAAAACAATAACATCAAATTATAAGTACTATTGCTGTAGCACGATAAGAGGAAAGAAAGCAATGGCCAGCGATAAGCCGTACAGGCGTTCAGCAGGGCGCAGACATAGGCGAAACTGAAATTCTGCGCCGGCACCCAATTTGACCCGGAGATTGTGGATGCTTTTTGCACAAATATCCTGCCGGCTATCATGCGCGGAATTCACAAACTTTTCGTTTACATAAAATCTTCGCTTGTTCCTGATTTTTTAGAAGTGATAAAATATTAGTAACAAAAGGAGGTAGTTTTAAAATGAAACGTATTAAATCTGCTTGCTTGGAGCAAACGATCCATTTCCAATTAAATGCAAATTTTGGCCATGCCGCAGCGGTCAGCGACGTAAAGGCGGAGTGCGAACAGTATAAAGCACAGCTGGAGCGCAAGCATATCAAATTCCGAATCGAAGGGGAACCCCCCCAGCCCGACGGCTCCATTATCATAAAGATCAAAAAGCAGTTCAACAGGCAGAACTGCGACGAATATTTGGCGTAACAGTTACCCAAAAGCGGATGCCCTATCCGGTGCTTAACTCCTTCAGGAAACAAGATCGCTGTTT
>DATAML010000126.1:0-6509 GCA_036260545.1 Caproiciproducens sp.
TTCGGAACGTGTCGTTCACAGATAAAACCGGCGTGGTGTATCGTCTTGTGCACGACATAGACGAAGACGATTTTAAAGACACGGTTCAGATCATCGGCTGGCTGTACCAGTATTACAACGAAGAACGAAAAAACGAGGTCATCAACCTTTATAAGGGTACGGTCAAAAAAGAGGATATCCCCGCGGCCACCCAGCTGTTTACCCCGGACTGGGTGGTCCGTTTTATGGTGGACAATTCCCTCGGCCGGTACTGGATTGAGCGCAACCCGCAGAGCAGGCTGCGGGAAAAGCTGGAGTTTCTCGCCGCGCCGGAGGACGGTTTACCGCATATTAATGAGAAAATCCAACCGAAGGACGTGACCTTTCTTGACCCCTGCGCAGGCAGCGGCCATATCCTTGTGTATGCCTTTGATGTGCTGATGGAAATCTATCGCGAATGCGGCTGCTCCGATTCCGACGCGGCGGTCTGCATCCTGCGGGATAACCTTTACGGTCTGGATATCGACGACCGGGTCTGCCGGCTTGCATGTTTTGAGGTCATGATGAAGGCGCGGAGCTATAACCGGAATATTCTGGACATGGGTATTTCACCGAATATTCGCGCGATTCAGGAAAGCAACCGCATTGAAAAATTTGTCTGCGGCGGTGTAACGGCCGACTTTGACCGGAACGAAACCGGCGAATATCTGGTCCAAAAGTACCGCAACGCCAAGGAGATCGGCTCCCTGCAGACGGTGGAAGCGAGAGATTACGCTGCCTTCAGGGTATATCTGAAAACCTGCCGGGAAAACGGGCGGATGCGCCCGGCTGCCGCGCAGCGGTTTGCGGAGACCGCTCCTCTGATGGAACAGCTTGCCGCTCAGGCGGAGATAATGTCCGCGAAATACGCGGTCGTCTGCACCAATCCCCCTTATATGAACAAGCTGGAAGGCAGCCTGAAAAAGTTTGTAACAAAGGAATATAAACCGTACGGCGGCGATCTTTTCGGCGCGTTTATGTACCGGGACTTCGGCTACTGCCGGGAAGACGGCTATTCCGCGTTTATGGCGCCGTTTGTGTGGATGTTTATCCGGAGCTACCGGAACCTGCGCGAGTATATTATCCGCAATAAATCGATTACTGCGCTGGTGCAGATGGAGTATTCCGCATTTGAGGAAGCAACGGTGCCGGTCTGCACATTTGTGCTGAAAAACGCGAAGAGCTGCCGGGACGGAATCTTTATCCGGCTTTCCGATTTCAAGGGCGGCATGGAGGCTCAAAGGCAGAAAACGCTGGATGCCCTTGCGGATGCGGGCTGCAGCTACCGGTACGCCGCCGATATCAATCGCTTTTTACAGATTCCGGGGGAGCCCATCGCCTACTGGGCGGGCAAAAGCTTGATACAGGCCTTTGGAAACCGGACTTTTTCGGATTTTGCGATGGTTACAAACGGTATGTTTACCTGCGACAATAAACGGTTTCTTCGCCTGTGGCATGAGGTCGCGTATCCGAATACGTTTTTCGGCTGTACGTCCGCGATGGAGTGCGCGGCAAGCCCTCTGAAATGGTACCCCTACAACAAGGGCGGCAATTTCCGGCGCTGGTACGGCAATCATGAATATGTCATTGATTTTAAGAATTTCGGAAAAGAGATCTCCGAATACCGCGTGGAAAGCGGGCAGTCCGCGAGCTTTCCGGGGCAGGGATATTATTTTCAGGAGAGCGTCTCCTGGTCGCTGGTCAGCTCCTCAAAGTTCGGCGTCCGGTATTACCCACCGGGGTTTGTGTTCGACATTGCCGGCTCGTCGGTTTTTCCGTTCGAAAAGGGGCACAACACATACCTGCTCGGCCTGCTTGCAAGCGAAGTGACGTTTTGTGCGCTGGGTATCCTGAATCCCACCATCAATTATCAGGCGGGCGATATCCGCAATATGCCGGTGAAGTTCTCCGATACAGCGAAAGAAACGGTAGACTGCCTTGTAAAACAGAATATCGAGATATCCAGAACGGACTGGGACAGCTTTGAAATCTCGTGGAACTTCCGGAAGCATCCGCTTCTTCGCTTCGCTCCCCGTTCCCGCAGCTCTATATTGCTGAAAACTGCTTATGAAAGCTGGAAGGCTTTCACAGAAGAGCAGTTTTGCCGGCTGAAAAAGAACGAAGAGGAATTGAATGCAATCTTTATCGATCTCTACAGCCTGCGGGATGTGCTTTCCCCTGCGGTGGCGGACCGGGACGTGACCGTCGCACGAATTTTTGATACGAAAGAGGATATCCCGGAGGGGATGAGGGGCGGCTATACGCTTACCAAACGCGACGTCATAAAATCCTTTCTTTCCTACGCCGTCGGGTGCATGCTCGGGCGCTACAGCCTTGACGCGGACGGACTTGCCTATGCGGGCGGCAAATGGGATGACGGCAGGTACAGTACCTTTCTTCCGAATCAAGACAACATCATCCCCATCACCGATGGGGAATATTTTAAAGACGATATCGTCGGCCGGTTTGCGGAATTTGTGAAAGCGGCCTGCGGGGAAGAAATGCTGGAAGAAAACCTTGATTTTATCGCCGATGCGCTGGGCGGAAGGGGAAAATCTCCGCGTGAGGTTATCCGGAACTATTTCCTCCGGGACTTTTATGGGGACCATGTGAAAACGTATCAGAAACGCCCGATCTATTGGCTGTTTGACAGCGGCAGGGAAGACGGGCTTAAGGCGCTTGTCTATATGCACCGCTATGACGAAAACACCGTGGACAACCTGCGCACCGGCTGCCTGCGCCGGATGCAGCGGGTGTATGAAAGCGAGATTAGCCGTATGCGGGAAACGGCGGAGAACAGCCGGAATGCCCAGGAGACCGCCGCAGCGGAAAAACGCAGGGGAAAACTGATAAGGCAGCTTAAGGAAACTGGGGACTACGATGGGAAGCTTGCCCGCCTTGCCGCCGCCCGCATCGCGATTGACCCGGACGACGGTGTAAAGGCCAACTACGAAAAAGTGCAGACCGGTGCCGACGGCAAAAAGCTGGAGGTACTGGCGAAGATTTAACCGGTTGCGGGCGGAAGCCGCAATTTTCAGAGGGAATACGGCCTTTCGGGCTGTATTCCCTTTTTTCGCCGTGCGGAGGAAATTTGACGAAATATGGCGTGAATGCCGGTGTTATGGGGAAGAAAAAGATCAGATCCATACATATAAAATTTTACATAAAAATTTATATAAACAAAAACTACAATTATTTATGCTGTATTTGAAATTGGAATAAAACTATGTGAAATATATACAATTAAATCTGGAATCGGTAATTAATTATAAACAAATAATAAACTTTTTACGATTTTTTATTAAAATTTTATTGTAAATTTTAAATCGCGATGTATAATGTAGTTAATCGAAGGGAAGTGGGGGAAAGGTTTTGAAAGCCAGCATAAAAGGAATCAGTGAAGTGACTGGTTTATCCCCGGCGACTGTATCGAATGCGTTGAACCGCAAGCACGGGGTAAGCAAGGAAACTGTTGAAAAAGTTCTCCAGGCGGCGGAATTGCTCGGCTATAACAACAAGAAACATATTTCAAAAATCCGGTTCGTGATTTATAAAAAGAACGGGCTTATCATCAACGACAGTCCGTTTTTCCCGGCAGTGATCGAGGGCGTGGAGCGTCAGGCGAAAAGCCTGCAGTATGAAACGATGTTCTGCAACCTGAATTGCGATACCTCGGACTGCCACGAACAGATCAAGATGATACTGGAAGATACCAGCTCCGCGGTGATCCTTCTGGGAACCGAAATGCTGGAACCGGATTTCAAGCTTTTTGAAAATTCCAAATGCCCATTGATCCTGCTGGATGGATGGAGCGACACCATTACGTTTGACAGCGTGCTGATCAGTAATACCGATTCGGCCTGCAAGGCAGTGGAATACCTGATTGAAAACGGCCATAAAAAAATCGGTTATCTCAAAGGAAAGTACCGCATCAAGGCGTTTACCTACCGGAACATCGGGTACAAACGGGCAATGAACCGCCACGGGCTTGCCTTGGAACCCGGATACTCCATCACGCTCGGCACAACGATCGACAGCGCCTACCACGACATGATCGAGCACCTGAAAAACACGCACGACCTGCCCACCGCATTTTTTGCGGACAACGACGTGATCGCCCTGGGGGCTATGCGGGCTTTGCAGGAAAAAGGCTACAACGTGCCGCGTGATATTTCGATCATTGGGTTCGACGATATCCCGTTCGGCGAAATTTCCAGCCCCAGGCTGACCACCATCCATGTGTTTAAGCATGAAATGGGAGAAATCGCCGTAAGGCGCCTGATCGACCATATCAAGCTGGGCAGCAAGGTCAAAACAAAAATACAGGTTTGCACGGAATTTGTCGTGCGCGAAAGCGTGCGCAATTTAAATTTGAAATAAATCGGGAGGAATGGGCATGGATAAAATCAAACTTGGGTTTGCCCCCACCAGAAGAAGCATTTTCAGTGCGCCGGACGCGCTCAAGTACCGTAATCTTACCGCGGACCGCTTAAATGAGCTTGGAATCGACTTTGTCGACATCACCGATATAAACGAGGAAGGCCTGCTCTACAATGACGAAGATATGGCCAAAATCGCGGAGAAATTCAAAAAAGAAAGGGTGGACGGACTTTTCCTTCCCCACTGCAATTTCGGCACTGAATATGTCTGTGCAAGGCTCGCCAAAGAGCTGAACGTGCCGGTGCTTCTCTGGGGCCCGCTCGATGAGCGCCCGGAACCGAACGGCGTCCGTCTGCGTGACACCCAGTGCGGTCTGTTCGCAACCGGCAAGGTGCTTCGGAGGTTCCGCGTACCGTTTACCTACATGACGAACTGCCGCCTGAGCGACCCGGTTTTTGAGCGTGGCCTGCGCGATTTTCTGGCCGTCTGCAACGTGGTGAAAACCTTCCGTCACACCCGGATCCTTCAAATCTCAACAAGACCCTTTGACTTCTGGACTACGATGTGCAACGAAGGGGAGCTTCTGGAAAAGTTCAATATCCAGCTCTCTCCCATCCCCATGCCGGAAATGCTGCAGGAAGTCCGCGCAGCCAAAGCAGAGGGCACAGAGGTTGCCAAAGTAATTGAATATATCCGTTCCAGTTTTGAAGTTAAGATTCCGGAGGATGCTCTGGAGAATGTGGCTGCCCTGAAGGTGGCAATGGCAAATCTGGTGAAAAAATACGGCTGCAACGCAGTGGCCATCCAATGCTGGAACAGCCTGCAGGCGGAACTCGGCATTATGCCCTGCGCCGCCAACTCCCTTTTGAACGAAGAGGGAATCCCGGTTGTGTGCGAAACCGATATCCACGGCGCGATTACGGCGCTGCTGGTGGAAGCCGCCGGAATGGGCGAGACCCGCTCCTTCTTCGCGGATTGGACCATCCGCCACCCGGATATCCCCAACGGGGAGCTTTTGCAGCACTGCGGCCCGTGGCCGATTTCCGTTGCAAAGGAAAAACCGGTGCTCGGCTATCCGCTTGCGTTCAAGCATCCCGGCAGCCTTACGGCGGAAGCAAAACACGGAAAAGTCACCCTGTGCCGCTTCGACGGCGACAACGGCGAGTACTCCATGCTTCTGGGCAACGCCAAAGGCGTGGACGGCCCGAACTGCATGGGTACATACCTCTGGATTGAGGTTGACAACATTAAGCGTCTGGAAGATAAAATCGTCTGCGGGCCGTACATTCATCACTGCGTGGGGATCCACAAGGACATTGTCCCGGTACTGTACGAAGCCTGTAAATACATCGGCGTAAAACCCGACCTCTACGATCCGATAGAGGAGGACGTAAAAGCTTATCTCAGAGGAGAGTGATACGATGGTAAATCTGAAAGAGAAATCCTGGCAGATCCGCGAGGATGTTGTGACTTTGGTTCACAATGCCGGCTGCGGTCATATCGGGGGCGATATGAGCGTCACGGATATTCTGGTTACGCTGTATTACAAACATATGAACTGCATGCCGGAAAATCAGAACGACCCGAACCGCGACCGGTTCATTTTAAGCAAGGGCCATTCCGTGGAAGCGCTCTACTGCATCCTGGCGGATAAGGGCTATTTCCCGAAATCCGATCTGGACAGTTACTCCGGCTTCAAGTCAAAATATATCGGCCACCCGAGCCGCAAGGTCAACGGAATTGAAATGAGCTCCGGTTCGCTGGGACACGGCCTGCCGGTCAGCGTGGGTATGGCGCTGGCGGGGAAGATGAACAAAGCGCCCTACCGGGTTTACACCGTGCTGGGCGACGGCGAACTGGCAGAAGGCTCCGTGTGGGAAGGCGCAATGGCCGGAGCACACTACAAGCTTGACAACCTCACCGCGTTTGTTGATCGCAACCGCCTGCAGATTTCCGGTTCCACGGAGGACGTGATGGCGCAGGACAGTCAGGAAGAACGCTGGGCCGCCTTCGGGTGGCACGTGATTTCCGTACCCGGGAACGACACGGACTCGCTTGACCGCGCCGTACAGGAAGCAAAAAACACGAAGGGAAAACCCACGGTCATTATC
>DATAML010000130.1:0-2958 GCA_036260545.1 Caproiciproducens sp.
ACCCGCAAACATTTCAGGTCGGCGGGCTTTCCCTGTTTGCCGGGGGCAGGCTTTTTTATAAAAACGATTCGGTTATTTACGCGGTGAGCTCAGGCAGAAGGGCGGCCTTTTCTATTGAGCGGTACGTTAAGAAAATCTCCATGACCGCGGAGCGGGGACGGGAAGGTTCCTTTCTTACTCCTCTTGACTATAATCTTGAGGACGCGATACCAACTCCCAGAGTGGAAAAATCCGGGGAGGTTTACAGCGAGGCGGAAGCCATTGAAGAGGCGAAACGGTGCCTCAAATGCCGGTGCAATCAGTGTATGAAAGCCTGCAGCCATTTGAAGCGTTTCAATATGTCCCCCAAAGGCTACGCAAAGCAAATCTTTATCAACGAAAACGTAATCATGGGAACGCGCTACGCGAACAAAATGATCAATTCCTGCGCGATGTGCGGGCTGTGCAGCGAACAGTGTTCCCACGGCATCGGGATGGAGGATATCATTCGGGAAACCAGGGAAAGCATGGTCGAGAAAGGCAAAATGCCGGTTTCCGCCCATGACTTTGCGCTCAAGGATATGGAATTCAGCAACAGTGACCGGTTCTTTCTTGTGAAATCCCCGCCGCCGATTCCGGAGGAAAAACGGGAACAGCGGGAACGGGAGTTGTTTACCTATCCGCGCATTACCTTTTCCAATTACGCGCAGTCTCTGTATAAGGGCGACAAACCGGGTACGGAAAAAGTGGATTATCTGTTTTATCCGGGCTGCCAGCTCTCCGCTTCGTACCCCGAATATGTTGAGAAAACATATCGGTATCTGCTGGACAATATCAAGGAGGGCGTAGGGCTCATGCTCGGCTGCTGCGGCGCCCCGGCCGACTGGGCAGGCAGACAGGATTTGATGAAGGAAAGCGCCGAGCGGATTAAAAATACATGGCTTGAAATGGGGAAACCGACCTTTATTCTGGCCTGTTCCAGCTGCAGCCGCGTTTTCGAGCGATACCTCAAGGACATTGACTATGTTTCTCTCTGGGAGATTTTTGTCCGGTATGGGCTTCCACAGGAAGCAAAAAAGGGCGGCGGGCATGTTCTGAACGTACACGACGCCTGCGGCTCGCGGCATAACAAAGCCATTCATGAAAGCGTAAGGCAGATTGCTTCGGAGCTCGGCTACCAAATCGACGAGCTGAAATATACCCGGGAAAAAACGAAGTGCTGCGGGTACGGCGGACTTGTCTTTTACGCCAACCGGGAGCAGGCGAGGGACTTTGTAAAAGACCGTATGGATGAAAGTTCCAAGGATTTGCTGGTGTACTGTGCTATGTGCAAGGATTTGTTCGTAGAGGAGGGAAAGCGGACGTACCACATTCTCGACCTGATTTTCGGGGAGAATATGGAACAGCTTGCCGCGAAGAAAATGCCGAATCTGTCCGAAAGACACGCGAACCGTACGCATCTGAAGCAGAAGCTCCTCAAAGACCTGTGGTGCAAAGAGCCGGAAGCAAAGAAGGAGAACACCTTGAAGCTGATGATTCCGCCCGAAATATGGAGGACCATGGAGGAGCGGTTTATCCTGTTCGAGGATATCGAAAAGGTAGTGGCGCACGCGCAGGATACCGGTGAACGCTTTTTCAATCCGGAGAATTCCAACTATCTGGCCAGCCTGCGCATTGAAAATGTCACTTACTGGGTACGCTATGAGGAGAAAGAAGACGGAATTCTTGTCAACAGCGTCTACAGCCACAGAATGGAAGTAGCGAGGGAGTAAGGTATGAAAGAGGAAAACGGTCAGAATCTGCCGTGGATTTGCGACAAATGCAAAAAAGTGCTGGTATTAGCCAAGGTCAAGGTGAGCTATCTGGGCGGAAATTTTGAAGTGGAACTTATGAAATGCCCCGAGTGCAATACTGTTTTTATCGGCGAAGACCTTGCTCTGGGCAAGATGCTTGAGGTCGAAAAGGGACTGGAGGATAAATAGGATGCGCTGCTGCAATGCATATGAAAGCGTAAGCATGGCCGATGTGATGGGGGAAACCCTGCGGCCCGGCGGCTTCAGCCTGACGGAAAAAGCGGTGCGGTACTGCGGACTTGCCGCGGGCGACACCGTGCTCGATCTGGGCTGCGGGCGGGGTGCAACCGTAAATTATCTCTATGTGAACCATCATATTCGCGCGGCGGGGATTGACCCCTCGGCAAAGCTGATTGAAGCTGCCGTAAAAGCGTTCGGCTACGGTGATTTTTATCTGGGCAGCGGGGAAAATCTTCTGTTTGAAGGCAAAAGCTTTGACTGCGTATTCGCGGAATGCACCCTGTCCCTGATGGACAGCCTGCAAAGCACGCTGAATCAGGTTCGCCGTGTGCTGAAAGACGGCGGATGGTTCGTGGTCACGGATGTTTACGCAAGGAACCCGGAAGCGGCTGGCGCGCTGCGGGATTTTACGTTCAACAGCTGTATGCGCGGACTTCACGACTTGGAAAAGCTGAAATCAATGCTTCAGGAAACCGGATTTCGGATTGAACTGTGTGAGGACTGCAACGAGCTGTTAAGGGAACTGCTGGTAAAAGCCGTATTCTCCTACGGCTCCATGGGCGCCTTCTGGAATGTTTCTACAGACGGGTGTATGGACGGGTGCGGCTTTCAGGAAGCGTTAAAACGCTGCAGGCCGGGATATTTTATCCTGATTGCAAGAAAAGAGGCAAAGAAAAATGGATGATACCGGATTTAAAATGTTCAAGCTTGTAAACTGCGGGTACTGCTGCGCGCAGATCATGGTGAAAATGGCGCTGGACGAGGAAGAAAAGGAAAACGCAGATTTAATGCGGGCGGTAAACGGTCTCTGCATGGGCGTGGGCAGCGCGCAGAAAACCTGCGGCGTGCTTACGGGAGGAATCGCCGTGCTGGGGCTGTACGCGGGGAAAGGCAGTGATCGGGAATATCCCAAGCCAGGCTACTCCGAAATGGTGGACGAATACAC
>DATAML010000137.1:0-4026 GCA_036260545.1 Caproiciproducens sp.
TGTTGTTCTGCGAAATGATAAACGAGCAGAGCGCCTCCCACGGTTCCTGATTCAGGATGCGCATGCCGGGCGCGAACCGGGCAGCCTCGGCGAGCACCGGGTCCCCGGCCGCAAATTCCGTGCGGATTTTCCCGTAATCGAGCTGTAAATCGAAATATTCACTCCAGAAAGGATCATCCAAAATCCGTGGCAGGTTCCTTTCGGAGATATTCAAAAGTCTGCCGGACGCCACACCCGTGTAAGAACCATCGGATTGGAGCTCCCAACGGAAGCACTGCCCGCAGTCCAGCGTCTGCGCAAGGTCAAAGCTGCTTTTCTCAAAATTCATGGTATCCCCCTGTGTTCCAAAAACCGATACTTCCTGCCGTTCCCCATTCCCGTGCTGCCGCGGCCAACGACGCCAGACTCCGCAAGCGGGAAACCTGTGACCCGTATGCGCCGGAGCGGATTCAACGATGGCTTTATTATACCATAAAAACGTAAAGGTTAGAATACGCAAAGTAATGAAACCCTTTCACCGGAAGTTTACATAACGGCTTATGCACAGAAAATGTATAAAATTATAAACGGCATGAGGTTGGGACTTATCAACATTTTCCACCGAGTTTTCAACCGTGAACCGCTGTTATTCCACAGGTTTTATGTAAACTACTGCAAATACGAACTGTATAAACGCCGCAGCACCGGGGAAAATTGGATGTATATTCCCCGAAAACATTATAGGGGCATAACCTTTCCCCAGCGAAAAAGAGAATTTATGATGCGGTTCCTGAAAATTTTTATCCTAATTATGGATGAACTGTGTTATAATAATAAAGTATAACAAAAATATGGGAAATAAGGGAGTTTATGATATATGGATGACGAGAAAAACCGTCGCGGCGAGGATATTATTGCGGGCAGGAACGCGGTGAACGAAGCGCTGCGTAGCGGGCGCTCCATCGACAGCCTGTACGTAACCAGAGGGGCGCATACCGGCAGCATCGGCGCGCTGATCGCCAAAGCCAAGGATATGGGCATCGCCGTGAAGGAAGCCGACGGCAAAAAGCTGGATTTCCTGTGCGGGAACGCGAACCATCAGGGCGTTGTCGCCGTTGCGGCGGTCAAGGAGTACGCGACCGTCGACGATATTTTCCGGCTTGCGGAGGAACGGGGCGAGCCGCCGTTTATCATCGTTGCGGACGAGCTGGAGGACCCCCATAACCTCGGCGCGATTTTAAGGGTTGCGGAGTGCTCCGGCGCGCACGGAATCATTATTCCAAAGCGCCGTTCGGCCGGGCTTACCTACGCGGTGGGAAAAGCCAGCGCGGGCGCGGTGGAATATGTTCCGGTGGCAAGAGTGACCAATATCACCGCCGCGATCGACGAGCTGAAAAAACGCGGGGTCTGGATTTACGCCGCCGATATCAACGGGGAAAACTGGTGCGGCGTGGACTACGCCGGCCCGGCGGCGGTCGTAATCGGCTCCGAGGGCTTCGGCGTGAGCCGCCTTGTAAAAGAAAAATGTGATTTTGTCATATCTCTGCCGATGAAGGGAAAAATAAACTCGCTTAATGCCTCCGTTGCGTGCGGCATTATCTGTTACGAAATCCTGCGCCAGCGCAGCGGGATTAAGACAAAATAACACAGGAGCGGATATTTTATGGCCGATAAAAAATTGACTCCGCACAAGGATCTCTTTATCGAAGAAATTCTTGCGGAAGCGCAGGCTCTGCGGGAAAAAGACCCAAAGGCGAAGGCGGAAGCGAGTAAGGCCCCGGCGGAACATCCAAAAGCGGCCGCAGTGCCGGTGGAACCCGCGGGACAGGCGAAGCACGCTCCAAAGACCGCAGTCACGCCGGAACCCGCGGGGCAGGAGAAGTACGCTCCAAAAGCCGTACAGACGGAGCCGAACGGGAAGTCCGCTATTTCGGCCGAGCCGCAGAAAGCCGAGCCGGTAAAAACCGCGAAACAGG
The DNA here is from genome assembly GCA_036260545.1 of Caproiciproducens sp. Classification (GTDB taxonomy): domain Bacteria; phylum Bacillota; class Clostridia; order Oscillospirales; family Acutalibacteraceae; genus DATAML01. Next base: position 1,956 of record DATAML010000137.1, read on the forward strand.
CAAAGCAGGCGAAGCACGCCCCAAAGGCCGTGCAGACGGAGCCTACCCGGAAGCCCGAAAGCCCGGCGCAACCCCGGAAAGCCGCCGCGTCGGATGAAATTGCCGAGCAGGCACGGCGCGCTCTGGAAGCCCAAACTCCTCCGCCGCAGTTTCTTGAAGCGCCGCAGGAAACGAAAAAGAGCGGAAAGAAAAAAGGGTTCTCCCTTTTTAACCGGCGCAAACGCAAATTTGCGGAGTTTGAGGAAGAAGACGATATTTATTATGGCCTTCAGCTGAAGCCGCTGGAGGAATACCGGGACGCTTACGAAAAGGCGATCCAGATGGAAGCCGGCAGGGATAAGAACCGTGAAAGCGATTCCGTTTTTTCCTACCTGTTTCAGGGAAACAGTCCGGATTCCGTCGACACCGAAATCGAAAAGCACTTCGAGCGCCTGCACAGCGAGCGCCAAGCCCGTGTGGAACAAGCGATACGGCAGGCCGGCGTTGAAGATGACGATATTTTTTCCCTGTATGAAAGCAGTCTGAAAAACTCCGAAGCGGAGCCGGATGAGCCGGTAACAGAACCCGGGCAGCCCGCGGTCGTTCCGGCGCCGAAACCGTCGCCGGTTCCCACGAAGCCAACTCCCAGGCCGGAAATCCAGCCGGGTCCCGCACGCGAGCCGGAAATTCCGCAGCCTGTTACGGAGCCGTCGTTTGAACCCTCACCGGCGCAGCCCGCTTCGCCGTCCCCCGCACAGCCCGCAATGCCAGAAATCCGCTGCAATGATATGGAAGAGCCTGTAAAAGAGCTGTTTACGCAGCCTGAAATAGAAATGGAGCGCCCCAAGGCATCCCCCGCAAACGAACCGCCCGCAGGGTCGGAAATTCATTACAGAGAAAATGAGGAACCGGTAAAAGAACCTGTTTCCGCGCCGGTAATGAAGGAGGAGCTTCCCAAGGCGCCTCCCGTAAAGGAACCGCCCGCAAGGCCGGCCCCCCGCATGAGCGCCCCGGCTGTTTACCGCAGCGCGGCGCCTGTGCCGATCCACATGGTGGACGCGGGCGACCTGACCGCCGTCCTTACCGCCGAAGCCGCCGCGTATCCGCAGGAAAAACCCGCGCAGCCGCCGGAGCCCATTGAACTGCCGCGCTCCGGGGTATGGAAGGAAGCGGAGACCGGGGACTATAAACCGCCGATCATTCTGGAGCAGACCATTGAGTTTACTCCCGTTCATAAAATATCCCAGCCAGCCGTGCAGGAACCGGAGGCAGCGGAAATCCCGGCGGAGCCGCATGAGCCGATCCCTCTCCACGCAATTGCTGCCGAAGCTCCGCCGGTGGAACCCGCTGAAGAGGCTCTTGAGGAATACAACGAAGAAGCCTTTGAGGAATCCGCCGTGGAGGAACAAGCCGTTCCTGCCAAGGCGAAGAAGAGAAAAGGGTTCCATCTGTTCGGAAACGAAGAAGAGGAAAACGACTCGGAGGACAATCTGCCGGGCGAGCAGGACGAGCTGGACGACTACTCCCTTCCCTCCGACGCACCTTCCGTTTCCCATGACCTTGGCACAAGCCTGGGCAAAATGTACCTGCGGCTCGCCGTCACGGCGATCAGCGGAGCGCTTCTGTTTATAAACGGTTTTCTCGGCGAAATGACCGGCCTGCTGCCGAAGGGCATTCCCATCGATTTCGGCGTGCAGCCTTACCTGATTGTGAACCTCGTGTTCCTGCTCATTGCCTGCGCATTCAGCATAACCGCCGTCCTGAACGGGATCAAAGGCCTGTTCAGCCTGCAGGCGAATTCCGACAGCGCCGTCGCCGTGGCGTCGGTCGCCGCGGTGATCCAGAGCGTTTCGCTGATGTTCTCGCCGCGGAACGTAACCTCCGGCGGACTCCATCTTTACGCCTCGCTGGCCGTGCTGGCCCTGTTCCTGAACACGGCGGGCAAGGTGAGCATGCTGAAGCGGATCGGCAAAAACTTCCGCTATATTTCTGCGCCCGACCAGAAACAGGCGGTGCAGCTTTTTGACGACCACAACACCGCCCTGCAGATGGCAAAGGGCTGCGTCATGGACGCGCCCGTAATCGCGTTCCA
>DATAML010000148.1:0-20444 GCA_036260545.1 Caproiciproducens sp.
GTTGTTTAATTTTCAAGGTCCTGGTCTCCGTCGTTATGAACAGGAGAACGTTTAACATGTTAACATATTTCGTTTAACTTGTCAAGCTCTTTTTTCTGTTCCGTTTGCGACAGCGTTTATTATCTTAACACTTGTTTCGCCTTTTGTCAAGACTTTTTTTCGCTCCGCTTTCGGCGAGATTGCCCTCCATATTATCATATCCCATGATATCCTGTCAAGCTTTTTTTCTCCCCGTTTTTCGACGGCTTGACTATAATACCACTTCGCGGTTACAATGTCAACGCTTTTCTTACACTTTTTTTAAATAACTGATATTTTGGCGGATTAATTGCAGAATCCTCAGCCGTTTGCTATAATAACCTTATTCCGCTGTGACTTGGGGGGACATTTATGCCGATTAAAATACAGGAAACTCTTCCGGCGATTGAAGTGCTTGAATCCGAAAATATATTTGTCATGACGCATCAGCGCGCGATGGCTCAGGATATCCGCCCGCTTAAAATTGTGATTCTGAACCTGATGCCGACGAAAATCGAAACGGAAACGCAGCTGCTGCGGCTGCTGAGCAATACACCGCTGCAGGTGGACGTGGAGCTGATGCAGATGGCTACCCATATTTCCAAGAACACCGCGTCCTCACATTTAAATACATTTTATAAAACTTTTGATGAAATCCGAAGTGAAAAGTTTGACGGAATGATCATCACTGGCGCGCCCGTGGAGAAGCTGCCTTTTGAGGAAGTCGATTACTGGGATGAGCTCTGCGAGATTATGGCATGGAGCCGAAAAAACGTCTATTCCACGCTGCATATCTGCTGGGGAGCGCAGGCCGGGCTTTATTACCACTTCGGCATTCCGAAATATCTTCTTGAGCATAAACTTTCCGGAATTTTCCATCACCGGGTGCTGGAGCATCAGCATCCGCTGGTACGGGGCTTTGACGACGACTTCTACGCGCCGCATTCGCGCTTTACTGAAGTACGTCGGGAAGATATCAAAAAACACAGCGACCTGGTCATCCTGACCGCGTCCAACGCTGCCGGGGTGCATATGATCGCTCGGAAAAACGGAAGGCAGTTTTTTATTACCGGACATCTGGAATACGACCGTGATACGCTTGCCCATGAGTATTTTCGGGATGTGAAAAAGGGCCTTCATCCGCTGATTCCCCAGAATTATTTTCCGAACGACGACGTGACACAGAAACCGCCCTTTGTCTGGCGCAGTCACGCAAATCTGCTGTTCAGCAACTGGCTGAACTATTATGTATATCAACAGACGCCGTATGATCTGAAGGATATCACCGATAATTAGTTAAAAAGCGAAACAATTTTTCATAAAACCTTTAAGCCCGAAAGAACGCATTCACGCTCTTTCGGGCTATTTTCATACCTATATTCGGCGAATTGCTTTACGGGCTCATTTTTCAATGATACCCTATTATAAAGCGATCGTTTTATGCTGCTATGACAGCTTGGTGCGCAGCTGGTTCAGAATCACTTTTTCCCGGCGGGAAACCTGCACCTGCGTCATACCGAGCGCATTGGCCGTCTGCGTTTGGGTGCGGCTTTGAAAGTAGCGGAAGAAGATGATGCTGCGGTCTTTCGGCTCCAATTCGGTCATAACCTGTTTTAAGGAAAGCAGCTCAGCAATTTTATCATCCGCCGGTTCAACGCTTACATCGATCTGCCCGCCGCCATCCTCCTGAGAAGCTGTGAGTGAAACGGGAAGCTGGGAAGCGCCGAGCGCCTGCGCGGCTTCTTCCGGTTCAACCTGAAGCAGCTCGGCGAGTTCGTTCACCGTCGGATTCCGCCCCTCTTTTTCCGCAAATGCGGCCGCTTCACGCGTAGCCTTCATGGCAAGCTCCTTTAAGCTCCTGCCCACCTTGACCGCGCCGCCGTCGCGAAAAAGGCGCTTGATTTCGCCGAGGATGACCGGCACGGCGTAAGTTGAAAACTGCACGCCGCGTTCATTGTCGAAATGGTCGACCGCTTTCACCAGGCCGAGACACCCCGCCTGAAACAAATCGTCGTATTCCATGCCCCGGCCTCTAAAACGTCTGGCACAGGCATGGACAAGCCCGATATTATCGCTGATAATCTGATTTCTGTCCATCTCAGTCAGCCGTTTTCCCCTTAGCAACGTTTACCGGCCGGCGCTCGATCGTTTTGCTCATCGTTACGCTGGTGCCGCGCCCAAGCCTTGAGGTTACCCTTAATTTATCCATAAAGCTGTCCATAACCGCAAAACCCAGCCCGGCGCGCTCGCCCTCCGCCGTTGTAAACAGCGGCTGCATCGCCTGTGCAATATTTTCGATTCCACAGCCTTTGTCGCGTATTTTAATTGTGATTTTCCCCGAGTCGTACAGCTTGCAGTTTATGTAAACAATTCCGATGGTACTGCGGTAGGCATGGACGATGCAGTTTGTAACCGCCTCCGACACTGCGGTTTTGATGTCGCTGAGTTCCTCTATGGTTGGGTCAAGCTGCGCCGCAAACGCGGCAACCGCCGACCTGCCGAACGCTTCGTTGGAAGAGCAGCTCAGAAAGGAAACGGTCATTTCATTCAGCGGCTTCATTCTCTTTCACCTCCTTTGTTATGGTGCAGAGCTGATTGATCCCGGCAAGGGAAACGATCTTCTCAATTTTCGGCGGCAGATTTGTAATCTTCACGCGCCCGCCCCAGAGCTGCATCAGCTTGCAGCGCCCCATAATCAGCCCCACGCCGGAGCTGTCCATGAACTGCACCGCCGAAAAATCCAGCGTCAGCAGCTTCGGCTTCACCTTTGACGCGGCTTCATCAATTGCCCCGCGGATTTCCCGCGCGGTATGGTGGTCGATTTCGCCGCCCAGAACCGCCGTAAGTCCTGTATCTTTTAAAATTAATCGGACACTCATGTCGAACCCTCCATGAATATGTAATTGTATAGTATTGGTCAAACGATCAGATATTATACACGGTTTGCAATGATTTATTTAAGGAGAATCTCTGCTGATTGACTTTGCATAAAAAGAAAAAACCCTTATCTAATACGATAAGGGTTTCAGGGTGAAATATTGCTCGAAATTTGCGGACAGGCCCGATTATTTTGATTTTAAAAGCTCCAGCGCGCGCGGCCTTGCTTCGCCGGCAAGGTACAGGGAGCCGCAGACCAGCACCGCGCCGTCCTCCCCGGCCAGTTCAAACGCCTTTTTGAGCGCCGCGCCGATATCCTCCATGGGCTGCGCGCCCGTATTCACGTTCCACCACCGCGCCGCCAGCTCTTGGGCGCTCATGGCCCGCGGATTGTCCGGAGCGAGCGCGATCACCTGTGCAAACAATCCCTCCAGATTTTTGATTGCAGCCGTTACATCCTTATCCGCCAGCATCCCCATCACGGCAATGATCTTTTTTCCTTTGAGGTATTTCCGAATTGCCTGAGCCAGTGCCGCGGTGCCGTCCGGGTTATGCGCGCCGTCGATAACGACCAGCGGCGAACGCGAAAGCACCTCCAGGCGCGCAGGAAAGCTGGCGCAGCAGAAGCCCGCTTCGATACTGTGGTCCCCGATCTGAAAGCCTTCCGTTTTCAGCGCCTCAATGACCGCAAGGGCGGTTACGGCGTTTTTCACCTGATGCTCCCCGATAAACGGCAGATTGACCAGCAGACCGTTGTAATTCAACCCCGTTCCGGTAATATTCATGGAAAGGACCTTTACGCTGTCCATTTTGGCGGAGATAAACCGATTTTTCCGTTCGGCCGCGGTGTCTCGAATAACCTCATAGGCTCTTTTAGGCTGATCCGGATAGCAGACCGTGATTCCGTTTTCTTTTATAATGCCGCATTTCTCCCGCGCAATCTGCTCCACCGTATTGCCCAGTATATTGGTGTGGTCAAGGGAAATGGAAGTAATCACGGAAACAAGAGGCGTTTTAATCACATTGGTCGCGTCCAGCCTGCCGCCCAGGCCAACCTCCAGCACGACCACATCGCATCCGTTTTGGGCGAACCACTGCATTGCGATGGCCGTGATCAGTTCAAACTCGGTGATGGTCTCCCCGTCCTCGGCCATCTGCTTCACGAGCGGCATTGTCTTTTCCGTAAGCGCGGCGACTTCCTTCGGTGGAATCATCTCGCCGTTAATCTGCATCCGCTCACAGAAATCCGTGACATACGGCGAGGTGAAGAGCCCGGTTTTATACCCCGACTTGCGGAGCACCGAGGCAATCAGCGCACAGGTGGAGCCCTTGCCGTTGGTTCCCGCCACATGGACAAATTTCAGCCTGTCCTGCGGGTTGCCCAGAAGCTCCAGCAGCTTTTCGATCCGCTCAAGGCCGGGCTTGATTCCGAAACGCAGCAGAGAAGATATTTGGTTTAACGCTTCGTCATAAGTCATTTTTAACACCCTTTCAAAAAGCAAAGAGGAGTGAACAAACCGTCCACTCCCCTTTCTCAATTTATTTTTGTAATTCCTTGATGCTCGATTCAATCAGGGCGATGTGCTCGCCCAGCTTTGCGGCATTCTGCCTTACGCCTTCCACAACGTTTTCCGGCGCCTTAGACATAAACTTTTCATTTGTAAGCTTCGCCGCCGCGTTGTCATACTGCTTCTTGGCGGACTCCAGTTCCTTCGTCAGGCGCTCCAGCTCCGCTTTTTTATCGACCAGCTCGTCCATCGGAATATATACGCGGGCGTCGGCGGTAACGATCGTGACCGCGCCCTCCAAGTTATACTCACTGCCGATTTCAATCTTGTTCGCATAAGCAAGCTTCTCGATGATCGCCGAGCCTTCGCGGAAGGTATCCTGTACTTCGGTGGCGATATAAAGATGGGTCTTGCGTGAAGGTGGCACGTTCATTTCTGAACGGCGGTTGCGGATTGCACGCACCGCGTCCATGATGCGGCACATTTCCTCGGCGGCCTGCGGAAAGCTGTGCGCTTCCTCGAACTCCGGCCATTTGGAAACCATAATGGATTCCCCATCGTGCGGGAGCGACTGCCAGATTTCCTCGGTGATAAACGGCATAAACGGATGCAGGAGCTGCAGCGTACCAGTCATAACCCATACGAGTACCTGACGCGCGTTCTGCGCCGTCTTTTCCTCCTCGGAGTACAGGCGGATTTTTGCAATTTCAATGTACCAGTCGCAGAATTCGTCCCACATAAAATCATAGAGCTTCTGCACGGCGATGCCGAGCTCAAAGTGCTCAAGATTCTCCGTTATTTCCTTCGCTACATTATTAAAGGAATTGACAATCCATTTGTCCTCCAGCGCGAGGTCTGCGGGCAATTCGTTCTTTACCTCATGCCCGTCCAGATTCATCAGGATAAAGCGTGCGGCGTTCCATATCTTATTGGCAAAATTGCGGCTGGATTCCGTCTTCTCCGCAGAAAAGCGCATATCATTTCCGGGGCTGTTGCCAGTGGCAAGCATGAACCGGAGTGCGTCGGCGCCGTATTTGTCGACAATATCAAGGGGATCCACGCCGTTACCGAGTGATTTGCTCATTTTTCTTCCCTGCGAGTCACGCATCAGCCCGTGAATCAGCACCGTTTTAAACGGCACCTCTCCGGTCTGCTCGATTGCCGAGAAAATCATGCGCGCCACCCAGAAGAAGATAATATCGTAGCTGGTTACCAGCGTATCGGTGGGATAAAAATATTTCAGATCCTCAGTCTGATCCGGCCAGCCGAGTGTAGAGAACGGCCAGAGTGCGGAGGAAAACCACGTGTCGAGCGTATCCTCGTCCTGCTTTAGGTTTTTGGAGCCGCACTTCGGGCAGGAATGGGGTTCCTCACGGGCAACAATCATCTCACCGCAGTCCGGGCAGTACCACGCCGGGATGCGATGGCCCCACCAGAGTTGGCGGGAAATACACCAGTCCTTGATGTTTTCCATCCAGTGATAGTAAATTTTTCCAAAACGTTCCGGAACGAATTTGACCTCGCCATTTTTCACCCGATCGATTGCGGGCTCGGCAAGGGGTTTCATCTTTACAAACCACTGCTTGGAAACTCTCGGTTCCACAACGGTGCTGCAGCGGTAACAGGAACCGACGTTATGTTTAATCGGCTCAATTTTCACAAGGAAGCCCTGTTCTTTAAGTTCTTCCACAATCTGTTTGCGGGCATCCATGCCGGACATACCGGCATACTTTCCGCCGTTCTCATTGATGCTGCCGTCATCGTTCATCACGTTGATAACCGGCAGGTTATGGCGCAAACCGACCTCATAGTCGTTCGGGTCGTGAGCGGGTGTGATCTTTACCACGCCGGTACCGAAATCGCGTTCCACATATCCATCCGCAATGACCGGAATTTCACGGCCCACAAGGGGCAGAACCAGCGTCTTGCCGACCATGTCTTTATAGCGTTCGTCTTCCGGGTGCACCGCCACGGCGGTATCGCCCAGCATAGTTTCCGGGCGCGTTGTAGCCAGTTCAAGATATCCGCTGCCATCCTTGAACGGGTAGCGCAGATGCCAGAAAAATCCGTCATGCTCGCTGAAATCTACCTCCGCGTCAGAAATGGAGGTTTTGCAGTGAGGGCACCAGTTGATGATGCGCTCTCCGCGGTAAATAAGGCCCTTTTCATACAGTCTTACAAAAACCTCGCGGACAGCCTTGTTGCAGCCTTCGTCCAGCGTAAAGCGTTCACGCTCCCAGTCACAGGAGGAACCCAGCTTTTTGAGCTGCTCCACAATACGTCCGCCATACTTTTCCTTCCACTTCCAGGCGCGGTCCAGAAACGCTTCGCGGCCAATCTGCTCCTTTGTAAGGCCTTCCTTGCGCATCGCTTCCACAATTTTCGCCTCGGTCGCAATGGAGGCGTGGTCGGTACCCGGCAGCCAGAGTGCCGAGTAGCCCTGCATCCTTTTCCATCGGATCAGAATATCCTGAAAGGTTTCGTCCAGCGCATGCCCGATATGAAGCTGACCGGTAATGTTCGGGGGCGGGATAACGATCGTATACGGCGTTTTTTCCGGGTCAGGCTCCGCGTGGAAATAGCCGCCGGAAAGCCAAAAATCATAAATCCGGTCTTCCACTTCCTGGGGCTCATAGGTTTTTGCAAGTTCCCTGCTCATGTTTTTTCCTCCTGAATTTTACTGCAGGATTCCATCCGTTCAAAAATCGAACAATCCTGTTAAACCCCAAAAATGGGGATTATTATCGGAATAACCTATTTATTATGGCATTGAGGGGATTATTTGTCAATTCTTTTCCTCCTGTCAGCCCACCGGCAGCGCCGCCGCGGAACCGGGGATCACGGTGCTGTCCAGAATCACGGCGATACACAGGCACAAAAGCACGTCGGATTCATTGGTAATCTCGGCGGCAAAGCAGTTTTTGCCTACATTCCAACAGCAACCGTGGGACATAACCACCGTGGAATCCACGCTGATGATATCGTAGGAACGCGTCAGCAGGCTGCCGCGGAAGCGCCAGCTGGCTCCTTTGATTTTGACCGGACGCCGCGCCGCCGTAAGGTTCAGCAGCACGCGCGCGCGCTCCTTATTATTGATAAAAACAGAGTATTTCGATACCGACGGAACACCTACACTGAAAATCCGGGCCGCCTCGTTCTCATTGTTATCGATCAGATAGATTTTGCTCCCGATGGACATGGAATCCCCGGTCACCCGGTAGACAGGCTGGCCGAGCGAGTCCGTGATTGTAAAAAGGGTTTTCGTCCCGGAGCTTTGCTGGATATAAAGCTGCATACGGCCACCTCCCTCTTAAGAAACCGCTGAATCAGTTCGGATACCCGTCTTGACTGAATCAGCACTTCCTCAAATTTGCATATATTTTATCATACCATTTTTATAAACGATAGGCAACTGAATTTCTGCGCAAAAGATCTAACTGCAGCAAAAGTTACCTTTCCAAAAACGAGGGGGAAACGATTGACGGATTCCGGGCGTTATACTACAATAATATCGTATATTTTACAAAAAACTCCCCATGTCACGGAGGCGAATCTGTTTTGAAAAGCTTACTCCGGCTCAAGCGGCTCTGGCTGCTGCTTCTGGCGCCGGCCGCGTTCTTCCTGAACCTTGCCGCGTCCGATCCCGACTTTGCGGAACGGTACGCGGTCACGGTCTACCCGGTACTGTCGCGCGGGGTGAATCGGATTTCTTCACTCTTTCCGTTTTCGCTGGCGGAAATCTTTGTTTTCCTGTTCTTCCTCGGTATGCTACTATATTTTATACGGTATATCGTAAAAATTATACGCGGCAAGGAAAAGCGCTTACATACCGCCGCAAAGGGACTGCTGAATCTGCTGTGCATTGCGAGCGCGCTTTACTTTGTTTACACACTTTCCTGCGGCATCAACTACAGCCGGTACACCTTTTCTCAAACCTGCGGGTTTGAGGTAAAACCTTCCTCCAAGGAGGAACTGATCGGCCTTTGTAATGAACTTGCCGAAAAAGTAAACGGTTTAAGAAAAGACGTCCAAACCGACGGCAAATCCGTAATGAAGCTGAGCGCCGGCCAATATGACACCGCAAAGCAGGCGCAGGCGGCATTCGATGAGATTGGGAAAAAGTATCCGCTCCTGCAGCCGGGCTACGGGCCTCCGAAGCCGCTGGTCTGCTCCAGGCTGCTGTCTTACTGCGACATCACAGGAATATTCTTCCCATTTACTTTCGAAGCAAACATTAATGCTGATGTGCCGCACTATTCCATTCCGCTGACCATGTGCCATGAGCTTTCTCATCTGCGCGGCTATATGCGTGAGGACGAGGCAAATTTCATCGGATACCTTGTGTGCAGGGATAGCAGCAGCGCGGATTTCCGGTATTCCGGTTATATGGCTGCCTTTATTTACGCCTCCAACGCGCTTTACAGCACGGACAGCAGCGCCGCCAAACAGGTTTATGCCAAACTCAGCAGCGGCGTTTTGACTGACCTTTCCGACAATTCCGCTTACTGGAAGCAGTTTGAAGGCCCGGTTGCCCAGGTTTCCAGTTCGGTAAACGACACCTACCTGAGAGCCAATAAGCAGCAGGACGGCGTGAAAAGCTACGGACGCATGGTTGACCTGCTTCTGGCCGAGTACCGGGCGGAACAGCAGGGGGAATAAAAAAGAAATCGTGAAAAAAGCAGCTCCTCAACCGTCATTCAATACATCTGATGTATAGCGGCTGTGGTGCTGCTTTATTTTTAGATATCTTTCTATCGGATATCTATATTGCTTTACATTTTATATAATATCCGCTGCGGCTTGAAAAGACTACAGCTCTATAAGGAGTGCCGTCCAATCGGAACGACAGAGGACTGTCCTTATCTGCAAATTCACATTTCTGTTTGCTGTCATCAAAATAGAGCTTAATCGCATGATAAATTTCTTCCGAAGACGGATAGTGTGAGAAATCCTCAGGAAAAATTGTAAAGCTCTTTTTCAATAATCTCCACATCCAAATCCCCTCTTTTATTCTTATTATTGTATTAATAATATACCACTTCAAAAGTTACATTTCAATATTAATACCTGATTCAGTATAATAAATCATCCGACCTTTTATGATCAAATTTCAGCTTTTCACTTTCGGCAGCGGGAATTTAAATTTATAGGGTCTGCTGTCAACAGACGCGTCCAGCGTTTTAAACTGGTAGCCTTCCTTTTGCAGTGTTTCAATGATATGTGGCATCTGTGCAAGCGTGTTCCCCTTCCGATAGGAGTTGTGGAACAGAATCACCGAATTTTTATGGCTGTGCACGCCGCTGATCGTATTCTTATAGATCGCCTGTTCGGAGGTATGCGGCTCCCCGTCGCCGCAGCTTACGTTCCAGTCAAAATAGACGTAGCCGCGCCGGTTCATTTCACCCGTGATTGCCTGGGCGGTACTTTGGTTAAACTCATTTACGCTTCCGCCGGCATACCGGTAAATCTGTGTATTGACCCCCGTGGTTTTCTGAATCAGATCATGGATTTGGGCGAAGTCCTTCAGGAACGCGGAGGGTGAAGCGTAAATCTCCTGGTACTTGTGGGTGTAGGAGTGAACGGCGATCGTGTGGCCGCGGTCTACGATAGCCCGCATGGCGGCAAGGCTTTTCTCATCGGTGAAGCCCACCACAAAGAAGGTCGCTTTTACCTGATAACGGTCAAGGATATCGAGGAGAGGAAACGTTAAATTTGAAGGGCCGTCGTCAAAGGTAAGGTAGACCGTCTTCCCGGTTTTCTCCGGGACAGCCTGCACCCTCTGCGCGTACAGATTCGGGTACATCGCCTGAAAATAGGACGAATCCTTCGGGGCGTCGCCGGGTGTGGAAAACTGCATCGGGTTCGTAACGGACAGGCTTTCGGAAGAAGCCTGCGAAGCGGCTTCGGAGGAAGCTGTGCTTTGCGGAGCCGTTTCGGAAGATACCGCCTGTGTGTGGGAAACCGAACCGGCGCCTGTCTGCTGCGGCATCCATGAAGGGATAAAAGCGCTTGTCGTCGTGATGCCTTTTATTAAAAAGGAAATAAGGAGCAGAAGAACAAACACAATTAAGATGTGCCTGATCCTGCCCCTTATTATAATTCCGCTTTTCGTCACTTTAATCATACTTTCACCAAAAACCGATCCTATAATATATCTATATACATTATATTCATCTGCGGTGAAAATGATAGTTAAATATTTGTAATTTATAATTTTTTATTGATTATCCGATAAACTCCTGCGTCCAGTAGTAGACGCCCTTGGAATCCCTGTAGACGCCGATACCTGTCTGCTTGAAGCTGCCGTTCAGAATATTGGCGCGGTGTCCGGAGGAATTCATCCAGGCATTCACAACGGTTTTCGCATCCGGCTGGCCGTAAGCGATATTTTCACCCGCCGTGGAGTAGGAAACGTTAAATTCCTTCAGCGCGGTAAAGCAGCTTTGGCCGTTCTGCCTGGTGTGGGAAAACTGTGATACGATTTCGTTCGCCCTTACCTGAGCCGCTTTTTGCGCGCTTGCATTCATAGTAAGCGCTGCAAGGCCGCTCTTTGCACGTTCGGCATTAATCAGCTGTAAAACCTGATTGGCAATTGCGGAATTGGACTGACCCGCCGCTGACGCGGAGCCGGAGGAAGGACCCGTGCCCGGTGTAACCGTGGAACCGGCTGAGCCGGAGTTACCGGAGGAAGACGTGTTACCCGTGCCGGAACCGCAGGAATTTGATTTGCAGGAGGGGGTTACACAGGTCGCGGTATTGCAGTTGACTTTTCCGCAGACGCTGCCCGAGCAGAAATAGACGCTGCAGGGAAGTTTACTGCCGGAAGAAACGGAATTGCCGAGAATGCTGCCCGCGTTTTTACCGCAGAGCGAAGCCAGAATGGCTGCCGCCTGACTGTTGTTCGATGTCGGACAGTTTGATGTTTTCGCGCCGGCGGTATAAGTCGGCTGAGATGCTGCGTTCGCTGCCGCGGAGTTCGGGCAGCTTGAAGCCTTTACTGCGGCAGAGAAGTTCGGGGAATTTGACACGTTCGCCGCCGCGGTATAAGTGGGCTGGGATGCTGTATTCCCTGCCGCGGAATTCGGGCAGTTAGAAGCCTTCACTGCGGCAGAATTATTCGGGCATAATGTTTTGTTCTGCGCAGCTGCCGCTTTTACAATAGAACCAAGGTTGCAGTTCTGTGCCTGCGCCCCATAGACCGGGGTAACAGGTGCCTGACGGTCAGAACTGCCGGAAGCAGCAATATTGGAAGCCGTCAGGTTTGAAGCGGCCGCGGTTCCGGCTGCCAGTTCCGGCCGCGCCTGGGCGGTACCGGAACAAGCGGCCAGACTGGATGCCAGCACCAAGCTGAAAAGCATCGAGAATACTTTTTTCTTGTTCATCTTGCTCATTTTGAATGCTCCTTTTCTGTTGAGATTGTTTAAATTATAACCCGGCGACCCGGAAAGCTCAACACCCCATCATTTGGCAGCGGGCAAACAGGCGCCTGCGCGCACCAAAAATCCGCCCGGGAATAAAGCTCTGAAACACAGGCGTCCCATAGCTTTCGCCGGTTTTCCGTTTTTCAGCCGGCTGGAAATAAGTTATCGGCCGTTTTTCCACGTATTGCCGGGAAAAAACACGAACCATAAGGTACCGGCAAGTATTCGGGCGGTTTTTGCAGTCTGACTTTCCAAAATATTCATTCCCAATATGATTTATGTTGTAAAATTGAGCTTTCCCATCAATATTCGACATACCTATATAGTAATATATTTTGCTCTAAACTTCACTTTTGAAATAATTTTTCTTTATAGTCATAATAATTAAAAAATGGCGGATATTTTAATATGAAATTCATTTTCCTTGAATTTCATATTCCAGCATGGTATAATTAAAAAAGTTTACTAACCGAACCGGCGGAGTTTGGACGGCTTTTCCCGGACTTTACCGGATAAAACCAATTAATTGAGGAGGAATCTGGAAATGAAAAAATTTGCAGCTTTATTATTGGCATCGGTCATGGTCGCGACTTCTTTTACAGGTTGTAAGAAAGCTGATTCCGCAGGAAACGGTAACGCGGGCAGCGGAGATACCATTAAAATCGGTGTTTTTGAACCAATGACCGGTGCAAACGCCGCCGGCGGCGAAGCGGAAGTAGAAGGAGTCAAAATTGCAAACAAGCTGTATCCGACCGTTCTGGGCAAAAAAATAGAGCTTGTAATCGCTGATAATAAATCCGATAAGGCGCAGGCAACAACCGCCGCGGCCCGTTTGATTGAAAAAGACAAGGTTTCCGCCATCATCGGTTCCTGGGGCTCCAGCCTTTCCATGGCAGCCGGCGACCTGGTAAAGAAGAATAAGGTTCCTGCAGTCGGCGCATCCTGCACCAACCCGCTGGTTACCAAAGGCAACGACTACTACTTTAGAGTCTGCTACCTTGATCCGTTCCAGGGCACGGTTATGGCAAACTACGCATTCAAGAGCGGCGCAAAAAAGGCCGCGATCATTCAGGAGGTTTCCAACGACTACGCAGTCGGCCTTGCTACATATTTTAAAGAAGCTTTCATTAAGCTGACCGGCGACCCGAACTCCGTTGTGGCCACAGCAAACTACAACACGAACGACCAGGAATTCGGCGCGCAGCTTTCCACCGTAAAAGCGGCAAATCCGGATGTTATCTTTGCGCCGGGCAACTTTACGGAATCAGCGCTCGTTATGAAGCAGGCCCGCCAGTTGGGCATCACGGTTCCTTTCCTCGGTGGTGACACATGGGATATCGATACCTTTACCAAGGTTGGCGGCAGTGACGTAGAAGGCGCCACCATTTCCACCTTCTTCGACGATACCAACCCGACAACCGAAGAAGGCAAGAAATTCGTTGAAGCTTACAAAAAAGAATACCCGAACAAGAACCTGGCTGCTGTTTCCGCACTGGGCTATGACGCTTATCTGGTTATCATTAAGGCAATCGAAGCCGCCAATTCCGCAGATTCCGTAAAAATCCGCGATGCGCTTGTAAAAACAAATGTGGAAGGTGCGACCGGTGCTCTGAAGTTTACATCCGGCAATGATGCAGACAAGAATTCAGCCGTTATCAAGGAAGTTAAGGGCGGAAAGTTCGTTTATAAGGACACCGTTACAGTCAAATAACGAATAAATGAATTAGGAAGTTTTGCTATGACAATCGAATTGTTTTTACAGAATTTAGCAAATGCGATTGCAGTCGGAAGCCTTTATGCACTGATCGCCGTGGGCTATACCATGGTTTACGGCATACTGCGCCTCATTAACTTTGCACACGGCGATATCTTTATGATGGCAGCCTATTTCGTATTTTTCGGAATTGCGGTTTTTGCGCTGCCGTGGTACTTCGCGTGCATTTTTGTGGTCGTGTTAACCGCACTTTTAGGTATTCTGATTGAACGCGTGGCCTACCGTCCCCTGCGCGACGCCCCCAAGGATTCCGTTCTGGTATCCGCAATCGGCGTTTCGTATCTGCTGGAGAATCTGGCCACCTACGTCTTCTCCGGAATGCCAAAAGCGTTCCCTGATATTATGGGAATGATGTCCACCATAAAAATCGGTTCGGTATCCATTCAGAAAGTTTCACTTGTCGTGCCTTTCGTATTGTTGATCTGCATGGCAATCCTTCTGTTTGTAGTGAATAAGACAAAATGGGGTATGGCGATGCGCGCGGTTTCAAAGGATTATGAAATCGCGCGTGTCATGGGAATCAATATCAATGCGATCATTTCTGCCACCTTCGGCATCGGCTCCGCTCTGGCTGCCGTCGGCGTGATTTTCTGGGGCATGAAATATCCCCAGGTATCCCCGATGATGGGCGTTATGCCCGGCTTAAAATGCTTTATCGCCGCGGTAATCGGCGGTATCGGCAATATTAAGGGAGCTGTGCTTGGCGGTTTCATCCTCGGCGTAATCGAAATCATGCTGGTGGCGTTTATGCCGCCGCTCACCGGTTACCGTGACGCTTTCGCCTTTGTTCTTCTTATTTTGATTCTCCTCGTTAAACCGACCGGTTTAATCGGGGAAAAGACAACGGAGAAGGTGTAACATGATGAATAACAAAAAGAAACGCAACATCATCTGCACCGCGGTTCTTGCGGTTGTCGTACTCCTTTTGATGAACTTTGGAAACGATTACCTTGATGCTTACGTGGTAAGAGTCCTAAACCTGTGCGCAATCTATGCCATCATCGGGCTTTCCATGAACCTGATCAACGGCTTTACCGGCCTGTTTTCTCTGGGTCAGGCAGGCTTTATGGCAATCGGCGCATACACAGTGGCCATTTTCACGCTGCCTTTGGATCTGCGTTCCACGGTTTTTTATATGGAACCGATGAACGCGGCAATTGCAAACATTCACCTCGATTTTGTCCCCGCCCTGCTTCTGGGCGGCGTTCTGGCAGCTGCGGCGGCGTTCCTGATCGGCGCGCCGGTACTGCGCCTGCGCGGCGACTATCTGGCGATTGCGACGCTCGGCTTTTCTGAAATTATCCGCATTCTGATCACCAATATGCAAAGCGTAACAAACGGCGCGCTGGGCATCAAAAACGTCCCGGATAACGCAAACGATATGCGCTGGTCCTTTGGCGTTGCGATTGTTGTCCTTGTTCTGACGGTACTGCTGATCAACTCCAGCTACGGACGGGCCTTCAAGGCGATCCGCGAGGACGATATCGCGGCGGAAGCAATGGGTATCGGCCTGTTCAGACACAAGGTAATGTCCTTTGTGATCGGCGGCTTCTTTGCCGGAATCGGGGGCGGCCTGTACGCTTCGCTGCTCGGCACGGTTGACCCCAAGCAGTTCTATTTTACGCTTACATACAATTTCCTGCTGATCATCGTGATGGGCGGCATGGGCAGCATCAGCGGTACGGTGATCGCCTCGTTCATCGTAACCGGCGGTCTGGAACTCCTGCGCTACTTCGATGAGCCGCTTACGGTGGCGGGATATGAAATTCCTCTGTTCCGCGCGGGCTTCAGCATGGTCATCTTCTCGGTTCTGTTAATGGTAATCGTACTGTTCTTCCGTAACGGCCTTATGGGCAGGACGGAGCTTTCATGGGACAGAATCTTCAACTTCTTTGCTCGAATGAAGAATCGCATTGCTCCAAAGACAGCAAAGGGGGACGGTACAAAATGACGACGAAAGAACCTGCCGTTGAGAACAGCATTGATAAGGATGTTGTTCTGCAGACGCAGAACATGACGATGCAGTTTGGCGGGGTTGTTGCGGTGGACAATTTGAACCTGACCATCTGCAAACACCAGATTGTAGCGCTTATCGGCCCGAACGGCGCGGGCAAAACCACTGCATTCAATATGATTACCGGCGTTTACACTCCCACGAGCGGCCGAATTTTCCTGAACGGCGAAGAAATTACCGGCCTCAGCCCGGAAAAAATTACGCACAGGGGCTGCGCCCGCACCTTTCAGAATATCCGTCTGTTCAAGGATTTAACCGTATTTGAGAACATCATCATCGCAAAGCATTTTTCAATGAAAAGCAATGTCTTCAGCGCTACCCTCCGGCTGCCAAGCGCGGTACGGGAAGAAAAGCGCATGCGGGAGGAAAGCGAAGAGCTCCTGGAAAGAATGGGGCTGGCCGACGTAAAGAACGATGTGGCGAGCTCCCTCCCCTACGGAAAACAGCGGCGCCTTGAAATTGCCCGCGCGCTTGCGACGAAACCATCGCTGCTTCTTTTGGACGAACCGGCTGCAGGAATGAACCCGCAGGAAACCGAAGCGCTTACCGCTTCCATTACGGATATCCGCAGGGATTTTGACCTTACCGTTTTCCTGATTGAACACCATATGGATTTGGTTATGGAAATATCCGACCGTATTTATGTGCTTGACTTCGGTCAGACCATCGGTCAGGGAACACCCGCCGAGGTTCAAAACAACCAGCGCGTGGTCGAGGCTTATCTGGGGGTGGATGACGATGCTTAAAATTGATAACCTGTTTGTTTCTTACGGCGGCATTGAGGCGGTCAAGGGAATTTCTTTTGAAGTGCCGGACAAGAGCATTGTTACGCTGATCGGTTCAAACGGCGCCGGAAAGAGCACCACGCTCCGTACGATTATCGGCCTTGAAAAGCCGAAAAGCGGTAAAATCACCTATAACGATATGGATCTTACCGGAAAACCGTCGCAGGAGATCGTAAAGCACGGAATTACGCTGGTACCGGAAGGCCGCCGGGTTTTCCCGAACCTCACCGTTCTGGAGAATCTCAAAATCGGCGCATACATGAGAAAGGACGATTACAGCGAGGATTTGAAACGGGTCTATGACCTGTTCCCCCGCCTTAAAGAGCGTTCCTGGCAGCTGGCCGGCACTTTATCCGGCGGCGAACAGCAGATGCTTGCAGTCGGCCGTGCACTGATGTGCAGGCCGGAGCTGATTATGATGGATGAGCCTTCCCTCGGACTGGCTCCGATTGTTGTAAAGGGAATTTTCGATATCATAAAGGAAATCCACGAGGACGGCGTTACCATTCTGCTGATTGAACAGAACGCGAATTTGGCACTCCGTGCGGCGGATACTGGCTATGTTTTGGAAACAGGGCGCATTATTCTTGAGGGCGAAGGCCGTGAGCTGCTCGAAAACGAGCAGGTCAAAGCGGCGTACCTGGGCAGTAAAAAGCAGCACGCTACTGCCTGATCGAATATGAAATGCACGCAGCCCCCGGTCTTAATCGACCGGGGGCTGCGTGTATTCTGACGCCACAATCACCAAGTGAATCGGTGAAATGAAAACAATAAAGCTGCATCTAAGCGATTAATGCCACAGAAAAATCCATACCGTTCAGGCGGATATGGACACCTCAAAGGTGCACAGGGCGACTACTTCATAAAAATCCGGGCTGAACCGCACATATGCAGCCGCGTGATATATTTCAGCGGTTTACCCAAAACGGCGAGCTCCATGCCATTCTGCCGTCTTTATCAATCAATTCCACACGCACGTATTTGTCGGTAGGCTTGATATGATAGGATGCAGAGGTCACGGTTCCGGAAGTCACCCGGTCCTCACACCAGACGGTATTGCTGTAAAACACAACCGCCTGCACCTCGGAGCATTTCATTTCCACTATATCTCCGTCTGTGCGGATAGATTTAAACAGCGGCCCCTGGGAAGCGTAAAAGTTTCCCGCGGCAATGGCCTTTTTTATGGCATCTGCCGTCAGTTCGGGCGCGTTCACCATAATGAAGGACTGCGTCTGCTCCCCGGTGTAAAAGTGGCTGTCATCCGCGGCGAAGCAGCGCATCAGCTCTCCCTTGTTCGCCCAAAGGTCAAAATATAGGCTGGAGTCTGCCCTGCGGCCGTTCCGTGGAAGACTGGAAACAGAATTGTATATTTCCGCGCCGCTTAAGCCATTGAGCCGCAGGCATTCGTCCGGATCATCCAGCGACCACGCAGGGTGAGCAAGAATTGCAAGGCCGCCTGCCGCGTTGATTGCATCGATCACTTCCTGCGGCCGGAGGGCAGGCGTATTTTTCAAATCCGCCTGCTTTTCCATACCGATTCCCACGATATGGAATACAGGGGATGCGAGCGCATCTCCCGTGTTCCATTCACACCCGCCCAAAAACAGCAAGCCGTTTTCAGCCATTTGGTTCGCACTCTGTGCCCAGTGGTCAGTCAGTGCAATGAAATCATAGCCGGCGTTCCGGTAAATCTCCGCTGCCGCTTCCGGGGAAAGGAGGCCGTCGGAACGGAGGGTATGCATATGCAGGTTTCCCTTGTACCAGGTTCCGCTGTTATCAAATAACATACTCATTCAAATCATCCTTTTTCAGGTTGTAGGTAAATCGTGCGGACTGCCGTAATGCTGTCAAAGGCGGCGCGGGTTCAGCCGGCGCTAACGGCAGTTTGGGGGTTAGATCATGCCGGATCATTGAAAAAGGGCGGATTCATTCCGCCCCTTTTCAATGTATTTTTATTATTTAAGCGCCGCAGTAATGATTGCCATTTTGTAGACTTCCTCTGCGTTGCAGCCTCTGGAGAGATCGTTGATCGGAGCGTTCAGGCCCTGTAATACCGGCCCGATTGCCTCAAAGCCGCCGAGGCGCTGGGCGATTTTATAGCCGATATTGCCCGCGTTGATGTCCGGGAATACAAACGTATTGGCCTGGCCCGCAACGGGTGAATTCTTTGCCTTGGTCTTTGCAACTTCCGGAGCAAAGGCGGCGTCAAACTGAAGCTCACCGTCAACC
Organism: Caproiciproducens sp.; assembly: GCA_036260545.1. Lineage (GTDB taxonomy): Bacteria > Bacillota > Clostridia > Oscillospirales > Acutalibacteraceae > DATAML01. The sequence goes on from DATAML010000148.1 coordinate 18,627, forward strand.
GCAAAGTCAAGATCCATTGCTTTGAGCTTTTCTGCGGCATTATGCATAAGGTCTACGGAATCGCCCTTGCCGGAGCCCATTGTGCTGTAAGAAAGCATGGCAATCTTAGGCTCTATCCCAAAGACCCGCGCCGTTCTGGCTGTTCCCACGGCAATCTCAACCAATTCGTCCTCGTTCGGGGCGATGTTGATTGCGCAGTCCGCCATCACGTATTTTTCATCCTCGCCGTTTGCGTTCTTACGGACCATAATGAAGCAGCTGGATACGATCTTGCTGCCGGGTTTCGTTTTCACAATCTGCAGCGCAGGACGGACGGTATCCGCTGTGGAATAGGTGGCACCGCCGAGAAGGCCATCCGCGTATCCCATTTTCACCAGCATTGTGCCGAAGTAATTGGATTTTTTCAGGTTTGCACGGCAGGTCGGCTCATCCATCTTGCCTTTTCTCAGTTCGACCAGCTTTGCAACCATCGCTTCCATATCCGCAAAATTCAACGGATCCAGGATTTGGATGCCGTCGATCGGCCAGCCGCATTTTTCGGAAGCGGCTTTAACCTCCTCCGGGTTGCCCAAAAGTAAAGGCTTAAGGATGCCGTCCTTTTTTAAACGGCTTGCAGCCTCAAGGATTCTCGGATCGGTTCCCTCTGTAAAAACCAGAGTTCTGCTGTCCGCCTTAAGCGTCGCGATCATATTTTCCAACATTATTTTTTGTCCTCCTTGTAAATAAAGCTCACAGGATTATAATTCCCAGAGCAAATAATAAGCCGGTAAATTTTATGGAAACAAAGCCATACAAGCTTATTAACTATACACCCCATTCGGAGCAGCTTGGTTACTCTTACGAATTATAAATCAGCTGCTCCTATTTTTCAAGACTTTATCCTTGTTTAATTTTTATCATTAACCGTCGGTGCCAAAATGCAATCACTCGCAATTCTTTACGCCAAATAAAACGGTTTTTACTTATGTTTCAGCAACCGACCGCCTTTTATAATTGATCACTGTACTCTAAAATTATCGGCTCCAGCCGGCAAATTATACGAAACCGCCGGGATAAACAGGCGCAAAGGCAGCCCGGCTGAAAACCGGACTGCCTTTGCCTGTACGCTTATCTATTAAAAAGAAGAAGAAGAAGTTAAGCGCTTACAACACCGTAAAGCTCCGAAAACGGATGATCCTTACAGTCATTCAGAAGGTCACAATAGAACCCCAGTGTTTCCCGGATGGTGCCGAGACCGTGCATCGCTTCAAAGTGGGAATAATCGCTCTCATGGTGGGTCAATTCCCAAATGCCCCGCTCCAGCATAGGCATAAACGCTTTTGCCGGGCCGATCACATCCTGATTCAATGCTGTCCATCCGGAGGATTCTGAAATCAGATCACGGACTTCCCAAACAACGGGGTGTTCTTCCCCTATTGGGATATACTGTCCGTCGTTTGCATGAACACGCAGCAATACCTGATAATTCATAACGGATCACCCCCAACAAACTCCTATACTATAGTAATTCGCAGACCGCGAGAAAATTTTGGGGTAGGCTGAAGATAAATTTAAAAATCGCTGTAACTATTTCTTGCTGTTCCCTTTCCCGGAATTGCCTTTGTCCGAACCGTTATTGGAACCGCTGTTTCCATTTGAACCGTTATTATCGGCGGAAGTGCCGCCGTTTCCCTTCCCCGGGGAGTCTGAGCTGCTGCCCGCGCCTGACGTGGTGCTTTCGCCGGACGATGCGCCGCTGTTTTCTCCGGATGAAGTATCCGAGCTGCTCTTTCCGTTTTTCTGGGTGTTCTTATCGACGGATGAACTGTTGCTTCCTTT
>DATAML010000150.1:0-6817 GCA_036260545.1 Caproiciproducens sp.
GAAAAAGTAGATAATGACATATTGCTCCCCCTTAAACCTTTTTGGAAAGGATGCTCTTGGAAGCTGCGTTTTCAACAGCCTGCGCGTTGTACAGCTTTTGAAGGTCCGGCCTGTTTTTCAGCTTTTCCAAGTTCACTTCGATCCGGTGCAATTTCAATTTGATTAAATAATTACTTTTTAAATTAGAATGCTTTAAATTCTGCAGAATTTGTGATAAACTGGAATAAATTGTAGAAGCCTCTTCCTGAACCGACGGATCCAGTTGCGGAATTATTTCTTTAAAGGTGGATTTTGGGCATTTGATGTCCATCATCAGCTTTTCACGTTTCTTCTCCAGCCCTCTGGCCTTCAGCGTGAAAACCTCTTCCTGTTTTACCTGATCGTCAATCAGTTCAAATTCGCCGCTTACCAGTTTATTGTACTTTTCTGTTTCTATATGTAAAAACTGCTCGTAAAATGCAAGATACTTTCTGAAAAAAAGTATGAATTCCTCGGATAATGTACGGTCGACCATTTTTTTCCCTTTCATTATATATAAAGGTAATATTTATTTATCGCTTACCAGCATGATCTGCGCAAGCTTGTGGGAATCAATTTCGTATTTATTCGAGTTGATCTGTGCCTTCAGGTTCTCCAGAAATGAAACGTCTTTGTCTTGATTGATATCAGACAAAACCTGATCCCTTGCTTTTGACAGGCTGGTGTGCTTTACCTGCTGCTGAGAAAGCTGGATTGTATCGATATTTGCAGAATTCAAGCTGCCGCTTTTGCCTACGCCTTCGGTATCCGCTTTACTCTGGGCAGCAGCCGACTGTTCCAATTTCCAAGTGGAATTGGAATAAAGGCTGGGTATATTATTGGGAATATAACCAGAACATTTCATTGCCATAAGTTTCACCTCAAAACATTTATCGGCATGGAATAAAATAAATTTAGTAGGACGGTCCGAAAAGGCGTAAAAAAATATATATTAACATTTTATGAACTTTTTGTTACCAAATTATTAAATGTAGACATATTCGATAACCAAAATGGAAATTTTAGTTGACTATTGTCACATTTTGTATATAATTAATGGTGTAATGTCACAGTAATTCAAAAATTATGAGTATTATTTGCTTATTCCTTCCTTCTTATGACGAATATTCCAAATTGAACATTACGGAGGTGCTTTTTTTGAACTGGCTGGATAGTGTTACCGGGAGTCTTTTGAACAAGGACTTAGACGGACTTTGGACAAGGCAAAGGGCAATTTCAGACAATATCGCCAATGTTGACACGCCGGGCTATAAAAGCAAGGCTGTCAGCTTTGAAGATCAGCTTCAGGCGCAAATTCAGGCAAACACCGGGAATACGGCTCAAACCATCCGCGGGATCGAGGAAACACAGCCGGCAACCGGGGAATCGAACCGGGGTTCACTGAGGCTCGACGGAAATAACGTGGACGTCGAGCAGCAGAATGTGGAACTGGCCCGCACACAGCTTAATTACCTTTATTCACTCAGGGAACTTTCAGACCACTTTTCCCGCTTGAAATATGCAATTACGGATGGTAAATCATAATTGCATATTTATTTTTAACTAGGAGGATTTGATATGGCTTTTTTGAGCTCAATGGATATCAGCGGCTCCGCACTGACCGCTGAAAGGGTAAGAATGGATGTCATTTCTGAAAATATAGCAAATGCCTCTACCACAAGAACGGAAGAAGGCGGCCCCTACCGCCGGAAAATGGTCGTCTTTGAACAGGTCGGCGAGCAGAAGTCGTTCCGCCGGATTCTGGAGGATAATCTGAATAAAACCGAACAGTCCCAGGGCGGGGTGAGGGTCGCCAGCATTGTGGAAGATCCAAGTGAATTCAATATGGTTTACGACCCGACGAATCCGGAAGCCGACACGAACGGGTACGTAAAGATGCCGAACGTGGACCAGACCAAGGAAACGCTGGACATGATGTCGTCGACCACATCCTATAACGCAAACCTTACAGCCTTTAACGCAATAAAGACCATGGCTTCAAGAGCCTTGGAGATGGGTAGGTAAATAATATGCAGATAACGCCGATTGAAAGACTGAATTCCATATCCGACCTTTCCAAGACTGCGGCCGCGCAGCCGGCGGAGACTTCAAACAGCCTTCCGTTTCAGTCCCTGTTTGAAGACGCCGTCAATAATGTTAAAACATCCGATTCGAATTTAAATCAGGAAGTATATAAACTTGCTACCGGGCAGTCGGATAACCTGCATGATATTACCATTGCTTCTCAGAAAGCTACTCTTTCGGTGCAAATGCTGGTGCAGCTGCGTGATAAGGTACTTGATGCCTACAACGAAGTTATGAGAATGGGCGTTTAAGCCTTGTCTTGTAAAAGATGTTTAAAAGATGGTTCCTTTAGCAAGGCTCAGACTATAAACTTTGTAAAGGCAGGCTGCTGGGGAAATAATGAGTGAAAAATTAAAAAATTATATAGACCCCATCAAGAAATTCTGGGGAAATCTGACTAAAAAGAAAAAAATAATTCTTCTCAGCGTTTTAGCCGGGATTGTGGCGTTTTCTATTATTATTAGTGCGCTGCTTAATGTTGAGCCTTATGTTGTCCTTTATCCGGGCCTTGACCATTCGGAAGCGGTTGAAGTTATGAATGAGTTAAAGGATATGGGCGTCAGCTATAAGGAGGAAAACGGTACCATAACCGTTCCCCAGGACAAGGAAAATTCACTGAGAATGCAGCTTTCCAATGAAGGGCACCCAAAAACGGCCCCGAATTACGATTTCTTTACCAAAAACGTCAGCGTTATGTCCACGGATTACGAAAAGAAAACAATCGAAAAATATCAGCTGAATACAAGGCTGGAAGCGGTCATTAAGACGCTTGAAGGGGTACAGAACTGCTATGTGACCATCAGTATTCCCGACGAAAACTCTTATGCCTGGGACAGCGATTCTTCAGCTGTGTCCGGTTCTGTCACCATTCAGCTTGAAAGCGGAAAAACACTCTCGGCCAAACAGATCAACGGCGTAAAGCAGCTTGTAGCCAAAAGCGTGCCGAACCTGAAGGTGGAAAATGTGGCGCTGATCGATTCGGCTACCGGCGAAGAGCTGACCGCCGAAGACAACAGCGGGAACCAGGTTACAATTTCACAATTTAAGCTTTCCATTGAAAAATCATTTGAAACTGACGTGGAAAAAGGCGTCATGAAGGTTTTGACTCCTCTTTACGGTGTGAACAATGTTCAGGTTACCGCCAAGAGCGTTATGGATGTCGACAAGAAAATTCAGGATGTCATTACCTATAACCCTTCTAAGGATAATAAGGGAGTTGTCAACGAAGAAAATACGGACAAAGAGGCGGAAACGAGCAGCAAGGCTTCCTCCCAGGGCGTAACCGGGACGCAAAGCAATTCCGACGTTTCCACCTACCCCGGCGTAAAGGTTGACGGCAATACAATATATACGAAGGATCAGCAGTCCTACAAATACCTGGTCAGCCAGGTAAAGCAGCAGATTCAGAGCGACGCGGCAAGCGTCAAGGATTTGACCATTTCCGTCGTTGTAAATAAAACGGGAATGCCCGATACGGAGAAACAGCAAGTCGTGAATGCGGTTGCCAAAGCCGCCGCAGTGGATAACGACAAGGTTTCCGTTTATTTCGGAGCATTTGCAAATTCGTCGGTCAAGACCAATACACAGCCGGAGGCCATGCCTTCGCTGAACCAGCTTCTGATTTATGGCGGAGCGGCGCTGGGAACTCTCCTGGTGGTTGTGATTATTGCCGCGGTCGTGCTCGCCTCCAAGAGGAAGAAGAAACGCGAAGAAATGATGGGACCGGAAGAAGATGCAGAGGTACCGGAAGATTTCTACGAGCTCAAGGGTGTGGGCAATGCTGAAAATGCCGAAGAGCTTGCTGAGGGCGAAGCCGAAGAAAATATTGAAACGGCTGACGAGAAACCGAAGAAACCGGCAAAGGAGAAAGCAGTGGAAGCAGAGCCTTTGAGAGCAATCGAGGAAACAAGGGCGGCGGAAAATTCGAAGCAGGAAGCATTGACCAAAGAAATCCGCGATTTCTCATCTCAGAATCCGGAAATTGCCGCCCAGCTTATCAGAGCTTGGCTGAGAGGAGAAGAATACAATGGCTGAACGCCAGCTGACGGGGCAGCAAAAAGCAGCTACCGTAATGATAGCGCTTGGTGCGGATAATGCCTCAAAAATCTATAAGTTTTTAAAAGAAGACGAAGTGGAGCAGCTTACCTTTGAAATCGCCAGGCTGAACCAGATTCCTTCCCAACAGACGGAAGACGTTCTTCAGAGCTATTACCAGTTCTGTCTTACGCAGAAGGTCGTAACGGAGGGCGGCGTGGAATATGCGCGAAGCGTTCTTGAAAAAGCGTTCGGCGCGCAGACGGCCACTTCCCTTCTGGAACGTATTACAAAATCGTTGAGGACAAAGGCATTTGAATTTATCCGCAAGGCGGATTATAAGAACCTGATGACCATTATCCAAACCGAGCATCCGCAGACCATAGCGCTGATTCTTTCCTACGCAAGGGCGGATCAGGCGGCGGCGGTCATTGCGGAGCTGCCCAAGGAAATTCGGCTGGAGGTCGTCGAGCGGATTGCCAACATGGACCGCACATCGCCGGATGTGATTAAAATTGTGGAACAGAATCTGGAAGATAAATTCTCGTCGATCATGACCATGGACTTCACGGAATTCGGCGGCGTCAACTACATCGCAGACGTCATGAACAACATGGACCGCGCGAACGAGAAGTACATCTTCGACGAACTGACGCGCAAGGACGCCCAGCTCTGCGAGGATATCCGAAAGAGGATGTTCGTATTCGAAGATATCACCACTTTGGACGATATGTCCATCCAGCGCTTTCTGCGCGAGGTGGATTCCAAGGACCTGGTCTTTGCCCTCAAGGGCGCAAATCAGGAGGTTGCCAACTGCATCTTCCGGAATATGTCCACACGTTCCAGCGACTCGGTCAAATCCGATCTCGAATATACGCATAATGTCCGTCTCAGAGACGTTGAAGAAGCGCAGCAGCGCATCGTCGGCGTTATCCGCCGCTTAGAGAGCGAAGGCGAGCTGGTCATTATGAAGGGCGGAAGGGATGAGGTCATTGCTTAATATCATTAAGGCGTCACAGTACGATGAATTAAAAAGCAGGGACCCGGCAAACAGTCGTAAGGAACACCCCGAAAAGCCGGCGGAGATAGACCCGCATGAACAGCATGAGGCAATCGTAAACGAAGCGGTTCAAAAAGCGAGGGACATTGTTGAAGCGGCTGAGTACTACAGCATGACCCAGCTAAGAGAGTCCACGATGCGCATGAATGAAGAATGTGCGCAGATGAAAATAAGAAGTTATGAGGACGGCTACAGCAAGGGGCTGGCCGAAGGTAAAAAAGAAGGAAAAGAAATCGGCTATCAGGATGGCTGTGAGGAGGGGTTAAAAAAAAACCGAAGAAGAAAAGCGTAAAGTGATCGAAGAGATTAAAAAGGCGAACGAAGCAAAGGAAAATGAGCTCAAGCAACTGCTGGAGGCTGTGGAAAACCAAAAAGAGAACATCCTGCAGCGTTTTGAGGAAGGAATACAAAGCCTTGCAATTACCATCGCGCAGAAAGTGATCCGGAAAGAAGTCAGTCTGGATGAAAAAGCAATCCGGGCGATTATTCTGGATGTTATGGATTCCTACCGGAATCAGGAGTGGGTAAAAATCAGCGTTTCGCAAAACAGCGCGGAGCTTCTGGCAAAAGCGGACCGCAGTATTGCGGAAGAGTTAAAGGAAATTTCCGACAATATAAAAATCGTTTCTTCGCCGGAACTCAAAGACGGCGACTGCCGCATTGAAATGCCGGACAGGCTGATCGACGCGGGGGTGGGAACGCAGATGGAATGCATAAAATCCGCTCTGGAACAGTAACAGAACGATAGAAAATAAGGCGGGCATATAAAATGAGTTTTGAAAATGCATACGACATTTTATCAAAATTAAATACGCTCCGCTTTATCGGCAAAGTGAAAAATATAGCAGGAATGATGATTGAGGTTACCGGCCTGAGCGCGAACGTCGGCGATATCTGCATGATACGCACGCAGGACGGCCAGAAAAGCATCATGGCCGAAGTGGTCGGTTTTAAAAACAGCAACCTTTTGCTTACCGCATACGGCGATGTCAAGGGAATCGGTCTGGGCAGCATGGTTTCTTCCACAAAACGCAAGCTCCGGGTTCCGGTCGGCGATTTTCTGGTGGGAAGGGCCATTGACGCCACAGGATACCCGATCGACGGCCTGGGCGAATTTCATGTTACCGAATATTACGATGTGGATTCCACCTATACCAATCCGCTGGAAAGGCCGAGAATCAACACCCGCCTAAGCTTTGGGATCAAGGCGATCGACGGGATGCTTACCATAGGCAAGGGCCAGAGAATGGGAATTTTTGCGGGAAGCGGCGTCGGGAAAAGCACCCTGATGGGCATGATCGCAAAGAATGTCAAGGCCGATATCAACGTCATCGCCCTTGTGGGCGAACGCGGCCGCGAGGTTACCGAGTTTATGGAAAAGGACCTGGGCAAGGAAGGGCTGGCCCGTTCCGTTCTGGTAATCGCCACCTCCGACCAGCCCGCAATGTACCGCGTAAAGTGTGCTTCCGTTGCAACGGCGATTGCGGAGTATTTTAAAGATCAGGGAAAAGACGTGCTCCTCATGATGGATTCCCTGACCCGATTCGCAATGGCACAGCGGGAAATCGGCCTTGCCGCGGGCGAACCTCCGATTGCAAGGGGCTACACCCCTTCCATATA
>DATAML010000156.1:0-24584 GCA_036260545.1 Caproiciproducens sp.
GAGGTGCTTTCCGCAAGGAATCCGCCCAGGAAGGTATAGACGATGACGAACAGCGCGCCCGCAATCATCATGCTCTGGTAGCTGAATCCGAATAACGTGCTGAACAGCTTGCCGCAGGTAACGAAGCAGCTGGAAGCGTAAACCGTGAAGAATACAAGGATGAACACAGCCGAAACCGTCATCAGGATTTTCTTGTTGTCCTTAAAACGGTTGCTGAAGAAATCCGGAATTGTAATCGCGTTGCCCGCAACCTGCGAGTACCGGCGCAGCCTGGTCGCAACCAGCAGCCAGTTGATGTAGGTTCCGGCGGCAAGTCCGATTGCCGTCCACGCGGCGTCGCTCAGCCCGCACCAGTAAGCTACGCCCGGCAGGCCCATCAGCAGCCAGCCGCTCATATCGGAAGCTTCGGCGCTCATTGCCGCTACCCACGGGCCGAGGCTTCTTCCTCCGAGAAAATAGTTATCTGAGTTTTCGTTTGCCTTTTTTGCGAAAAAAAGCCCGATCCCGATTACCGCCGCCATATAAATACACATGGCAACCAGAATTTGCCCTGAACTTGACATGATTCATACCCCTCCTGCTTTACTGTGATAATAAACTATTTTATTATATCGGAAAAGCGGCAATTTTACAAGAAAAAAATCGCCCCCGGCGAAACGGAGGCGATACAGCCCGCCGGCAAAGCCCGCCGGTTTTCATGCAAAGTATATTCCCCGGTTGGACAGGGAATGGTCATTCAATCTGAAAAATATAGAATTTTAAGTAATTCGTTTCCGGCACGTTCCATAAAATCGGATGATCCGGGGCCTGCTGGCGGACTTCCACCTGGCGGAGCATCACCTGCGCGTCGAAAGCCGCCGCGCGCAGCATCCCGCTGAACAGCTCCTCGGTCATAAAATGGGAGCAGGAGCAGGTGGCAAGGTAACCGCCGCGGGGAAGAAGCTTCATTGCGCGCAGGTTGATTTCCTTGTAGCCCCTTGTGGCGCTTTCCACCGTACTGCGCGATTTTGTAAAGGCGGGCGGGTCAAGGACGACCAGATCGTAGTCGCTTTTTGTGCCGCAGGGTAGCTCCGGCAGCAGGTCAAACACGTTTGCGGTTTGGAAGGTCATGTTTCCCTCAAGATGGTTCCGCCTTGCGTTTTCCTGCGCCATTTCGATTGCCTCGGCGGAGATATCCACGGCGTGGACGTGCTCCGCGCCGCCTTTTGCCGCGTTCAGAGCGAACGAGCCGGTGTGCGTAAAGCAGTCCAGCACACGTTTTCCGCGGCTGATTTTTGCTACGGCCTGCCGGTTATATTTCTGGTCAAGGAAGAACCCGGTTTTCTGCCCGTTTTCAAAGTCAACGCCGTATTCGATGCCGTTTTCCGTAATGGTTGTTACGGTGGATTCCGGCTCTGGCAGTCCCTCAATCGGGAAGAAGCCCTTTCCCTGCTTCATGCCTTCCAGCTCGCGGATGGCTACGTCGTTGCGTTCATAGATTCCGTCGATTTGCTGCCCGTCCTCTTTCAGAATGCGGTAAAGCAGGTTGAAAAGCAAGGGCTTTCTCTGCTCGATGCCGAGCGAAAGCGTTTGAGCCACAAGGATGTTGTTAAACCGGTCGACCGTCAGGCCGGGGAAGATATCCGATTCGCCGAAGATAATACGGCAGCAGGAAACATCGTCCCCCATTACGGTTTTTCGGTAATTCCAGGCATGGCGCAGACGGCGTTCAAAAAAGGCCTCATTAAAGGTATCGTTCGCGTTCCGGGAGATGACGCGTACACGGATTTTTGAATTGTCATTGTAAAAGCCCGTTCCCAGATATTTTCCGCGCGGGCTTATCAGATCGATCAGGTCGCCGTTTTTGCAGTCGCCCTCCACCTTGACGACCTCGGTGTTGTAAACCCACGGGTGGCCGGACTGGATGCTGTTTTCCGCCTTTCGCGTAACAGCGGCGACGGGGTATCCTCTGTTCTGTTTCATAGATGCTCCTCACATATTCTGTATTTAATGCAGCTTGTTGATAAATTCCCGGATTACCGAGGCGGAATTCTTGAACTGCTTCAGTTCTTCCTCCTCCATGCGTACCTCCACGACTTCCTTTACGCCGCTGCGGTTCAGTACGGCCGGCACGCCCGCAAACACGCCGGATTCGCCGTATTCCCCGCAGAGCAGGGTGGATACCGGGATGATCTTGTTTTCATCCTGCAGGATCGCTTTGATGATGCCCACTGTGGTTGTGGCAATGCCGTAGTTTGTATTGCCTTTCCGGTGCATGATTTCCCAGCCGGCTTCCGCGGTCTCCTTTACCAGTTCATCCAGGCGGGTTCCCTCCAGACGGTCTTTGTTGTCCGCGATGATATTAAAAAAGTCCTTGCCGCCCACAGTCACGCGGCTCCAGGGCACCATCTGGGAATCGCCGTGTTCGCCCATCACCGTGCAGTGTACGCTCCGCGGATCGACATCGATTTTTTTCGCAATCAGGCATTTCAGCCTTGCGGTATCCAGTGCCGTACCTGTGCCGATGATCTGGTTCTTCGGCAGGCCGGACAGCTTGTAAACATAATAGGAAATTACGTCTACCGGGTTGGAAATCACAACAAAATGGCCGTCGAATCCGCTCCGCATAATCGGTTCCACGATGCTCTTTACAATTTTTTCGCTGGCTTCCAGCATATCCAGCCGGTTCTGCCCTTTTATATAGGGGGCCGAAGCGGTAATCACAACGATATCCGCGTCGCAGCAGTCTTCATAGCTTCCGGCGTTTACTTTTACGTTGCGGTTGAGATATTCGATGCAGTGCTGCAAATCCATGACCTCGCCGACCGCCTTTTCTGTGTTGATATCGGTAAGGACCACTTCGTCGCAGACGCCCTGCGTTACCAGACTGAAAGCAGTTGCGGAACCGACCGCGCCGGCGCCGACAATTACAACTTTATTTTTATTGACGATCATAATCAGGCTTCTTTCTTCATAGAATGTTATGCTGTGTGTTATTATACCACGATTTGCCTGCGGGGATAACCCGCAAAGAGCGCTTTTTTATCGTTTACAGTTTTGTAGCAACCGCTTACAGTTCTGTTGCATTTGTTGTATTTGCCCTCCTTCGGAGATATCATAACAGTAGACGAAAAGATAAAAAGAATGGGGGCTTTGCAATGAAAAAAATAAGGATTTGGGTTTTACTGTGCATAATCACGGCTGTCGCGCTGCTTACCGCGTGCAGTCGGACCGCCGCAGTGGAAACCGCGGGAACCGCGAAGCTGCCACAGCCTGTCCAGGCGGTAAAATCCGTTCAGAATATCAGCCGCGACGAAGCGCTGAACGCAGTGAAGCATACCATTATTCTGGATTACCGTAAGTACCGCGTCGACCTGATCAATGAAGATCTGACCTATGACGGAAAGGACTATTACCAGTTTTTAATTTCCGACAGCCGGATTTCTCTGGAGCCTTCCGTTATCGTGAGTAAGGATAACGGCGAAATCCTGTGCTATTACCCCGACCAATCCGTTACCGAGGTTTATCAGGACGATGTATTCAAATCAAAGTGTTGAATTGTGACTGACATAAGGGCGGGGGGAAATCCCCGCCCTTTTTAGTACATTCTGCAGGGCGGGAATTTTACTTTTTTTCTTTGTGACGTTATCACATACAAACGGTAAAAATGTGATATAATAGAATCAACAGAAAAGGAAAGGAGTATTCAAAATGTCGGTCGTAACAATCACAAATGATAATTTTCAAAATGAGGTTATAAATTCCGAAAAGCCGGTACTGGTGGATTTCTGGGCTTCCTGGTGCGGTCCCTGCCGCATGGTTTCTCCGGTTGTGGATGAAATTGCGGAAGAATCCGGTGAAAAATACAAGGTGGGAAAGATTAACGTTGACGAGCAGCCCGAGCTGGCCGCGCAGTTCAATGTAATGAGCATTCCCACGCTGATCGTCTTCAAGGGCGGCGCCGCTGCGAAAACCTCCGTCGGTGTGCGCAGCAAGGCAGATATTCTTTCCATGCTGGAGTAATACAGAATCTGTTCTCCTGATAGAAAAAGCCGGGTCGTTGTGTATCGTACACAGCGGCCCGGTTTTTTATCTCTCAATCCTTACCTTGTCCGGCGTAATATCCTTTAAGGAAGCGCAGCCGGTCATTTTCATTGCGTCCTGCAGCTCCGAAATGATCTTTTTCGTGTAAACCGCAACGCCTTCCCCGCCGCCGCCGCAGGCGGCCACTACATACGGCCTGCCGATGAGCACCGCGTCCGCGCCCAGCGCCAGCGTCTTGAACACGTCGTAGCCCGTGCGGATGCCGCCGTCCACGAAAATTTTCAGTTTATTCCCCAGTGCCGCGCGGATTTCCGGCAAAACCTCCGCGGTTGCGGGTGTGTTGTCGATCACCCTGCCGCCGTGGTTGGAAACGACGATGCCGTAAGCGCCGCTCTGCGCGGCCTTTTCCGCGCCTGCAGCCGTCATGATGCCCTTGAGCAGGAACGGTACGGGGCAGTGTGCGGCGATTTCCGCCAGTTCCTCCACGCTTTTGGAGCAGACCGGTTTTCCGGCGGCGGCCAGCAGCGGAAGTCCCGCGGCGTCAATGTCCATTGCGATTGCCATCGCGCCCGCCTGAACGGCAAGCTCCATTTTCTGAAACACGGTTTCCACAGCCCACGGCTTGATTGTCGGCACGGCCGCACCCTTTGCGGCTTTGACCGAATCCAGCGGATCGATAAAGTAATTGTCCGGCGCGCCGTCGCCCGTAAACGCCGCGCATCCGGCTTTTTCGCAGCCCGCCACAAGCGCTTCGGCGTAAGTTTTTTCCGTAAGATACCCGTTGTAGTTATTCCCCAGCCCGCTGATCGGCGCGGCAAATACGGGGGCGGCAAAGGTTCTGCCGAAAAAGGAGACGGAGGAATCCTGCCCTTTGTTTTCATATATGGTATCCATGTTGATTTTTATCCGGGATAAAAACGCGTAGTTGGCAACAAAGGAATTTCCCGTCCCCTTGCCGCCCACCCCCGGAATTTCTCCACGGCAGGCCTGCCCGTTGCATTCCTTGCAAACGCGGCATTTCGGAGCCATATTTCTTCTTGCTTCCGTTAAAATTTCCTCATATGTCATGATAAACCGCCCCTTTTTCAATCCTTCGTTTTAACTGTTATGGTTAAAGAGCACGTTCGCGTAGCGAACCGCTCCCATTGCGTCTTTGGAATAAATGTCCGCGTGGATCATTTCCGCGTATTCGGGCGTAAGCACCGCGCCGCCCACCATGGCCCTGCAGTCCGGCACGTTTTCCCGGAGCAGCCGGATGGTCTCTTCCATGCTGGCAACCGTGGTTGTCATCAGCGCGCTCAGCCCCACCAGCTTCACCTTGTTTTTCACCGCTTCGGCTACGATTGCTTCGGGGGGAACATCCTTTCCCAGATCGATTACGTCGTAACCGTAATTTTCGAGCAGCACCTTCACGATATTTTTGCCGATATCGTGGATATCGCCCTTTACGGTCGCCAGGATGATCTTTTCTTTTTTCATCTGTCCGTCCGAGCCGGAAATACTGCCGCGAATTGCTTCGAATGCGGCTTTCGCCGCTTCGGCGCTCATCAGCAGCTGGGGCAGGAACAGGGTGCCGCGTTCAAAGCCGCGCCCTACCGCGTCCAGCGCGGGGATCAGCTGGCTGTCAATGATCTCCAGCGGCGGCGTATCGTGGAGAAGCTTTTCCGCCGCGGAGCGCGCGCTGTCCTTCAGACCCTGTACAATGGCGGAATGCAGGGAAAGCTCTTCCGATACCGGAGCCGCCTCCGTTTTTTGCACGGAATATTTCGCGATATAGCCCATGCACTTCTCATCACAGCCGCTCAGCGCGCAGTAGGCGTAATAGGCGTTCATCATCGCCTGTGAATTCGGGTTGACGATGGCGGCGCTCAGGCCGCTCTGCAGCGCCATGGTAAAGAACGCCGCGTTGATGTTTTCCCGCTGCGGCAGGCCGAACGAAATATTGGAAACGCCGAGCGAGGTGTGAACGCCCAGCCGTTCCCGAATCATGCGGAGCGCTTTTAAAGTTACCGCCGCGTTTTCCTGTCCCGCGCTGATTGTCATAGCCAGCGTGTCCACAATAATGTCTCTTTTATCGATGCCATACTCCGCCGCCCGCGCGACGATCTTTTCCGCAACGGCGAAACGTCCCTCGGCGGTTTCCGGAATCCCGTTTTCATCCAGTGTGAGCGCGATGACCGCGCCGCCGTATTTCTTTACCAGCGGGAAAATTGCGCGCATGGATTCCTCCTTGCCGTTTACCGAATTGATAAGCGGCTTGCCGTTGTAAAGCCGCATGGCGCTTTCCATCGCCTCGGGGCTGGAGGTGTCAATCTGCAGAGGAAGGTTGATGACTCCCTGAAGCTCGGCCACCGCGCGGCGCATCATTGCCGTTTCGTCGATTTCCGGAAGGCCGACGTTTACGTCCAGAATATCCGCTCCGTTCTGCTGCTGGGTGATTCCTTCGCGAAGAATATAATCCATGTCGTTTTCGCGCAGCGCCTGCTTCAGCCGGGATTTCCCGGTCGGATTGATGCGTTCACCGATGAGAACCGGTTTTTCGCCGAAAACAACGGCTTTTGCGTAGGAGGAAACCACTGTAATATCCTTTCGCTTCAGCGGGAGGGGCGCGATTTCCCGGCAGCGGGCGGTCATGGCCGCAATATGTCTGGGCGTGGTTCCGCAGCAGCCGCCGATCATCCATGCGCCGCCCTTTGCGATTTTTTCCATTGCCTGGGCGAACTCTTCCGGATGCACGTCAAAAACCGTTTCGCCGTTCACGTTCCGGGGCAGCCCGGCGTTCGGGTTCACGATGACAGGAACCGAGCAGCACTCCGTCAGCTGGGGGAGAAGCTTCAGCATCTGGGCGGGGCCGAGGCCGCAGTTAAAGCCCAGACCATTCACTCCCAGACCCTCCAGCAGGGCGACCATGGCGGGAATATCTCCGCTGGTCAGGAGTTTTCCCTTTTCGTCAAAGATCATCGTGACAAATACGGGCAGCGAAGTGTTTTCCTTTGCCGCCAGAACCGCCGCCTTGCACTCGTAGGTGTCGCTCAGCGTTTCGATTAAAATCATATCCGCGCCGGCTTTTTCACCGGCGACGGCCATTTCCACGAAAATGTCGTAGGCCTGTTCAAAGCCGAGATCGCCCAGCGGCTTCATCAGCTTTCCGGTGGGGCCGATATCCATTGCCACAAGCTGCGGGCCGCTTCCCACGGCTTCCTTTGCCAGCTTTACGGCCGCGGTGACGATTTCCTCCACGGTATATTCGCAGCCGTGCAGCTTCGCGCCGTTTGCGCCGAACGTGTTCGTAATAAGAATATCTGCTCCAGCGTCCAGATACTGCCGGTGGATGTCCGTAATGACGCGCGGATGCGTCAGGTTCCAAAGCTCGGGCAGTTCGCCGGCGGAAAGACCGTTTTCCTGCAGCATGGTGCCCATTGCGCCGTCGAAGAAGAGAAGACGTTTGCCGAAATCATTGAAAGTATTCATGAGTTATCCTTTCTGAACGGACAGTCCGTCGCTTTGCATTCCATACACTTTGCGATGTGGCAGCTTTGCTCCCGGTCGGTCAGCCCGATGACGGCCGTAACCGATTTTGACGGAACCAGCATGGAACTGTCGGTCATGGTCAGACCGATTTTTTTCGGGCAGTCAAGGATTTTTAAAAAATCCGCCTGATGCGAAATGGAAAAATCCCCGTATCCCGGACTGAAGCGCGGCCTTAAATAAAGCCCACGCTTTGCCGCTTCCGCTGCCATTTGCTGCCCGCAATCGTCGCAGTAGCTTTCCGTCAAAGCAGCGGCGCACGCCTGCAGGATCACCGCACGGGTCATATCTGTTTTGGAATACCGCAGCATAAGAAGGTCCGCCTGCGCGCCGAGCGTCGCAGCGAAAAGGATTGCCTCCCCGCAGCCGGAAATGTGCCTGCGCAGATCATTGCTCTGTATTTCAAGGCTGCCGACGGAAACGCCCTGCTCCCGGAACGTGACGGGAAAAATACGGCTTACGCTGCGCGGGGAAACAGCGCCGCCCAGCTCCGCAAGGCAGGATTCCACCTGCTCCAGAACCTCCCAGCCGGCGGGCTTTCCGTGGTATCCGAGGTAGCGCAGCACCTCGTTCCGGTCAACCTTCATCACCGTATGATCTCCGAAAGGTTGTCCATGATTTTTGCGGCGATCTCCGGTTTATTCATGGTATACAGATGAATTGCTTTTACACCGTTGGAAATCAAATCGATGATCTGTTCCGTCGCGTAGGCGATTCCGGCCTGGTTCATCGCCGCGGGATTGTCGGCGAACTTGTCCGCAATCGCCTTAAAGCGCGGAGGCAGCGCCGTGCCGGAGAGCGCAACAATCCGTTTGATCTGCCCTGCGTTTGTTACCGGCATAATTCCGGCCACGACGGGGATATGAATCCCTTTGGCCATAATGCGGAACAGAAAATTATAAAGAATATTATTATCAAAAAACATCTGGGTGGTCAGAAAGTCGCAGCCGCTGTCCGCCTTCTGCTTTAAATAGTCGATATCGTCTTCCTTGTGCTCGCATTCCACGTGTCCTTCCGGGTAGCAGGCCGCGCCGATGCAGAAATCGCCCTGCGCGCGGATGTCACGGATCAGTTCGCTGGCGTACCGGTAATGGGCGGGGGAGGGAAAATCCGAATTCCGTGGAATGTCCCCGCGCAGCGCCAGAATATTCTGAATATTGTTGTCTTTCAATTCCCGCAGGCTCTCGGCTACCTGCTCTTTTGTGGAAGAAACGCAGGTCAGGTGCGCCAGGGCGGGGACTCCGTGCTTCTGCACGTCGGCCGCAATCTGAACGGTGTTTTTCGAGGTGCTGCCTCCGGCACCATAGGTTACGCTCATAAAATCCGGCTTCAGCGCGGAAATATTGCGGACTACCGTCTGCACCTGTTCAAGGTCCGCACCCTGCTTGGGAGGAAACAGCTCGCAAGAAAACGTAACCTTTCCACTGTTTAAGAGTTGGCTGATTTTCATAATAACCCGTCCTTTGTTCCTGCCGCACGGCATGCTCTTTTTCGGATTATTATAACAAAATAATCCGCTGTTGAAAAGCATAAATTCCGTTTAATTCCTATTATTTTTATCAATTTTATAGGAATAACCTGAAAATATGAGATGAAGTAAAAAAAAATTAAATTTTTATATTTTTTATAATTTTCTAAGGAAAAAACACAAAAAATTTAGGAAGATGATATTTAACTTTTCTATTGAGAAGATTTTAACAATGTAATATACTTACTTTGATTCTCAGGACTTTTATAAATTCAGAGTAAAGGAGACATAGATATGCTGCCGCCGAATTTAATGCGCATTTACCAATTTCGAAAATGCCGGCCCCAAGACCTGGATTCGGTTATGGAGCTTCAGGAGACGGCATACCGCGGAATAAAAAATAAAGATATTTTTGTGACGAGCGGCCGCACGGAAAACGAAAGATATCTGCAGTCCCCAAATTTTATTCTGGGCTGCTTTGACGGCGATAAGCTGATTGCCTACTGCTCCTTTGTGCTTCCGGGCGACAGCGTGGAAAACCTCGGCTGGGATTTGCTCTGGACGCGGGGAAAGGTGCTTTCCTGCGCCGTGCTGGACACCGTAGTGGTCCATCCGCTTTACCGCGGGCAGCATCTGCAGCGGCGGCTGATGGATTATGCCGCTGCGCTCCTTCAGGATTGCGAGAACATTAAATATGTCCTGACCACGGTGTCTCCCCTCAATGAGTACAGCCTGAACAATGTGGAAGCAGCCGGGTATCAGGTCGTGGCCCGCAAACTGAAATACGGCGGAAAGGACCGGTTCATCCTCTGCCTGTCACTTTAAGGACGAAATAATAGAATAGAGGAAGGATAATGGCCGGCAGCATATTGCCGACCTTTATTTTTTTCACCTTTAAAAGGTTCAGGCCTATGGCCATAATCAGCACCCCGCCGATCGCCGATATTTCCCGGATTATTTCGTCGGTGAGAAAGGCCTTGAGCGAGGAGGAAGCCAGTGTGATGGCCCCCTGATAGACAAATACGGCCGCGGCGGAGAAAACAACGCCGAAGCCCAGGCTCGCGCTGAGGAAAATCGAAAAGACCCCGTCCAGCAGCGATTTTGCGAACAGCGTCTGATGGTTGCCGGTCAGGCCGCTTTCAATCGAGCCGACGATTGCCATGGAGCCTACGCAGAACACCAGGCTCGCGGTGACGAACGCCTTTGCAACGCTGCCGTCCGTGCTGGAAGTCCGGCTTTCAATCCAAAGCCCAAGACCGTTGAGCCGGTCCTCGATTTTCAGAGCCTCTCCCAGAAAGCTTCCGAACACAAGGCAGAAAATCAGCAGAAGGATATTCTGCGTTTTGATTGCGCCCATTATGCCGATCAAAAGAACCGAAAGGGCGAGCGCGTTGACAACCGTTTCCCGATAGTTTTCCCGTATCCCGCTTTTTAAAATCAGACCAAGCGCGGTTCCCGCTATAATAGCCAGCGAATTTACAATAGTTCCGAGCATTTTTTACCTTCCTACTTCATTCATTTATCAATTTAAAGTAATATGGTATTAAGTATAACATTTTGAGAGCGTGTGTCAATTATCAGAAATGAAGGAACCGCTGATCATTCCAGCATTTTAAGTTCATCTCCGTTTCCTCAATTCTCTATATTTTATCGCTGCTTCTTAACTTATCCGCAAAAATATGGTATGATATTCTTGTAGTAATCTGCGGTCCGGTGCGCGGCGGCGGACGGGGTTCCATGACAGATGAAAATCAGGCGGCGATAACCCGCCCGGAAAGTAAACAAACAGGCAGACTTTGCTGCCGGATTGCGGCGAGGAAGCCCGCCCGAAAAGAAATCGTGAAAGAAAATGTGAGGCTCAATAATGATAGAAGCGGTTGTATTTGATATGGACGGTATCCTTTTTGACACGGAGAGGCTGTGGGGTGAAGCCTGGAAGCACGCCAGCACAAAGCTTGGCTGCACGGATGCTTCCGTGCTCAAGCCAAAAGCCATGGGAATGAATTGGACGCAGTTGAAGCAGTTCTTTTATGAAAGCTTGGGACCCGATTTCCCTTATGAGGAATATATGAAGCTTGCAATGGAAGATATGGCGGAAAATATCGAGAAGAACGGTTTGCCCGTAAAGCCCGGTCTGTATGAACTGCTGGACTATTTAAAGCGGAACGGATACAAAATTGCGGTGGCAACCTCCACGGAACGGATGCGTGCTATGAAGTACTTTGGCAAAGCCGGAATCAAAGATTATTTTGACGGCATCCTCTGCGGCGATATGGTGGAGATAGGCAAACCGGATCCGGATATTTACTTAAAAGCCGCCGCCCTGATTCAGATTGAGCCCCAGAAATGTATGGCTCTTGAGGATTCCCCGAACGGTCTGATTTCCGCAAACCGGGCGGGTATGAAAACGGTAATGGTACCGGATACGGTGGAGCCGACAGCGGAATTAACAAAGCTCTTGTTTGCGTGCGTTCCTTCCCTCAAAGAGGTGATTCCGCTTCTGGAGCAGGAAAAATCAAACGGCTCGGCAGATTAAAATCGAAAGACCGGTCCAATGGCGCCGGTTCCTTAGGAGGAAAACATGGGGGAAAAAACAAAGGCGCTTAAGGCGGCGTTTCCCGTAACAATACCGGTTATGATGGGCTATCTTTTCATCGGGGTGGCGTTTGGAATGCTGATGGCCGGCAAAGGCTTTTCATTTGTCTGGTCGGCCGTTATGAGCCTGTTTGTCTACGCGGGTTCCATGCAGTTTGTGGCTTCGAATTTTCTGGCGGGCTCCGCAAACTGGGCCAGCATCGCGCTGATTACCGTTATGGTCAATGTGCGGCACGTATTCTACGGACTTTCCATGCTTCAAAGGTTTCAGAATATGGGAGGGAAGAAGCCTTACATGATTTTCTCCCTTACGGATGAAACCTTTTCCCTGTTCTGTTCCGCAAAAGCGCCTCAGGGGGTGGACCCGAACTGGTTTCTGTTCTTTATTGCGCTTCTGGATCAGTTCTACTGGGTGGCCGGTTCGGCGCTGGGCGGGCTGATCGGCTCGCTGGTTCCGTTCAGCACCAAGGGGATCGATTTTGCCATGACCGCGCTGTTTACCGTGATCTTCATTGAACAGTGGCAGTCCTGCAAAAAGCATCTTCCGGCGGCAGCCGGCGTGCTTGCCTCGGTTCTATGTCTCCTGCTCTTTGGAGCGTCCAATTTTACCATTCCTGCCATGATTGCAATCGTGCTGATCCTGACCGCCTATTACAGGAGTCCGGCAGTGGGGAACGGGGGCTGGAAAAATGCAGAATAGCCTGTACCCGCTTGCCGTTATCGCGGTAGTGGCGTTTATTACGCTTTGCACCCGGGCGCTGCCGTTTCTGCTGTTCCGCAATACGGAAAGCATACCGCGGTTTGTCACCTACCTCGGCGGGGTACTGCCCTACGCGATCATGGGAATGCTGATCGTTTACTGCCTCAAATCCGTATCCGTCCTTACCTATCCGTACGGAATACCGGAGTTCATTTCTGTTGCCGCGGTTGTGCTGCTGCACCGCTGGAAGCATAACACGCTTCTCAGCGTGGGCACCGGAACAGCCCTTTATATGCTGCTTGTACAGCTTGTGTTTGTTTGATTGGAAAGCGGGAAGGGAAATATGAAAATTTTAGTTGACGCGGACGCCTGCCCGGTAAAGGAAATCATCGTCCGGCGGGCAAAAGAAAAAAACATTCCGGTTACGATGCTGATTGACACCAGCCATGTTTTAAATGACGGTTACAGCACGGTGATTACAGTGGATAAGGGCCGGGACAGCGCGGATATCCGGCTGGTGAACCTGATTGAACCGGGCGACCTCGTGGTGACGCAGGACTATGGCGTGGCGGCCATGGCACTTGCAAAAGGCGCGTCCGCACTGAGCCAGAACGGTATGGTTTACGACAATTCCAATATGGACCGGCTCCTTTTTGAGCGCGCGCTCGGTCAGGAGGTGCGCCGCGCCGGCGGTCGCACGGGAAGGATTCGAAAACGCACAAAAGCGGATGACGATGAATTTGAGCGGGTCTTTTTACGTATGATAAGGGAACAATGATTTCCCAGACTGACGACAAAGTTGCGCAGCCGCAAATTTTGGTCGATACAAAAAGTATGCTTCCTTATTTGCCGTGTTTGCCGTCTTGCACGATTTCTCACAGTCTGGCAGCTTGTTATAACCCATATATAATTTTATTTAGTAATGATGAATTAGGAAGGTTTTATATGTACGATTATGATGTGATTGTGATCGGCGCAGGCCCAGCCGGTATTTTTACCGCCCTTGAGATGGACCGCACGGCGCCGGACCAAAAGGTGCTGGTTGTTGATTCCGGCAGCGCCATCGACCGACGCGCCTGCCCGGCCAGAACCTCCGGACAGTGCGCGCACTGCAAGACCTGCAACATTATGAACGGCTGGGCCGGCGCGGGTGCTTTTTCGGACGGAAAGCTCTCCCTTTCAGAGGAGGTCGGCGGCAATATCACCGATTATATGAGTGTGGACAAGGCGCGGGAACTCATTCATTACGCGGATGATGTTTATCTGCATTACGGCGCACCGGATAAGGTTTTCGGCAGGAACGACAAATTTGCGGAGAAAGTATCCTATGATGCGCGCAGGGAGAATATCCAGCTCATTCCGTGCCCGGTGCGGCACATGGGCACCGAGTATTCGTATGAGGTGCTGCGTGATATGTACCGGTATCTTTCGGAACGTCCGAACTTCGCATTTATGGAACACACCACCGCGGAATCCATTCTGGTTGAAAACGGCAAGGCGGAAGGGGTATGGGTTTCTAACCGGAACGGGGAACGCAGGCTGCTGCGTTCCCGTTATGTGGTGGCGGCTCCCGGCCGCGGCGGCGCAAAATGGCTTGCCCGCATCGCGCAGGAAAACAGGCTTTCCACTACGAACAACGAGGTGGATATCGGTGTGCGCGTCGAGGTGCCGAACGCGGTGATGGATCACCTGACCCAAAACCTGTACGAGGCGAAGCTTGTTTATTATTCCGATACCTTTGAGAACAAAGTACGCACCTTCTGTATGAATCCGGGCGGCATTGTCAGCGAGGAACACTATGACGGCGTCGACGGCGGGATTGCCGTGGTGAACGGACATTCCTACGCCGACGAGGACAAACACAGCGACAATACCAATTTTGCCATGCTGGTTTCCACCAAATTTACCGAGCCGTTCAACCAGCCGATTGAATACGGCCGGTATATCGCGAAGCTGGGCAATATGCTCACCGGTGGGGGCATCATGGTGCAGCGCCTCGGCGATCTGCTGCTTGGCAGGCGCACGGATTATACCCGGCTGCAGAAATCAACCACGGTTCCCACGCTGAAAAACGCGGTGCCTGGAGACCTTTCGTTTGTGCTGCCTCACCGCCACCTGACCAGCATCGTGGAATCCATAAAGGCGTTCGATAAGCTTGCTCCCGGGCTTTACTCAAAGAATACGCTGCTCTACGGCGTGGAGGTAAAATTTTATTCCTCCAAGGTTTCGGTTACCGAACATTTTGAGACGGCGATACCAAATCTTTACGCCATCGGGGATGGTGCCGGAATCACCCGCGGACTGATGCAGGCATCCGTTACCGGCGTGGTTGTAGCAAGGGATATCGCGGACAAAGAGAAGAAATAAAGAATAAGCAAAAAGACGTATCCGGTTTAGCCGGGTACGTCTTTTTTAGTCATGCGGTCCGGTAAGAATCCATATAAATAGACAGAAGGCACGGTTTATGATAATGCGGCGGCTTTACAGCATAAGGGGGAAGAATGATTTTGACTTATCCGGTAATCAACTATTTTATCAGTTCAAACAGCTCCCAGGGCTATGTCAGCTTTTTTCAGTCCGGTTTCGGCGGGTTGGATACCGTAATCCGCCTCGGCGGTTACCCGTCCATGGTCGCGTCGGACCTTCTCAGCGGAATCTGCGTCCGGGCGCAGGAAAAGGGACTTCACCCGGAGCTCATCCATAACTGTCTGGATAATTCACTGGAAGGGCTGATCCTGCCGGAACGCGGAGCCGGAATCATCAATTATCCGCTTTACGATGAAAACGCACACCATCTCGCGGCGATACTGGACGATGAAAATCTGGAAAGGACGCGCTCCTGCCTCACGGCGGCCCACAGGCATCTGGCCGAAGCGCTGAAAATCCATGACAGCTGGGAAACCGTATATATCTCCAATATGGATTTTGCCGTGGCAGACCGGCTTGCCGCGGAAATGACCGAAAAGCTCATCGGAACACGGCGGCTCGAAAAAAAAGGTGTCCTAAAGGATCGTTTCTTCGGTGCGCTGACCGTGGACGGTTCCTCGGATTATATTGATAATCTTACCGCCAATGTGCAAAAGCGGTATTTTATCAAAGGCCGTCCCGGAACCGGGAAATCCACATTCCTCCGCCGGATTGCCTCCGGTGCGCTGAAAGCCGGATTCGACGTCGAATCGTACCACTGCGCGTTTGACCCCGACAGCCTCGATATGGTCATCCTGCGGGAGCTTGGCGTCTGCCTGTTTGACAGCACCCCGCCGCACGAGTACTTTCCTTCTCGTACGGAGGACGAAACCATCGATTTTTACAAGGCGGCGGTTGCAGAAAAGACGGATGAAAAATACCGCGGCGAGCTGGCCGCGATCATGGCCGATTACAAAGCGGCGATTGTAAAAGCAACCAAACAGCTTGCAAAAGCGAAACGGTATTACGATGAAGTGCAGCGGGGATACCTCTCCAAAATCGACGCGCAGGCGCTGGAATCCACAGAAGCGGCGATTCGGAGAAAAATACTTGGGGAATAAGCGGTTCCGGCTGATTTTGCACCAAAACCGCCGGAACCGAAAAGGAGCCCGAACAAATGCCGGAGGCACTTGTTCGGGCTCCAAAATAACGGCAAAGCCGCGCAGCCAATCCGATTATGAGGCAAATTCCGGACTTATCGCCGTTACGTTCAGCGAGCGGATATAATCGGAAATTGTGTCGCCGATCAGCCTGTGTCCGTTTTCATTGGGATGGATTCCGTCCTCGCAGATCAGGTTTTGGTAATTTTCCGTTTTCAGAAAAGCACTGCTGATATCCACAAGCGGAACATGGTGTGCGATCGCCAGCCGGTAGACCGCAAGGTTATACATTTCATGCCAGCGGTAAATAAATTCAATGTCGCCGAGGAATTTCAGGATGTTTTCCGCGTTCAGCCCGCGGGAAACCCAGGCAAAATATTTTTTTGCGTCAATCGGCGGGAGCGAGAGCAGAACGGGATTTCCGCCGCACTTTTTCACCGTGTCAATCAGCTCGGAATAGCTTTCTTCAAAAACAGAGACCGGCGTTTTTGCCGCATGGTCGCTGTCCGGAGCGGCGGCAACCGACGCCCAGTCAAGGTCGCAGTCGTTCCCTCCAAATTCCAGAACCGTATAATCGTACCGGCGCAGATCTTCCCGGTGCTTTTTCAGCACCTCGCCGCCTTTCGTAACGGTGCAGCCGAACTTGGAGTAATTATCCACCGAAATATGCGCATTGCGCACCAGCATATTGATAAAACTGTTTTTCAGCAGTGTGTATTTGTTCTGAACGCTGTCAAATACAACTCCCTTTGAAACCGAATCTCCGAAAACGCAAACGGTTTGAATCATAACAGCACTCCCTTTACAATATGATTAAAATAATGGTCACATCTAATATTAAATACTATATGATACAATTATTAATATGTCAATACATTGTAAATTAATTCATGAAAATTTAATTTTTTGTCTGCATCATTATTCCCGCGTTTTAATCCGGTTAAACATAATAAGTGCAAAACATCCCGCGTTTTTGTCCGAAACGCGGGATGACATTTATGTATCTGCAGTTTTGATTACAAACTGATTTCACCCACATAATTGGTGGAAAAAATACGCTTAATCTCCTCCGGCTTGCCGGTTTTCCCGAGCGCCCACATCAGCTTGGTAACAGCGGCCTCCGTGGTCATGTCAAATGCCTGCAGAACGCCGGTTTCCAGCGCCTTCTGGCCGGCCTGATAAATGGTGAAGTCGCTTCGCTCATACAGGCACTGGCTGCACACCACAACTGAAATTCCGCATTCCACGATTTTTTGCAGCTTTGAAATCAGGTCGCGGCGCACGAAATTCAGGCCGCCCGCGCCGAACGCCTCAATCACAATGCCCCGGTATTTCATTTTGAGCAGCATATCGAAAATTTCCGGGTCAAGCCCCGGGGTCAGCTTGACTAAAAAAACATGGTTGCTCAGCCGGTCTTCCAGATGAAAACCGTTTTCATTGCGGGGCAGAACGCTTTCGTTCAGCTTCAGCCCGCCCGAATCCACGGTTGCCGCGTATGGGCTGTTGACGCTTTCAAACGCGTCAAACGCGGTGGTGCGCACCTTTACCGTGCGCGTGCCGAGCATTACCCTGCGGTTGAATGCCACAAATACGCCTGCTTTCCCGGAAGCCGCCATGGCAAAGGCGCAGCGCAGGTTTTCCACACCGTCGGTCAGCGGGTGGCTGATGGGAAGCTGCGAGCCGGTGAGCACCACGGGGATGGGGATGCCGCACAGCATGAACGAAAGCACGGAGGCGGTGTAGGCCATGGTATCCGTGCCGTGCGTCATGACGATTCCGTCATATTGTTTATGTTCACGGGCAATGGTGCGCGCCATGCACTGCCATTCTTCCGGCTGAATGTTGGAGCTGTCAAGCTGGAATAAATTGATGATATCTACTTCATATCCCGCGGTAATGCCGCTGATGAAACCCGAAAATCCCTGTCCGCTGCGCATGGGCGCAAGGCCTTCGTCCGTCTGCTCCGAGGCGATTGTGCCGCCGGTGGTAATCAACAGTATCTTTTTCATGTTGCCCTCCAAAGGTGGTTCTGTCCTTCTATACTAACACCAAAGCCCTCCAAAGTAAATCCGCAGACGGACGATAAATCGCGTAATACTGCGTTGGCTGCGCTTGCACAATTTTCCGCGGTATGCCATTTGCTTTATTCAAACGGCTATAGTAAAATAATACCAACAATATAAGCCGGAAAGGATGATCGTATGGCTGCAATCTTTATTGTGGAGGATAATCTGAAAATCAGGGACGAGCTGATTAAGCTGCTGGAGAAGTACGGCTACGAATGCCGCTCTTCCGAGGATTACGCGAACATGGCGCAGGTCATTCTCGACGCAAAGCCCCAGCTTGTCCTGCTGGACATCAACCTTCCGGTTTATGATGGCTACTATGTCTGCCGCGAGCTGCGCCGCAAATCGCAGATACCCGTCATTATCGTGACCAGCCGCGACAGCGAGGCGGACGAGCTGATGAGTATGAACCTGGGCGCGGACGATTTTGTAACCAAGCCGTATAATACGCAGATTCTGCTGGCGCGCATCGCTTCGGTATTAAAGCGCACCTATCCCTCCGTTCCTGCGGATACCGTTACCCACCGCGGGCTGGAGCTGGATATGTCGCGAAGTATTGCGCGCTATGAGGGCAGCGAGGTGGAGCTGACCAAAAACGAGCTGCGCATTCTGCGCCTGCTCATCTGCAACAAGGGGCGCATTCTGCCGCGCGACGAAATTATGAACGACCTCTGGCAGTCGGAGGAATTTGTGGACGATAATACCCTTACGGTCAATATTAACCGCCTGCGCAAAAAGCTGGAAAGCATCGGCGTACGGGATTATCTGGTTACCAGGAGAGGGCAGGGATATCTGGTATGACCTTATCGGAGTTTTTAAAGGACAAGCTGTTTTCCATACTAATCGTCGTTCTGGCTGCCGCCTTTTCTGCCATGCTGATTAGTGTGCTTGGTGTGGGCGGCTACGCGGCCAGGTTTGTGGCCGGAATGTTTCTGCTGGGCGAAGCAGCCGCGCTGTTGGCTGAATTTTTTCGGAAACGGGCATTCTACCGTGATGTGCTCAAAAATGTGGAACAGCTTGAGAAAAAATATCTACTTGCCGAAATGACGGAGCGCCCCTCTTTCTGCGAGGGGAAAATCCTGTATGACGTGCTCCGTGAAACGGATAAATCAATGAACGACGAAATTGCGCGTTACCGCCGCGCTTCGCAGGAATACCGTGAATACATCGAGACATGGGTGCATGAAGTGAAAACCCCGATCTCCTCAAGCAGGCTCATTATTGAAAACAATCCGAATGAAGTGACGCGGAACCTGAATTCGGAGCTGGTCAAAATTGAAAACTATGTGGATCAGGCGCTGTTTTATTCGCGCAGCAGCAATGTGGAAAAGGATTATATCATCCGGCAGACGACCCTGAAAGAGCTGGTCAGCTCGGCGCTGCGAAAGCATTCTTCCCTGCTCATTGAGGGAAGAGTTCGCGTACAGACCTCCGCGCTGGAAAAAATCGTGTTTACCGACGCGAAATGGACGGATTTCATAATCGGCCAGATTCTTATGAATTCGGTAAAATACCGGAGTGGTTCCCCGGAGATACAGATCAGCGGCCTGCAGAACGAAAACAGCGTGACGCTTGTAATTTCCGACAACGGAATCGGCATCCCCAAAAAGGATTTGGAGCGCGTGTTTGAAAAAGGCTTTACCGGAACCAACGGAAGGACTACGGCAAAGTCTACGGGAATCGGACTTTATCTCTGCAAAAAGCTCTGCATAAAAATGAATCTCGGTATTTCGCTTGCCTCTACGGTCGGCTCCGGCACAATGGTTTCCATTGTGTTTCCCAGGAGCAATATGTATTTATAAATCTCTGTCATCTACGGATGATATCTCCCTTTAACAAGGGAGACAGGCCGGAAGTGGGAAGTTACCGAATTAATCGCCAATGAAAACCCTACAGAAAATTGACATAACCGAGATATATGGGGATACCCCGGGGGATGCAAGGGGGATTGAATGGAGCCCTCCCGCCGGGAATTACCAATCCCCCTTGCCGGGACTTTGGACGCGCAGCGTCATACGCGCCTACGGCGACCACGTGCTTTTCTTTGCTGTTAAAAGAACATTTCTCTTCGCCCCGGGTAAGCACCTAGTCAGCGAAGTGCAATCCGTTTTGCCCGGACTGAGGGCAACTAAATGATTTATCAATTTTACTTAGACACAAAGAGCCTGCGGCGTATAATCTCTCTGAGCCTTACAAAACTGTAAGGAAACTGTAAGCTAAATCAATGGCTGAGTTTTCTGCATCAATCTATAATAAAATCACAAAACTTAAAGGAGCAATTATCATGCAGAAAATTTTATCGGTTGAACACATTGAGAAATATTACGGAAATAAAGGCAACGTTACAAAAGCGGTGGACGATATCAGCTTTGAGGTTTCAAAGGGCGAGTTCGTCGGAATTATGGGCGCATCCGGCAGCGGAAAAACCACGCTTCTGAACTGCATCTCCACCATCGATTCCGCGACCGCCGGCCATATCGGCATCAACGGGCAGGATATCACCCGGCTGAGCGCGAAGAATCTTTCCCGGTTCCGCCGCGAGCAGCTCGGCTTTATCTTTCAGGATTTTAATCTGCTGGATACCCTGACTGCCTATGAGAATATCGCGCTTGCGCTTGCCATCATCAAAACGCCGGCCGGAGAAATCGATGTCCGCGTGCGCCAGGTGGCAAAGGAACTGGAAATCGAGGAGGTACTGCAGAAGTACCCGTACCAGATGTCCGGCGGACAGAAGCAGCGCGTCGCTTCGGCACGCGCTATTGTAACCAACCCGGCGATGATTTTGGCGGATGAGCCCACCGGCGCGCTGGATTCCAAGTCCTCCCGCATGTTGCTGGAAAGCTTTGAAAGTCTGAATAAAAATCTGGACGCGACGATACTGATGGTAACACACGACGCCTTTACCGCAAGCTACTGCCACCGTATTTTGTTCATCAAGGACGGTAAAATTTTCGATGAGCTTGTACGCGGGGAAGACACCCGCAAGCAGTTTTTCAATAAGATCATCGAAGTGGTAACTCTGCTTGGAGGTGACAACGCAAATGTTTTATAATCTTGCCTTCAAAAACGTCTCCAAGAGCATCCGCGACTATACCGTCTATTTTTTGACCCTGACCTTTGGCGTATGCCTGTTCTATATGTTCAATTCCATGGATTCGCAGACCGCTATGCTGAACCTGAAATCATCGCAGTACGAGAGCGTAAAGGCCATGACGGAGGCGATCGCCTATGTATCCGTTTTCATTTCGGTGATCCTCGGATTCCTGATCGTGTACGCCAACCAGTTTCTTATAAAGCGCCGTAAAAAGGAACTCGGCGTCTATATGACGCTCGGCATGGAGAAGGGAAAAATATCCCGGATCCTCATTTTGGAGACCTTCTTTATCGGCATATTCGCCCTCGTTGTGGGTCTGCTGGTCGGCGTGTTTGCCTCGCAGGGATTAAGCGTAGTGACCGCGAAAATGTTTGAGGTAAGCCTGAAAGCGTTTCTCTTTACCTTTTCCATCAAGGCGTTTTATAAAACGCTGATTTATTTCAGCATCATTTTTGTTATCGTGATGATATTCAACACGGTCTCCATTTCCAAGCTCAAGCTCATCGATCTGCTGACCGCCGGAAAAAAGAACGAGAACCTGAAAATCAAGAGGCTGTGGATTTCGGTGGTTCTGTTCCTTGTGGCGGTTGTCTGCCTCGGCTTTGCCTATTATTTTATCAATAAAAACGGCATGCTGATGTGGAACGCCATGTTTGCCGCGTCCATTATTCTGGGCTGCATCGGAACGCTGCTGTTTTTCTTCTCTCTTTCCGGTTTCCTGCTGCGCGTTGTCCAGTCAAACAAGCGGCTGTACTTCAAAAATATGAATATGTTCGTGCTGCGGCAGATCAACAGTAAAATCAATACAACCTTCGTTTCTATGACCTGTATCTGTATTATGCTGCTGATTACCATCGGTACCCTGTCAACCGGCATCGGACTGGCGAATACCCTTTCGGACAGCGTGCGGAAATCCACGCCTTACGATATTACCTTTTCCTATGAGAGCCGGAAAGACGGCCCTGAAAGATCATATATTGATCTTGTAAAAGCTCTGGCAAAGGATAACATTGACCTGAACCGTTACGCAAAGGATTATGTTCAGCTGAATATCTATACTTCCGATTTGGATTACGGCGGCTTGAAGCTTGACGATTCGAATATTCGGCAGAGCTACGGCGATGAAGTGGCGGATGGATTCAAAAAGACGCCGATTCCGGTGATTGCTCTTTCCGAATATAACAAGGCGGCTCAAATGCAGGGCAAGCCGACGCTAGCTTTGAAGGAAAACGAATTTGCCGTAAACTGCACTATGGAGCAGTTTCAGTTGGGTTTGGAAGCCTTTTGCCGCGGCGAAGGAAAAATCACTCTCAACGGGAAGCAGCTGACCTGTGCTTCAAAAACCTTTAGCCAGACCGCCTTAATGACTTCCATGTCGCAGACGGATTCCGGCACGGTAATTGTTCCGGACGCACTGGTAAAGGGCTTGAAGTTTTACGGTGCGGCGCTTAATGTAAATTATAAATCAAGCGCGGTCGATGCGGAGTTCCGCCAGCTTCTTGATACGGTTTATGGCAGCAAATCAGCGAAAAGCAAAAGCTGCCCTTATGATATGGCATTGTCAAAAAGCCGTATCTATGAGCAGGGCGCAGGTCTGCGCACGGCGGTATGCTATATCGCCATCTATATCGGCCTTGTGTTCCTGATCACCAGCGCCGCGGTGCTCGCCTTGCAGCAGCTCTCCGAAGCGTCGGACAATACAGAGCGTTACAGTCTGCTCCGCAAGCTCGGCACGGATGAAAAAATGATTAACCGCGCGCTGTTCGGTCAGATCGGGATTTATTTCTTCATTCCGCTGTCGCTTGCCATTGTCCATTCCATTGTGGGAATAAGGGTGGCCAATAACGTGGTGGCGATTCTCGGCCACATCGATATCGTCGGCAACTCGGTCTTTACCGCGGCAATTTTCCTTCTCATTTACGGGGGCTATTTCCTCGCAACGTATTTTGGCAGCAAGAGCATGATACAGCAGAGGCAGAATGGATGAATTATGATAATTTTGATCCTGATAAAATGGTTCTTGCTGTATGGGTTCCTGATTGGATTTGTTAAGCCATAGTCAATCTAAGCCGCCGTCCCGAAAGGGGCTGGCGGCTGTTGTGTTTTTACGGAAATAATACTATAATATTGGCAGGACATACCAATCATTTTGAGCAGGAGCAATATATGGAAAAAGATTTTGAATACAGGGATTATCCGGCACTGGCGGAGCACGTCAGGTCGCTGGCAGATGAGCCGTACCGCAGAATGCAGAATAAAATCGTGCCGGGAATCGAAAATATCCTCGGCGTGCGCGTTCCCAAGCTGCGCGCGCTTGCCAAACAGATTGCCAAAGGCGACTGGCGCGCTTATCTTTCCGACGCGCAGGACGATACCATGGAGGAAGTGATGCTTCAGGGGCTGGTTATTGGGTATGCCAAAGCAGAGCCGGACGAAAAGCTGTGCCTCCTTGCGGATTTTGTTCCGAAAATCGACAACTGGGCGGTCTGTGACGTCTGCTGCTCCAGTCTGAAATTCACGGAGAAAAACCGGGAAAAGGTGTTCGGCTTTTTGCAGCGGTATCTTCAAAGCAGCCGGGAATTCGAGCTCCGGTTCGCCGCGGTGATGCTGATGGACTTCTATATCACCGAAGATTACATCGACGCGCTGCTGAAAATCTACGATGGTATCCGGCACGAGGGGTATTACGTAAAAATGGCGGTGGCGTGGGCGCTTTCCGTCTGCTTTGTGAAGTTCCCGGAAAAGACGATGCGATATCTGAATTCCAACAGTCTGGACGACTGGACGTATAACAAGGCGCTGCAGAAAATAACGCAATCCTACCGGGTGGACGACGGCACCAAGGCGGTAATCCGATCCATGAAACGCAAGGGGAAACAGAATGGAATATAGGTTGATCTGCTCAAAGCGCAGGACGCTCGCAATCTGCATTGAAAGGGACGGCGGCATAACGGTGCGCGCGCCGCTTCATATGGCGAAAAGCACCGTGGAGGGCTTCGTCACGGAAAAAGCGGACTGGATTAAGGAAAAGTCCACGCTTATGGCGGCGCGCGAAGCGCAGAGAAAGGATTTCCGCATCGGCGAAGGCTCCACCCTCCCACTGCTTGGCAGGGAATACCCCGTACTGTCAGGTAAATCCTTTGCCTTTGACGGCTCCCGTTTTTCGGTCTGCGGAGGGGATCTCGATACGCTGAAACCCCAGCTCGTCGGGTTATACCGCTCCCTTGCCGGGAACTACATTCCTCAGCGGGTCACGCACTTTTCCGGGCTGACGGGCTGGACTCCGTCCGGGGTGCGCATCGGCGCGGCAAATACGGCGTGGGGCTCCTGTTCCGGCAAAAACTCTCTGAATTTTACGTGGAAGCTCCTTCTGGCGCCGCCGGAGCTGGTGGATTATGTTGTCGTCCACGAACTGGCTCATACCGTGGAGCATAACCATTCCGCGCGTTTCTGGAAGCTGGTGGAGCGCGTGCTGCCGGATTACAAACAGCGCAGGGCGCAGCTCAGAACACTCGCAAAAGCCCTGCAGAGCAGGGGATTGTAA
>DATAML010000171.1:0-6760 GCA_036260545.1 Caproiciproducens sp.
AAAGAGGATTTGGAAAGCAAAGTTGCGTTCTATACGGCGGAATACAACAACTATTCCACGGCATACGACGATTTCAACGATACGTATTCCATGAAATACGGCATCACTTCCTCCAATGAAACGACTGCCGCCAACGAGCTTGCGTCAAAAGTAACTACTCTGCAGAACGAGGTGAAGTCCGCGCAGAACGCGCTGGACAAAGCACAGAAGTCCTATGGTTCCAGTCTGGATACCGCGGACCTGACCATGCAGAGCAGCCTGATCGACGGCACAAACGCGCAGGCAACCTATGATCTGACGGTCGACCAGCTTGCGGCCTCCGTATCCTCCAACCAGGCCACTTTTGACAATCTGAAAAACGAACTTGCCGATGTGGAAAGCGCAATCAACGGCAACGGCGCGATTACCGCCCCCTGCGACGGCATCATTGTTTCGGTAAGCTATACGGACGGCGCGGACGTGGACGCAAACGCAACCATCGTAACCATTGCCAAAACGAAAAGCGTCAGTATGACGGTTTCTCTCTCTGAGGAGGATGTAACCGAGGCCACCATCGGGCAGGCGACCGAAATGACCCTTACCGCCTACGACGGCCAGACCTTCGCCGGTAAAGTCATCAGCATTGCCACCTCCCCCGCGCGTTCCGGCTCCTCTTCCGTAACTTATACCGTTACCTCCCAGATGACGGCGGAAAACAGTAAGGACATCTATATCGGGATGAGCGGTGAAGTGAACTTTATCAAGAAGCAGAAGAAAAACGTGCTTTATGTAGCCAACCAGACCATCAGCTTTCAGGACGGCGTTTCGAGCGTACTGGTGAAAAGCGCGGACGGCACGCAGACCAGAACAATTGTCACAACCGGCTTCTCCAACGGCCGTTATGTCGAGATTCTCAGCGGTTTAAAGGAGGGAGATACCGTATTGGCTGAAAGTACGGTGACAAAATGAGATTCACTGAAATAATCCATCTGGTCTGGATCAATATCATACAGACGAAAACGAAAGTGCTGCTTACTTCCCTGGGCGTTATCGTGGGCGCCGCCACCATCGTGCTGGTTATCGCCATCGGCAACGGCGGCAAGGAAGACGTACAAAACCAGTTCAAAACCCTGAATGTCGGCGCAATTCAGGTTTCCGTCAGCACGCAGGCGGATATGCAGGACGAAATGATGGGCGGCATGATGGGAGGCCCCGACGGCGGCGGAATGCCCGGCGGAGGTGGATTCCCCGGAGGCGGAACGGCTGGCGGAGGAGGAGGCTCTAAATCCGGCGGAGGCAGCGCCAGAGGAGGAATGCCCGGCGGGGGCGGATTCCCCGGAGGCGGTTCCTCAACAAAGGCGCAGAAGGGGGTTACCCTCACCACAACCGATGTGGACGATATCGTCTCCTATGTGCCGAACCTCACTTCCGCTTCGATTATTTCAAGCGGAACCGGGGCGGTCCTGACCGACGAGCTGGATGCAGAAACCGACGAAACCGTCGTGGGCTGCCTGCCGGAATACCAGAGTATCAGCAATCTGGAAATACTGACCGGCTCCTTTATTTCACAGGATGACCAGGAAAACAAGTCAAAGGTGGCCGTTATTGGCTATAAGCTTGCAAAAACACTTTTCGGCAGCGCATACGCCGCGTACGGCTCCGATATGACAATTGAAGGAAAAACCTATACGGTGGAAGGCGTACTGGCCGAAATGGGGTCGGTATCGTCCGGAATCAGCCCGGACGACTCCATCTATCTCCCCTATTCCACGGCAAATAAATTTGTGCTCGGCAGCTCCGCCACGCCGACCATCACGGCAATCGCTTCCGACGTAACCCAGATTGAAACCGCAATGACGAACATCAAAGCCGTGCTTACGGAGAATTACCCGAGCGGTAAATTTACCCTGGCGGACGCCGGCGCAGAAATGGAAGCGGCAACCGCTTCCGCCAATACGCTTTCCATGCTTCTGATCTCTGTGGCAATCGTGGTATTTATCGTGGGCGGCATCGGTATTATGAACGTGCTTTTCGTTTCGGTGAAAGAGCGTACGCAGGAAATCGGCATCTTAAAGGCGCTGGGCTGCAACAAGCGTGAAATCCTGCTGGAATTTTTAACGGAGGCAAACCTGATCGGCGTTTTCGGCGGGTTTGTGGGGCTGATTGCAGGCTACGGTCTTGTGCCAATCCTCCGGCTGACCGGGATGACGGTTTCGCCGTCCTCCATCGGCGGTATCCTCGCACTTGCCTTTGCGATCATCACCGGAACGGCGTTCGGATTTTACCCTGCTTACAAGGCCGCGCAGCTCACACCGATTGAAGCCTTGTCTCAGGAATGACAGGAGGACATTAAAATGATTTTTAATAAAATACTTGGCGCGGCCCTTGCGTGTATGATGATTCTGATTCCGCTGAACGCCTGCTCCTCAAAAAGCGGCTCCTCGGCAAATACAGGAACGGCGAATCAGCAGAGAACGGGCAGCCCGCAGGGCAATAAAGGCGGAAACCGGCCGGGGAGCTCCTCCTCTTCCGGCTCCGATTCGGCAGACGTGATACTCGGCAGGGTCACCTCCATCATCGGGAATGAGGTTGTGCTTGATCTTGTAAAAGAATCCGGCGACAGCAGTTCCGCCGGCAGCAGTAGTTCGGACAGCAGTTCTTCCGACGGCTATACATCTACGGGTGAAACCAAGACTCTTTTGATTCCGGTAGGGCTTACGCTTTCCAGCGCAGGCCAGGGCAATTCCGGTTCCGGCGGCGGGGCTCCCGCGGGCGAAGTTCCTTCCGGCGATGCACCAACCGGCGGAGCACCGGCAGGCAACGCACCAACCGGAGGTGCGCCGACCGGCACGCAGAACGCGGGAGGAACCTCGTCAAATTCTTCAACGAAATCCGGTACTTCCAATCGGACGAGCACTTCTTCAAAGACCGGCACTTCCGCAAAATCCGGCACCTCCGCAACCACAACCACAGCCACGACAAAAAGCGGGTTTTCCAGTATCACGGCAGGCGAAATCCTGCGCATCACACAGAAAACCGTGAACGGTACCTTAACGGTTGCCAAAGTGTCTGTCGTTTCAAAATAAGCCTGAAAGGAGCTTATGATGGAAAACATTATC
This sequence comes from Caproiciproducens sp., assembly GCA_036260545.1. Lineage (GTDB taxonomy): Bacteria > Bacillota > Clostridia > Oscillospirales > Acutalibacteraceae > DATAML01. The sequence goes on from DATAML010000171.1 coordinate 3,099, forward strand.
AAGATGAATCAAATTTATAAATGCTATAAAATCGGTACCAATACGCTGGATGTGCTGAAGCATATTTCTCTGGACGTGGAAGAAGGCGAATATCTTGCGATACTGGGCCCTTCCGGTTCCGGCAAAAGCACGCTGATGAACATCATCGGCTGCATGGACGTCTTTCAGGGCGGAGAATACTGGCTTACCGGCCAACCGGTACACGGGATGAAGGACGCGGAGCTTACCAATTTACGAAATCAGCAAATCGGGTTTATATTTCAAAAATATCAGCTTATCAAGAATTATGATGTATTGCAAAATGTAATGATGCCTCTGCTGATCCGCGGAATGACAAGGAAGGAAGCCGAAACCCTTTCCATGGAAAAGCTGGAAATGCTGGAAATGTCAGACCGCATCCATCACAAGCCCAACGAGCTTTCCGGCGGGCAGCAGCAGCGTGTGGCGATTGCGCGCGCCCTGGTCGGCAATCCGAAGCTGCTGCTTGCCGACGAACCGACCGGCGCTCTTGACCGCAGCACGGGCAAGGAGGTTTTAAAGCTGTTTGCCCAACTGAAAGAAATGGGAAACACCATTGTAATGATTACCCACGACCTGCACGTAGCCAGTTACGCGGAACGCATTGTTAAGATTATAGACGGCGAGCTCTTTGAAAACGGAGACGACGATTTATCGGCGGAAAGGGGAAATTAACATGAAAAGATTCAAATCCATCGTATTGGCACCCATTGTTGCAATCCTGCTTGTCGGTTTTTCTGTGGGGGCCTTTGCGGAGACTTCAGTCGGAAATGACGACTATGTATCCTTCAGCACGCTGAATACGATTATCCTTCCCGAGCATTCCAGCTACGTGAGCGACCAGTATTTCGGCGTGATCAACGTTGTGGTCGTTGACGCGAGCGTTGCCACCGCAACCTCGGATTCACAGGGGCATGTCGTGATTACCGGCGTCGGCTCGGGAAGCACAACGGTTACTTACTGGTATAAAGCGCTGGCTACGGACGACTGGAAAAAAGTAAAGGTACCAATCACCGTATCGAGCACGGCCACAAAGGTTACAACATCGTCTGCGTCGGGCCTTGTTTTTCCGGAAACCGCCGCAAGTATCGTGACGGGAAACACCTACACGGTAACCGGTATCACAAATAACGGAACTTCCGTGGACGCTTCCGGCCTTTTGTGGGTCACTCCCACCAATTCCGTGATTAGCGTGGATGCCAGCACCGGACAAGTTACGGCGGTCAGCACCGGAACGGCACAGCTCTATGCGTTTGACCCCAAGACCAACAACGCGGCAAGCATCACGCTTACGGTGTACTGAGAAATCTCGGCCGCAGATAGCAGAGAGAATTTCCAACGAAAAAGAGATATCCTGTACCGTGCAGGATATCTCTTTCTGTTATTTAACTCTCATTCCCTGATAAGCGCCAAATTGAAGCAGTGATCAAGCGGGCCGCTTTCTTTGCCCCGATCAAGCCCGGCCTTAAGCGCCCCGGTGATAAAGACCTTCGCACCAATTAAATGTTACTTTTGGAACACATAAATTCCATAGCCAAAATAGTCCGCATATTTTTTAAAAGTATTATCAATCAATTGCATTCTATCACGGACATCCTGATTAGAGAGATATTTACAAAACACCCTGAATGTATTCATAATACCTTCATCCTTTATCATATGAAACATGTTTTCGTTATTAAAGGAGTATTTATATGTTTTAAGATTCGTAATACCTGCCTTTTCAAAAATAGAATTCCAGCCGTCGTATGTATCAGCTTTTGTCATACAGTATGAACATAAAACATTACTCACATAATCCAGAAAATCTTTATTCGTTTCTTTTTTCCAGCTTAATTCAAGCCAACCCGCAAGGCCGCCTCTTTTTATAACCCTATTTGTTTCTTTTAACGTTTGGATTTTATCGTCTACAAGAACAAGCATAGCCTGTGAAACGGCGACATCAAATTCATTGTCTTCAAAAGGTAAATTCATTGCATCACCAACGATAAATTTGATTTGTTTTGAAACTCCCTTTTTTGATGACAAATATCTGGCTTCTTCTATTAATTCTTCTGAAATGTCGATCGCAGTTACATCACAACCATATTTTTCAGCTATATAGATTGCTGTAGTACCCTTACCACAGGCAATATCAACTACTTTTTTATTCTTATCAATATTCAATGCATCCAATAACTTTCCAGTCGCATTAAATCCGCCCGGGTGTATAACAGTTAAGCCAACATATGTAGCCATAAAGTCAAATATGTCACACTTTGAAATCGAGTTGCAATCGTTTTCACAGCCATTCATATGATGTCCCCCTAAAATTTGAGCAGTTACTTTCCATCTCTTTTTCCGCCAGACTTCATGCGCATAATTCTATATTTATATATTATTACTAATTTTTCTCTTCGTCAATATAAAGCCTTTATTTCTTATTTCATTAAATATCAAATTATTGTTGCAAATCTTTAAGGGGGTGTTTTGCAACAGCCCCTACTTTTTCTATTATTAAACTGTTTATTGATTGATAAGCGTCAGGTTAAAACAGTGGTCAAGCGGGCCGCTGCCTTTGCCCAGATCAAGCTCGGCTTTGAGCGCACCGGTGATAAAACCCTTTGCGTTCTTTACGGCAGCTACCATATCACAGCCCGCCGCAAGATTGCAGGCGATTGCGGAAGAGAGCGTGCAGCCGGTTCCGTGCGTGTTCGGGTTCTCAATCTTCGGGGAGCGAAACCACTCCGCTTTCCCGTTTGTAAACAGCAGGTCGTCCGCAGTTTGGGCAAGATGCCCGCCCTTTATCAGCACGCTGCCTTTCAGCATCCCGCTGATTTCTTCGGCTGCTTTCAGCGCGTCCTGCTCAGTTTTTATGGAGAAACCGCAGAGGCATTCCGTCTCCGGCAGGTTCGGTGTAATGATATCCGCGAGCGGAATCAGTTTGGAAATCAGCGCACCTACCGTGCCGTCCTGCATTAGTTTTCCGCCGCTGGTGGCCACCATTACCGGGTCCACCACAATATTTTTTGCCTGATACTGAATCAGCTTTTCCGCGATCACGCTGATAATCTCTTTATTGGACACCATGCCGATTTTCACTGCATCGGGATAGATATCGGTAAAGATGCAGTCAAGCTGCTGCGCGACAAAATCCGGGGAAGCCTCCTGCACGCCGTAAACGCCCGTCGTGTTTTGGGCGGTCAGCGCGGTGATCGCACTCATCGCGTACATTTTGTGGGCGGTAATCGTTTTGATATCCGCCTGAATTCCCGCGCCGCCGCTGCAATCCGAACCGGCAATCGTCAATACTTTTTTCATAGTCTGGTTACCTCGCATTCCGAAAAATCCCTAATATAGTAATCCGCCGTTTTTTTGATTTGTTCCACATCGTCTCCCGCGGAGAAATCCTCTACGCCGACAACGCGGAACCCCGCCTGCTTTGCGGTCATAACGGCGTGGAGCGCGTCTTCAAACACAACGGTCTGATCTTTTTCCGTTCCCAGCCGTTTCAGCGCCTGCTCAAAAATTTCGGGCCGGTCTTTGCCGGAACCCGCGTCGGTGCAGGAAAGGATGAAGGAGAAGTAAGGAAGAATGCCGAGATTTTTCAAAGCCGCTTCCGCCTGCCCGCGGTCCGTCGCTGTTGCGACGCACATCCGGACATT
>DATAML010000180.1:0-8838 GCA_036260545.1 Caproiciproducens sp.
ACAGAAGGATGATAATCTTATGGGTAATTCTTATGGTATGCCTGATCGGTTCCGTAGGGCTGGGCCGCTATGCCGTTGATCCGTTTACGGTGATCAAAATATTGCTTTCCAAAGTATTTCCCATTCCGGCAGCATGGCCGGGGCAGGCGGAGACGGTGCTGTTTCAAATCCGGCTTCCCCGTGTCCTGATGGGCTGCGTAATCGGCGCCGGCCTTGCCTGTGCCGGCTGTGCCTATCAGGGAATTTTCCAGAACCCGATGGCCTCGCCGGATATTCTCGGCGCGTCGAACGGAGCGGGCTTCGGCGCGGCGCTCGCGCTGTTTGTCGGGCTGAGCTACAGCGGAATTTCCATTATGGCTTTAACCGGCGGGCTCTGCGCCGTGGGGGCGGGGGTGCTCATTTCCTCAAGAGTACGGGGCAACCGTACGCTGAGCCTGATTCTGTCCGGTATCATGGTGGGGTCGCTGGCTTCCGCAGGAATTTCCTACTTAAAGCTTGTGGCGGACCCGACCGATACTCTGCCCGCCATTACCTACTGGCTGATGGGTTCCCTTGCCTCCATCCGCAATCAGGATGTGCTTTTTGCCGCGCCGCTTGTCCTGCTCGGAATCCTTCCCATCCTGCTCCTGCGCTGGAAGATCAGCGTGCTCACCATGGGGGATGAGGAAGCCGCGTCCATGGGAGTAAACGCCGCCCGCCTCCGCTTTATCGTGGTGGTCTGCGCCACGTTGGTTACGGCGGCGTGTGTGTCCGTGAGTGGCATGATAGGCTGGGTGGGGCTGGTGATTCCGCATTTCACGCGGATGCTGGTTGGCAGCGATTTCCGCCGCACGCTTCCCGCCTCGCTTCTGGTCGGCGGCAGCTTTATGCTGATCGTTGACGACTTTGCAAGGCTTCTCACAACCAGCGAAATTCCCATCGGCATCCTGACCGCCTTTGTAGGGGTGCCTTTCTTCCTTTATCTTATTGTAAAGGAGGGGAACCGGCTGTGAGCCTTGCTGTTCAGAATTTAAGCTTTGATTACAACTGCTGGAAGGTATTGGAGAATGTATCCTTTGAGGCGGAGCCCGGGAACCTGATCTGTCTGCTGGGCAGCAACGGTGCAGGTAAAAGCACGCTGTTCCGCTGCATTCTGGGAATGCTTCCCTACAGGCAGGGGAGCGTCCGGGTGGACGGTGAGGAGGTTTTACCGCTTCCGTACCGGGAAAGGGCAAAAAAAATCGCCTATATTCCTCAAAGCCAGACCGGCGTATTCAACTATTCGGCGCTTGATATGGCCCTGATGGGAACGACCTCGCAGCTCGGCCGATTCTCCTGCCCCGGCAGGGTGCAGACCGAACAGGCACGCGCGGCGCTGGAACTGCTGGGAATCGGGCATCTGGAAAGCCGCAATTACGCGCACCTTTCCGGCGGAGAGCAGCAGCTTGTGCTGATTGCCAGAGCCGTAGCGCAGCAGGCAAAAACATTAATTATGGATGAGCCGTGTTCCAGTCTTGACTACGGCAATCAGGTGCGCGTGATGGAGCGGGCGCAGAATCTGGCAAAGCAGGGGTATCTGGTGCTGATGTCCACGCACAACCCGGAGCAGGCGTTCCAGTTTGCAGACCGGGCGCTTGTGCTGCTGGATAAAAAAATTGAGTGCTTTGGCGCTCCCAAAGAGGTGCTGAACGCACGGCTGATCGAGCGCATTTACGGAATACCGGTCACGGTGCATGAATTGGACGGCACATCCGTCTGTATTCCGCGGAAGAGCGGGAAAGGGGAATAGGTATGTGGGAGCTTTACGACAGCCTGATTGAAGGCGTTACGTCGGACGAAACGGTTGAAGAAGTGATTACGGGCGATACGTGGACATATGTTGAAACCTCCGACCGCTGCGGCATAGCTATGACTACCCGCGCCGAAAGCAGGCCGCCGCGCATTCCTCCCTCGGAATACCGGGGTCTGTCGCTGCAGGAAGCGGCAAAACTTGTGAAATCCTGGAATTTTACCGAGGCCGGCGTGGGCATGGCGGCAATCAACGCCTTTTATAATACGTCTGCGCGCCTGAAGGAGCTGGATGCGCTGCAGCCTGATCATCAGTTCTGCACCGCCGGGATGGAGGTAAAGGGCAAACGCATCGGGATGGTCGGGCATCTCCGCATGACAGATCATCCCCTTGCCGAAGCAGAGGAAATCCGCATTGTGGAGCGCAATCCACAGGAAGGCGATTACCCGGACAGCGCCTGCGAATATCTCTTTCCTGACTGCGATATCGTCATCATCACGGGCAGCGCCTTTACCAATAAGACGATGCCCCGGCTGCTGCAAATCTGCAAAAATTCTAAAGTGGTGGTTACGGGGCCGAGCGTACCCATGGCTCCCAACCTGCTGCGCTTCGGAATTACCCGCCTTGCCGGTCTGGTTATTACGAATACCGGCGGCGTGAAAGGCTTTGCTCAAACCGGCATTCACGGCCCGCCCTATGATTACGGTGACCGTTTCTGCATAGATTAAAATTAAAAAGGAGACGAATTTATGAAAAAGAATTTCCTCGTAATAATCAGTCTGGCTTTGGCACTCTGCGTACTGTTCTCAGGATGCGCTTCTTCGTCTGCTCCTTCCGCTTCCTTCGCAGCCCCATCTGCCGCAAACAGCTCCTCCGCTGCGCCGCAATCGCAGAAGGAAACGCGCGTCTTTACGGACAGCGCGGGCCGCAAGGTTACCGTACCCGTTCATATCAAATCTGCCGCTCCCTCCGGCCCGATGGCTCAGATTGTGCTCTACACCGCCGCCCCGGATAAACTGGCGGGTCTGGCGAGCGACTTTTCCGCCGACGCGAAAAAATATATCGATAAAAAATACTGGAGCCTTCCTAAGTTCGGCCAGTTTTACGGCAAAAACGCCAGCCTGAACATGGAAGCGCTTGCCGCCGCCGCCCCGGATGTAATTATTGATATCGGCGAAGCGAAAAAAACTGTCAAGGAGGACATGGACGGTTTGCAGAAGCAGCTTGGAATCCCGACCGTGTTTATCTCCGCAACCCTTGATACAATGCCGCAGACTTACACCATGCTGGGTGATCTGCTGGGCGAAACCGACCGCGCCGCACAGCTTTCCGCATACTGCAAAAAGACCATCGGCAGCGCCGACACCATTGCCAAATCCATTCCCGCCGGTCAAAAAGTCCGGGTCTATATGGCAATCGGGGAGTCCGGACTGAACACCAACGCGGCAGGCTCCATCCACGCGGACGTCTTAAACCGCGTGGGCGCCGAAAACGTGGCGAACGTGGAAGTGGTCAGCTCCGGCGGCGGCAGCAAGGTATCCCTGGAGCAAATTCTTAAATGGAACCCGGATGTCATCCTGGCGGACGGGGATTTGTCCTATAAAGCCATCATGACGGGCTCTGCGTGGAAGGATGTCAAGGCGGTCAAGAACGGTAAAGTCTACCGTATCCCCAGCGCGCCTTACAGCTTTATCAGCAATCCTCCTTCCGTCAACCGTATCATCGGAATCAACTGGCTGGGCAATCTGGTTTATCCGCAGAAATATAATCTTAATATTGAGAAAGAGGTCAAAGAGTTTTACAAGCTGTTTTATTCGGTTGATTTGACCGACGCGCAGTACAAGGAAATCGTAAAGTAAGAAGTTTGACACGAAAAAATACAGGGGGCCTGCGTGTGAAAGCATGGCAGGCTCTCTGTGGCTTTTATTTTCCCGGCCCGTTTCGCCCCGTCCCGATGCGATGGAGCCGCAAAGAAATAAACATTGAAAGCAGGCACTCTTGCCCGGAAAATCTTACGGAAAGTGCCGGAATAATTATTTGAAATATTTTTTGAAAAACCCTTGACAGGACGGTTAGCCCATGCTAATATATATTCATAACTTAGGAATAATAATTATTATTGATTTTAAGTTTGCCGGTTACATAAGAAGTCAAACCGTCCGGCTCAGTATTTTATCCGTTAAAAAGGCAGTAAGCCTTTCAATAAAAAATTAAATGATATGGAGGAAAACCAAAATGAAAAAATTTGTATGTTCCGTTTGCGGTTATGTATTTGAAGGAGAGGAAGCCCCGGCGTTCTGCCCGCAGTGCAAGGCCCCCAAAGAAAAATTTGTAGAAAAGGTCGAGGGGCTTTCCTTTGCCTGTGAACACGAAATCGGTATTGCGCAGGGAATCGATAAAGAGGTTTATGACGGTCTGGTTGCAAACTTCAACGGCGAATGCACCGAAGTGGGTATGTACATCGCAATGAGCCGTCAGGCGGACCGCGAAGGTTACCCGGAGATTGCCGCAGCGTTCAAAAAATATGCGCTTGAAGAAGCGGATCATGCATCAAGATTTGCCGAAATGCTGGGCGAAGTGGTAACCAAGAGCACAAAGAAGAACCTTCAGATGCGTGCCGAGGCGGAAGCGGGCGCGTGTGCCGGCAAGCTGGCAATTGCAAAACGAGCCAAGGAACTGAACTATGATGCAATCCATGACAGCGTACACGAAATGGCAAAAGACGAGGCCCGTCACGGCAGCGGCTTCAACGGACTGCTCAAGAGATATTTTGAATAATATCCGGTAAGCCGGTAATCACAATACTATAATTAAAAACAAAGGAGTGTATTTTTATGACAAAGTATGTTTGCAGCGCCTGCGGTTATGTTTATGATCCCGAGGTGGGCGATCCGGATAACGGGATTGCGCCCGGCACAAAATTCGAGGACCTTCCGGACGATTGGACCTGCCCGCTCTGCGGCGTAGGTAAGGATATGTTCTCGGAAGAATAAACTTTCTCAAAAAACAGGAATAATGAAATTCTAAAGGGGTATGTATTATGGAATGGACACCGGATTTATCGGTTGGGGTATCCCTGATTGACGAACAGCATAAAACATGGTTTCAAAAAGCGGACGATCTCTTTGAAGCGGGGAAAAAGCATCAGGCCAGCGAATATGTCGGCAAAATGCTCGATTTCCTGGATGATTACACCAAAAAACATTTCAATGACGAAGAACAGTATATGCTGCGCATCAAGTATCCCGAATATGACGCACAGAAGCAGGCGCATACCGCTTTTATTGAACAGCTGGCAAAGCTGAAAAAGGAATACTCGGAATCGGGCGGGAATATTCTGGTGATTATTAACGCGAACCAGCTTGTGATTGGCTGGCTTACATCCCATATCTCCAATATGGATAAAAAGATCGGCCAGTATGCGAAAACACTGCACTGAGTAATCCGGCGGCATGCACATAAATCCCTTGCAGTTAAAAATGAAAATGCGGCAGAGAAAGATTCATTCGGATTCTTCTCTGCCGCATTTTCTGTATGTGCGAATATTTTACGTTTCAGTGATCTTCTTCCGTTATAACAATCCTTTCCTATATGAATTTTAAAAGACCTTCTACAAAAAGTTCTTCATAGGCCTTCTTTTTGCTGCAGATCGTATCATGCTTTATGCATCGGAGCGCTTTTTTTATCCCGCATATTTCGCACGGATTTCTTGAAGTCTGCGAATTTGCTTTTTCTATAATATTTCCCTGTTCAATTTCCTGAATTAATTCCGGCAGCAAATTTACAGCGCTTTTTGGATTGTTCGTATAGGCTCTCTGCAATTTCATAAGTATGTCTGGCATGAGATTTGGTCCTTTCTGTTAAAACATCCTAAATTTTTATCTATCTGTGCCGTAATTTCACCTTCATTTTCACATTTTTTATGAAATAACGCAATAGACTTTCCGCAAACGTTTCTTTTACGGCGTAAAAGAAAGCATAAAAATACTATTCTCTAATGATTTACGAAAAAGTTTCGATAATTATTAATAGAGATTTTAAAATAAATGAGTGATAAAATTGAAAATTGCTGTTTGTGACGATATGCAGTATGACTGCCAAGTTCTTGCGAAACATATATCACAATATGCGGACGAAAAAATGTTGGATATTAAAATTAAAGCTTTTAACAGCGGGGTTGATTTAATTTCCGATTTTTTGACAGAGGATTTTAAAATTGTTTTCCTTGACATTTTTATGAACGGTTTTTCGGGCATAGAAACGGCATATAAAATACGTGATATCAACAGGGACTGCATGATCATATTTACTACTACAAGTCCGGATTTTCGCGCGGAGGGATTTGAAGTAGGAGCCGTTCACTACCTTTTAAAACCGCTGAAATACAGCAGCGTAGAAGAAGCACTGCGGCGCTGCAGCCGTCTTCTTCTCGACAGCTGTAAATTTATCAATGTCACAGTGGACAGGCACATGGTTCCGGTTCGCCTTCAGGATATCCTGTATGCGGAAGTATACGGAAAAGCAGTGTCCATTCATACTATGAATGGGGTCTTAAAAACCTATCTTACTCTGGCAAAGCTGGAGGCCGCCCTGACCGGTACATTTTTAAAATGCGACCGCAGCTATATTGTAAATATGCAGTATATTACCGGGATGGAAAGGGGGAGCTTCCTCCTGACAAACGGTGAGAGAGTTCCCATTCGCCTTAACGGCAGACAGAAAGTGAAAGATTCCTATAACCAGTATCTCTTAAAAAGCATAAGGGGGGGAGATTATGCATGACCGGTATCTTGTTCCGGTCGGAATGCTTTTGTATATTATCCCCTATGCTTATTTGTGTTATTTCCCTTTTGTAGATAAACTAAGAATCTCAAAAATAAAACTGATTCTTTTGTTATCTCTTCTTACTGTTGCCCAATTTGCTTTTTATTACTTTGATCACATCATGTCATATAATTTATTTAAACTTTCTTTTTACTCCTGGCTGACAATATATTTTTGTACTTATTTGTTGACCGTAAGGGAAAACTTTTCAAAATTGATTTATGTCTTTTTATTGATCGTTAACTATGGAGGGGTTCTGATCAGCATTTCAAAATCCCTGGATCTGTATTTCTTTTCTAATGCTTTGCACGAAAATGGATTCAGCATAGGATTTATTCATATTTATTCCGCGTTGCTGGCTGTTACTTTTCCCATTGCCATGTATTTCTACAAAAAGAATTTTATCTTACTCAACCGGACGGACAAAGTAATCTGGAAAACATTATGGGTCATTCCGCTTTCGTTTGATATTACCATTATTGTATTTACCCAGACTTATATAGTAAATTTGGTGATCAGTTGGAATTTTATCACCATTATCCTAATTATGGCGCTGGGCGCCTCTGCAGTTTATTATGTAATTTCACGCCTGCTTTTCCAAACGAATGAAAACGCGGCGCTGATCGAAAAAATGAAAATCGCTAATATGCAGCTCAGTTTTCAGGAGAATGCATATAAAATGCTCAGCGAGAATATTGCTGAAGCCAAAGCGGCGCGTCATGATCTGAGGCATCATCTATCCGTTATTGAGGCTTACTTACAGTCGGATAACAAGGAAGAGTTGATGAAGTATCTCAAGGAGTATAAAGGTTCTGTCCAGAATGACATCCAGCTGGTTCTCTGCGAAAACAGTGCTGCCAATGTGATTATACTCCACTATGTTCAAATCGCCAGGGAGGAAGGGGTTACCATAAATTCCGATCTTCAGCTTCCGCAGAAGGTCGGGATTACAAATCTGGATTTATGCATCATCTTCGGAAATTGTCTTGAAAATGCAGTGGAAGCCTGCAGAAGAATGAACGGCGGCCAGAAATATATTCACATCAAATCAAGGCTTCGCGGAAATATATTAGTAATTACCATCGACAACAGTTATGACGGAAAGATAGAGGGTAAAAACGGCACCATTCTTTCCCGTAAGCGCGATAATGAAGAAGGTATCGGCCTTTCTTCTGTTCGTGCCGTTGCCGCCAAATACGAAGGAACCGCATTGATTTCGTTCGATGATAAGGAATTTCGAACATCGATGATACTGAACACGCAAAATCACTTAAATTAGAATCAGCCCGCTGCACATACCTTGTTGGTACACACAGCGGGCTGATTTATTTTATCTATGCCGGCTTTTATTCACCAAGGAAATCCCTGCCAAGAGCGTCGGCAGCCAGAATCGCGCTGTAAAGCTGATTCAGGGTGACGTCGCCGAGCATATTGTGAATGGACTCTCCCGGCGCGCATGCCTTTTCGGCAGCGATCATGACTCTGGACGGGTCGGTTACACCCACCTGCTTCAGTGTAATCGGAAGGCCTACGGATACGCAGAAGTCCATGACCTCTTCAATTTCTTCCATTGGAGCGTCTTCCAGAACAAGCTGGGCAACCGTTCCAAAAGCGACCAGTTCGCCGTGCATGGTCTTTTCGCACTCTTCCAGTGCAGTAAAGCCATTGTAGACGGAATGGGAAGTGGCAAGGCCTCCGTTATCCGCGCCCACGCCGCTCAAATAAGTGTTGGCTTCCACTACCGCTTCAAATGCCGGAGTAAGAACGCCGAGCTCGGCAGATTTCTTTGCCTTGTAGCCGTCGTTCAAAAGCGTGTTGTAGCAAAGCTCGCAGAGTGCCATCGCGGATTTGGTGATGCCGCCGTTTTCCAGGCTTGCGGAGTTGGTCTTTTCACACATTCTTGCTTCAAAATAGGTTCCCAGCGCGTCGCCCATACCGGCGACGAGGAAACGGACGGGGGCCTTTGCGATAATGGAGGAATCAACAATAACGGCGTCCGGATTCTTTGGATAAAAAATATAGTTTGAGAAGGTTCCGTCGTCGTTGTAGATTACGGAAAGCCCGGTGCAGGGCGCATCTGTGGCGCAGACGGTGGGAATGATTACAACCGGAAGATGCTCGTAATAAGCGGCTGCTTTGGCGGTATCGATTGCGCTGCCTCCGCCGATGGCGCAGATTACATCAATTCCGTTCTCTTTGGCAATATTCTGCATCCTTTTGATTTCGCCGGTGGAGCTGATCCCGCC
>DATAML010000214.1:0-11697 GCA_036260545.1 Caproiciproducens sp.
AATTTGGAAACGTCGCGCTTTCCGTGGTCCATCACCGCGTGGACGTCCGGCGGAAAAATGGACTGGGTATGGTCGTTTACGCTTACGGCAGGGTTTGCCCACCACAGGAACGTCTGGGGCATATCCGTGGGATTGTAAAGCTGGCCCTTGATTTCTATGTAAGCCCTGTCCGGATAGAGTGTGAAGCTGGCCATGCCCTTTGTGCCGTTGATTTTATCTGTTTCGCTGATGCGCACGGTCTTGCTGCCGTCCGGGTTTTCACAGAGCGTGTAATCAACGGGCGAGTAGGTGGAGGGGCGGTGGTGCTGCGGCCAGTTGAATTCGATCCCGCCGCTGATCCACGGCCCGGTAAGACCGACGAGTGCGGGCTTAATCACTTCGTTGTAATAGACGAAGTCATACCCGTTCGTTTTGTCGTACGCGCGCTGAATGCGTCCGCCCAGCTCCGGGAGAATCATGACCTTGAGATAATCGTTTTCCAGGAAAACAGCGTTATAGTCCTGATCCTTTTTTTCATCGTATATTTTATCGATGACAGGAAGCGGATAAACCTTGCCGGAGCTGCCCTGATAAACGCGCTTTTCCAGGAACATCGGGTTTTTATCGGCTGCGCCGACGCCGTAGGTCGGTATCGTCACTTTTTCCTGCCATACTTCCACTTGTCTTTCAATATGCTTCATGATAATGCCTCCTGATTTGTAGATTCAAACGATTTCTCAAGATACGCGTTTGACTATTATGGCTTAAATATTTATAATAAAGAAAAGATTTCTGTTTATTTCAAAATTAAAGGGGAAATGCTGACGTGAAAATAAATGACCAGGGCGTTCTGGAAACCTCCGATATTTATTTCCATACGCACAGCTCGCAGGCCAAGGAGATGTATTTTTACCCGATTTGCACCGGCCATTATTTTTGCGACAGCACCTATGCCGTAAACCGGCAGAACTATAACAGCTTCCTCATTATGTATGTTCGCAAAGGAACCGGCTTTGTGGAGCAGAATGGACGTCACATTCCGCTGTACGAAGGTTCCCTGGCGTTTATAGACTGCTATAAGCCCCATCAGTATTATACAAAGAGCGGGTGGGAAATTTACTGGGTTCACTTTGACGGAGTACTTGCCCGGCGGTATTTTGAAACCGCCACCCGCGGCGGGATTGTGTTTGCACCGCAGAATCCATACAATGCGGAGCACTGCATGACGAAGATTTTTGAAGGCTACCATGGGCACAGGAAGGTTAGCGAGGTAGTTGTTTCAAAGATTATTACGGATTTGCTTACGGAACTGATCCTGTGCGCCAATAAGGTAGTCTCCAGGGATAATAACGGGAGTATGATTGAAGAAGTTCTTGCTTACATTTCTGAGAACGCGGATAAACCGCTGACCTTGGAGCAGCTGGCCAAAAAGGCTTCGCTGAGTCCTTTTTACTTTACAAGGGTGTTTAAAAAGGAAACGGGCTTTACGCCGCATGAGTATATCATCCGTGTCCGCGTTGAGTTTGCAAAATTTCTTCTGACAACAACAGACGCGCGGATCAAGGAGGTCGCGTTTCGCAGCGGGTTTGAAAACGAATGCAGTTTTTGCACCTCATTTAAGAAAGCTACCGGGACAACGCCTCTGAAATTCAAGGGCAGCAACTCAAAAATTTCAAAAAATGACCGCCCTGTAGGAGATTAGACAGGGCGGCTTTCTTTTTTAACCACTGATTCGTTTCATGAACGTGTTTTGCCTGAAATTCCCGCTAAACCGCGTTTGTGTTTCACAGTGATTTATGTTTTGCAACTAAGTGTTCCGCTCAGTTTGCAGCAGCACCCATTACTTGTTTGTAGTTTTCCGGAGTTACGATTTCTGCGCTGACTGCGGTTTCCTGCTTTACGTCCTTGCCTGCAATCTTGTCAAGAAGTACCTGTACGGAACCGGTGCCGACGGAATCGGAAGAGAAATAGGTGGCTGCTTTCATCGGAGAACCGTTTGCTTTCTTGAATTCGTCTTTTGCAAGGTAAGCGCCAAGTCCTACGACGCAGGCGTTCTTGTCAAGGCCGGCGCTCTCAAGTGCGCGGCATGCACCCACGGTGCCCTCTTCGTTGGCGCCTGTTACAAGCCAGGTTTTAATTTCCGGATGTGCGGTAAATACGGCTGCGGCCGCGGTGTTGCCCTTATCGGTTGTTCCGTCGTAGTCCGCTTTGAAGATATTGCTCTTTTTAAAGCCGGAGCAGTCTTTTGTGAATTCGTCTTCTTCGCCCTTGGCACGGGGTACGCAGCTGGAAACCGTGTCCATGGTCATAATCAGCAGACCGACGTCGGCCTTGCCGGCAAGGCTGTTCTTGTTTGCGTAATCTGCCAGCCATTTGCCATTCGTCTGGCCGATTTTATAAGCGTCAATGCCAACCCAGGGAGCAATCTTCTTGCCGCTTGTATCCTGCAGCGCGTCATCAGCTGCTACAACAGGAATATTTGCCGCGGTGAGCTTATCCAGAACGGACTGGGACATAGTCTGGTCGGGAATGCAGGTAACAACGCCGGAAGCTTTGTTGGCGACTGCGTTGTCGATTGCTTTCAGGTATTCTTCGGGGCTCATTTTTGCATCGACGTAGATAAACTCTCCGCCGGCTGCTTCAACAGCCTTTTTCGCTGCTTTGCCTTCATCGATGAACCATGTCTGGTCGCCGGCCTTGTAGATGCCGTAGACGGTCAGCTTGCCGCTCTTTGCGGCGGTGGAAGCGGCCTGAGAAGCTGCTTCCGATGCAGCGGGAGCTGCGGAAGCTGCGGCCGGTGCCGCGGAACTTGAGGATGCGCTGCTGCATCCGGTAAAGGCTGTGACTGCCATGGCTGCTGCCAGAATCAAAGATAACGATTTTTTCATATACATTTTCCTCCTGGTTTTTTTATTTTTAACATGCCCATGCATGTTAATCTGCAGATTGGTTAAGATCAGGCGTTTTTCATGCTGGCTGCGAGCAGCTGCTTGTTGCGTTTTTCCTTACGCAGATAGTCTGTGGTAAGTGCGAACAGCAGGAGTGCGCCGCGGGCGACATACTGCCAGAAAGAGGGCACGTTTACCATGATAAGGCCGGTATTGAAAGCCTGAATCAGGATAATGCCGAGCACGGTGCCGCCCATGTTGCCGACGCCGCCGGTAAAGGAGACGCCGCCCAGAATAACGGCTGTGATGGCGTCGAACTCAAGGTTGACATTTGCGGCAGGCTGCCCGCTGTTCATTCTGGCGGCAAACACAATTCCGCCGATGCCGCAGAACAGGCCCATCATAATAAAGCAGATGGTAATGATTTTCTGGGGGTTCAGGCCCGCAAGACGCGCGGCATCCTTATTTCCGCCGATCGCGTAAATACTGCGGCCGAATTTTGTCTTCGCAAGGATAAAGCCGAAGACCGCAATGGAAATAACCATAATCCATACGGAAACCGGAATTTCAAGGAAACGGGCTTTTCCGATTTCAATAAACCCGGGGTCGCTGATCGCAACCGGTTTGCCATCGCAGATGATGTAAGCGAATCCGCGGAGGATTGCCTGCGAAACCAGCGTTGCAATGAAGGGGTCAAGCTTGATTTTGTTGACCATCAGTGCGTTGCAGATGCCGACCGCCGCCGCAACCGCCAGAGTGATCAGAATGGATACCACCAGCGGAACCTTCCAGCTTACCAGCAGCGCGCACAGCGTGCCGGAAAGAGCGGCAAGGGAGCCCGGTGACAAATCGTTCTGCGCCGCAATGATCAAATATGTATGACCGATTGCAACAAGTCCCACCAGAGAAGCCGCAACCAGAAGGTTGACGATGTTGGTCAGTGAAAAAAAGTTTGAGTTGATCGATGAGAAAAGAATGAAAACAACGATAATTGCGCCGATCAATACTAATTTTTCGCCGCCTATCGCACCGAGTACGTTCTGCAGTCCTTTCTTTTGTTTCGATGTTTCGTTCATTGTGTGTCCTCTCCTATCATGCCCATGCTGAGAAGTCGATCCTCCGTTGCCTCGTCATGGGAAACTTCGCCGACAATTTTAAGCGATTTCATTACGATAATACGGTCGGAAAGACCCATAACCTCGGGCATTTCCGAAGAGATCAGAATGACGCCGAGCCCCTGCTTTGCAAAGGCGCAGATCATGCGGTAAAATTCCGATTTTGCGCCGACGTCGATTCCTTTTGTGGGTTCGTCCAGAATCAGCACCTTCGGGTTCGTCGCAATCCAGCGGGCCACAATGCATTTCTGTTGATTTCCGCCGGAAAGCTCTATGATTTTTTTCTCCGCGGACGGGGTCTTGATCTGAAATTCCTCAATGCCCTTCGCGGCGACTTCCTGTTCCTTCTTTTTATCCATTACTCCGAACTGGTTGGAGTTCTTATCGAGCATGGAAATATTAATATTGCCCTTTACGCTCAGGTTTGCCAGAATGCCCTGCATTTTCCGGTCTTCCGGCACGAGTACAATTCCGTTGTCCATCGCGTCCTTGGGAGAATGGTTGATAATCTTTTTGCCTTCCAGATAAACCTCTCCGGTGTGCATTTTATCCGCGCCGATGATCGCACGCATCAGTTCCGTCCGGCCCGCGCCGACCAGTCCGCTGAATCCAAGCACTTCGCCGCGCCGGAGCTGGAAGGAATTTTCTTTTACGTAATCGGAGGAAACATTTTTGACATCCAGAAGGACGTCGCCGATTGTTTTGTCGCGGTCCAGACTTTTGTAAACGTCGCCCAGATCACGGCCGACCATCATTTTGATCAGTTCCTTTTCGGAGACCTCTCCGTTCGCCACGGTGCGTACATACCGCCCGTCCTTAAAAATGGCAACCTTGTCGGTGATTTCCTTGAGCTCATCCATGCGGTGTGAAACGTAAATAATGATTTTATTTTCACTTTTCAGTTTGCGTATAATCGCAAACAGGCATTCGATTTCGGAATCGCTCAGGCTGGCGGTAGGTTCGTCAAAACAGATCACCTTCAGATTGTCACGGCTGTAGGCTTTCATGATTTCCACCATCTGCTGGTAGGCGATGCTTAAATCCTTTACCTTTGTCTGCGGGGAAATCGGCAGGCCGAAATCATTGATGATTTTCTGCGCCATTTTATTTGCCTGGCGCGTATTGATGACGCCGAACTTATTGACAGGCATCCTGCCCAGATAAATATTTTCGGCGACGGTCAGCTCCATCAGAATCTGGCGTTCCTGATAAATAACGCTGATGCCTTCCTCTATTGCTTCATGCGGGGAACGAAAATGCTTTTGAACCCCATCGAGTAAGTACTCCCCTTTATCCGGCTGGTAATCGCCGTTGAGAACCTTCAGCAGCGTGGATTTGCCCGCTCCGTTTTCGCCGAGGAAAGCCAGCACTTCGCCGCTGTGTGCCTGGAAACTAATATCATCCAGTGCTATGACACCGGGAAAATATTTGGAAATATTTTTGAATTCCAGAACACTTTCCATTCGCGTATCCTCCTTACCGTGTTAATTTGCTAAATTTCTTTCACACATCTTCTGCTTTTTGTTGACATTATGATAGCATAAACAAAATTGGTTTTGTTTTTTAAAATTGCGTACATATTTGTAAAAATTGCTCTTTTGAATCCGTGCTATTGTTTTTTTCGTAAAAAATTGTAAACTGACAATGCAATCCTCAATTTTTAACATATTGTGAGGAGCTTTATATGAAACTAACAAATATTACATCTTCATCACCTGATTACTGCAGAAATCTGCCAATATATTGTATGGAAAACAATACGATGAGCTTTGGCACCATGGCTTTCGGCGCGGCTGTTGCTTTTGTCCGTACGCCGGACAGAAGAGGAAATATTAAAAATATTGCACTCTCCTTGCCGGACAGGAACGCCTATTCCGCAAGCGATACCTATGCCGGCGCAACGGTAGGACCCGTGGCAGGGCGCATAAAAGGGGGCATCCTCTCTATTCACGGAAAGGAATACCGGCTGTTGAAAAACGACGGGGAAAACACCCTGCACGGCGGCCCGGAGAATCTGGGGCATTCCCTGTGGAAGGTGCAGGAAACTTTTTGTAGTGAAAATGAGGCAGGCGTTGTTTTTACGCAGCATCTGCACGACGGACAAAACGGATTCCCCGGCGAACGCGACATTTCCGTGCGCTACTCTCTCTCCGATGATAACACAATCCAAATTCGGTATACTGCCGTTACGGATAAAGAAACATGGGTGAATCCGACGAACCACAGTTACTGGAACCTGTCGGGGGACTTTACCGGACCCGGCGACTTCCAGGTTCTGCAGATTAATGCGGAAAGCGTGTACTATAACGATAGATTCCATCTGCCGGTATCCTGCGAGAACGTAAAAGGCACACCTTTTGACTTCACAGCGCCGCGGGCAGTGGGGGATGCGGTGCAAAGCAACCCTTCCCATCCGCAGCTTTTAAACGCTCTTGGCTACAACAACGCCTATCTCCTGAATCAGGGCGGCGGGCCGGCCGCCGTATTGTATGATCCCTTCAGCGGGCGGCGCGTTACGGTAACGACGGATTATCCAAGCCTTGTGTTTTATTCGGGGGGGTACCTGGGCAATGCCGGCTGCACGGCCGACAGCCAGAAAATCGCCGCCGGCAGTGCCTATGCGCTGGAAGCGCAGTATCTGCCCGACGCGCCCCGGCTGCAGGGCGGCCGGACCCCCTTCCTGAAGCCGGGAGAGGTTTTTCAGAAAAGCATCGCCTTCCGTTTCGATCTGATTCCGTAAAAAACGCCGCCCGGGCTTCATCCCGAACGGCGTTGTCCGATCTGTTTTTGCTGCTTATGCCCGGAAAAGATGGAGGACAGAGCCGCCACTTTCGATCAGGCGGCAGTAGGTTTCACGGCAGGATGTAAACTGGCGGAAGCGCATACGCGCGAAATCCGCGTCGGAGTAGACCTTCCAGTAACCGCAGAGCTTGCATGGCGCGCCGCCCTCCATAAAGCCGATGACGTCCTCCAGCGGGTAATTGAGAAAAAGGCCGATTTCGTGCGGGATGCAGTGCCGTGCACACCGCTCCTTCAGCTGGCACAGCAGGGAATCGAGGCTTTCCCATCGGCAATACCCCAGGGAGGCAAGAAAATTTTGCACGTTTTCCTCCTGCAGCTGGCTCCAGAGCAGACCGGGGCGGTACACCAGAACCAGCGTGTGCGTCCGGTACCGGCAGAGGATTTCCACTCGTACGCCGTGCCGGCCGAGCGGCTTGTTGTAAATGGCCAGCAGCCGCGCAAGATGTCCGGCGGCTTCTTCCCTTACCGAAATCATATTTGCGGATTTTATGCCCGCCAGCGCCGGGGCGCAGTGGCGGGCGAGCATGGAATCAAACTGGCGCGCGGTCATGGATTTTCCCCCTTTCAGTTTGCGAATAGGATTCCCTCGCAAAGTGCAAATACGCGCACGGTTTCGGTCAGCCGCAAGAGAAAAACAAAGATTACCGGAAACCGAAAATTGTTGTGAAATTTTCGCAAAATTTTTTCACATTTTACTCAAATTTTACCGAGTAATGCCGATAAAGGAATTAGAAAACTGATTGGACGGGACAAAAGAAGGAGGATTTAAAGCCGCTTGCCATCAATTAAGTAAATCCGGATTCCATGGCTGCTTGGGGAAGATTGCCGCGAAAATTCCGGTTTTTCTTACTGCTGCTTTAAGCAGGATAGTATTCAGTGGAGGAGTATTCTAATGAAAAAGCGTCAGAAAAGTCTCAGTTCGGCCCTGTCTTTATTCTTTATTGTTTTTCTTTCGGTCATTTTAATCATCGCCGTATCCCTCGTATCGGCTCTGGCGAGCCAGACGTTTGAAAGCTCTTACGTCAGGCAGAGCAAGGTCGCAATGACCGGTATGCAGGATACCGTAAAGGGATACGAGTCCAGCGTGGAGGAAGCGGGCAAGAAACTTGCCGGGAATCTGAATCTCATTCAGGCAGTAGGCGAAAAAAACAATTTTTCTATGACGGACTTGCTGAAAACGCAGGTAAGCACAAACGGCCTGAGCTACGCCTTTCTTACCGATGAAAACGGTAAACTGATTTCCTCTTCGACGTCCGATTTTGACCTGCCGGAGATTTCCAAGCTGAACCATGTGCAGACCGCGCTAAAGGGAAGAGCGACGACGGTCTACGAGGTAATTACAGGAAAAGATCTATGTGTCTGCTACGGGGTGCCGCTGAAAAACGGGGACACGCTGATCGGCACGGTTTCCACCGTAATCTCTTTGGCGAATATTACGCAGTCTCTTGACCATTCTACCTTTGTGGATAAACTCAAGAGCTATACGGGCTGCGAATTTACCGTATTTTTGAACGACGAGCGCATCAACACGACCCTGCAGGTCAACAAAAAGCGCGAGACCGGAACAAAAATGGGTGCCGCCGTTGTGGAAAAGGTACTGAAGCAAAAGCAGAATTACACAGGTAAAACGGAAATACTGGGGCAAAAAATGGTTGCGAACTATGTCCCTATCACGGGCGCGGACGGCAAGGCGGTCGGCGCGCTGTTTACGGGAGTGAATATTGAGGAATCCGAACGGCAGCTGAGTAGCGCTGTACTCTTTTCCTTTGGAATCGCTGTCATCCTCATCGTTTTTGCCACAGTAATTCTCTATCGGTTTATGAGAAAGCGGGTCAAAAACCCGCTGAACCAGGTTGTGGCGCTGGCCAACAATATGGAGCACGGTGAAATCGGCATCTCCAATGCGGATGCGGTTGCGCTTACCGTGCACACCCGGGACGAGGTGGGGCAGGTCGCGTCCGCGCTGGAGAATACCGTAACAAGCCTGCAGACATACATCGGTGAAATTTCCGGGATGCTCAGTTCGATTTCGGAAGGCGACCTGACGGTGGAAGCACAGCGGGAGTATTACGGCGATTTTTCGCAAATTAAAATTGCGCTGAACCATATTGTCCGGTCGCTGAATTCCGTGTTTTACGATATCGGCACGGCGGCGCAGTCCGTATCCGACCGGTCGGATCAGATTTCCAGCAGTGCTGCGGCACTTTCGCAGGGCGCATCCGAACAGGCGGCTACCTCCGAACAGCTTTCCGCAACAATCACCGAAATTTCCGGTCAGATTCAGAAAACGGCCCAGAATGCCGAGGTTGCGAGCACCATTGCCAAGCAGTCCACGGATGAAGTGGAAAGGGGCAACCGCAATATCGAAGAAATGCTCACGGCGATGAATAACATCAATGATGCTTCCGCCGAAATCCGGAAGATCACAAAGACCATTGAAGACATTGCCTTCCAGACGAACATCCTCGCGCTCAACGCCGCCGTGGAAGCCGCAAGAGCCGGCGCGGCGGGCAAGGGCTTCTCCGTGGTTGCGGACGAGGTTCGAAATTTGGCCGGAAAGAGTGCAAACGCGGCGCAGCAGACGGCCGCGCTGATTGAAAACACCATCGGTCTGGTGGAAAACGGCACAAAGGTTGCAAGTTCTACCGCCGCCTCGTTCCAGCAGATCCGTACCAGTTCCAATAAATCCACCGCGCTGATTTCCGAAATTTCGGAGGCTACGCGAAACGAAGCCGCCGCGGTGGAACAGGTCACCACCGGAATCGACCAGATTGCGCGGGTAGTGCAGGAAAATTCTGCGGCATCCGAAGAAAATGCGGCGGTCAGCAGGGATCTTTCCGAGCAGTCCAGACGTCTGCGCGACCTTGCCGGCAGGTTCCGCCTGAAGGGCAGCGCGAAGCCGAATACGGCACAGCCGGAAAAAATCCGGCTGGTGGAAAACCGAGAGCCTCAGCCGGAACAGCCGACACATCCGGCACATCAGGTACATCCGGTGCATCCGAAAAGCCTGCTGGGTGAAAAATACTAAAACTTAAGAACGCACAGTCCGCAGTCTGTAAATTTAACTGAAAAGCTGAAAACGTACGATTGGTCTAACGGCCAATCGTACGTTTTTATTTTGTGGCAAAACTGTAAATTTCGTTTCTATACGCTTACGCTCGCATTTCTGTACCCGCTCCTCAATTTACCGTTTTGCCGCAGCCTATAAATTCCATATAAACACGAAATCGATTGAAGGAACAGACAGCAATACGGTTTAATTTATATTTAAAATATTGTACAGGAAGTATTATATTTTGCTTGAGAATTGTTTTCACATTTTATAATGTAAATCCTTTTTTATACGATATATGTAATATCACCACAAGAAAGGGGAGATACAATGAGTGAATTATGTGAAAAAGCACAAGAACAGAGCATGCAAAAAGACAAATATCTTACATTTAAACTGGGAGTAGAATTTTTTGCGCTGGAGATCGGTTTTGTTAAAGAAATTTATAACATGCTTACCATCGTGCCCATGCCCTGCGCGCCGGATTATGTAAAAGGAATCATCAACCTGCGCGGAAAGATTATACCCGTGCTGGATATGCGCCTTGTACTGGGCAAGGAATCCCGGGATTATTCGGGTAGAACCTGCATTATTATTTTATATGTAAACCAAGCCCACTGCGGCCTGATTGTGGATACGGTATCGGAAGTATGCGGCATACCGGAGGAAAACATTGAACCGCCTCCGGGAATGGCAAGCATACGGTCGAATCGCTATCTGAAGGGAATCGCGAAAATCGGAAACGAACTGGCTATGGTGCTGGACTGTGAAGAAATCATGAGACTGCAGAATCAGGAAGTATCCTGAAACAAATCCTTCCGGGCTGCGCTTACCCGGCTGGGATTTTTATCTCCCCAAAGCGGAAAACAGCGGCTTATCATATGAGAGAAAAGAGGTAATCAAATGAAAAAGAACCAAAATACCAATATTAATTTAAAGACAGCCCTTCCGGCAAGCTATGTGCTCGCCGTACTGCTGGGTGGAATCGTCTTCTATTTATGTTCGAATATTGCGCGCTTCGGCGCGGTACTTACCGTTTTTCTGGTGATCGTCATTCTTGCGCTGCTTGGCGCGCTTGCGGCTGCGTCCCTGCGCATCACGACCGGAGAAATACAGGGAGCGGAAGAGCAATCCGCCTGGTACCGTGCGATCATCGACGCAATCAGCTTCCCGATCCATGTTACGGACAGCGATATGAAATGGACGTTCATGAACCGCGCGTTTGAAAAGCTGATGATCGATCAGGGCAGTATCAAAGACCGTGATTCGGCTCGCGGAATGGATTGCAGCAACGCGGGAGCAACGATCTGCAAGACGGAAAACTGCGGTATTGCCCAGCTAAGAAAGGGCGTTGGGCAGAGCTACTTTGACTGGTGCGGCATGAGCTGCAAGCAGGATACCTCCTACTTGGTCAGCGAGCAGGGCGAACGAATCGGATTCGTCGAAGTGGTTACCGATCTTACCTCGCTGATTCGGGTGAACCAGTATAACGCGGTCGAAATTAAACGGATCGTAGACAACCTGAACAAGCTTGCGGCCGGCAGCCTCGATCTGGACCTGAACGTCGGCGAGGCGGACAGCTACACGAAGGAGTCCCATGAGCAGTTTACCAGCGTAAGCCGCTCTCTCACGGAAGTGAAAGGGGCGCTGGGGCTTCTGATCAACGACGCGGAAATGCTTGCTCAGGCCGGAGTGAACGGCGCTCTGGCGACCAGAGCAGACGCTTCCAAGCATCAGGGCAGCTACCGCACCGTCATTCAGGGCTTTAATTCCACACTGGATTCGATTATTACGCAAATCGATAAAACGATTGAAGTTTTGGGCAAAATCTCGGTAAATGATCTGGAATTCACGATGGCGG
>DATAML010000215.1:0-20090 GCA_036260545.1 Caproiciproducens sp.
GTCCACTGGTATCGTCGGCAACGGAAATTGCGGCATACTTCGGTTTCACCGCTTTTAAAAACGCTTCGGTCGTAGAAGTGCTGCTGCCGTGATGCCCAACCTTCAGCACATCCGCGGAAAGTTCCGCACCGCTTTGCAGCAGATCGATTTCCTCTTCCTTCTGTGCGTCGCCCATCAGCAGCAAGCTTGTATTTTTGAATGTAATCCGGAGGACGACGGAGTTATTATTTGTACTTTCTCCCGTTTTTACCGGCGCTAAAATATTAACTTTTGCATTTCCCAGCAAAAAAAATTGACCCTGCTTCGGTACGGTAACGGAAAGCTTTTTCTTTTTCTGCTCTTCCTGCACGTTGCGGTAAGGTTCACCGGCTGGAATCAGGGCGGCTGGCAGTTCGGGCGCGAGATACCGGCCCACCGGATATTGCCGGAAAATTTCGGCAAGGCCGCCGATATGGTCGTCGTCCGGGTGCGTATTTACCACATAATCCAGTTTTTTCACGCCCCGCCGGTTCAGGTATTCCGCAACCGGCTCGCCCCGGTCGGCTGTGCCGCCGTCCACCAGCATGGTTTTTCCGCCGCACTCCACAAATATGCTGTCGGCCTTTCCGACGTCGATCACATGGACGGAAAACGGACTGGAATCGGCTATAGCGGAGAAATCCGCAAGGCCGAAAAAAGAAAATATTTTATGCCACGACGCGGCCGCGCCGTACGGGAGAAATGAAATAACCAAACCTGCCGCCAAAAGCAGCAGCAGGATAATTTTCAGCGCCTTTTTGCCGGTTTTCTGCTGCTCCATTTATCCTTCTTCTCCCTGCCGGGTGTCTGTGCGCGCTGCGTTCCGGGCAGGGGGCGAACCAGACAGTTTTCACCCATGCCGATCAGATCGCTGCGCCCGGCCGCCTTTAAAGCGGCAATCACCAGTTCCTTATTCTTCGGAATAAAATACTGCAGAAGCGCGCGCTGCATCGCCTTTTCGCGATCGGTACGCGGTACATAAACCTCTTTCAGCGTATATGGGTTCAGTCCCGTATAGAACATACAGGTTGAAACCGTGCCCGGCGTGGGATAAAAATCCTGCACCTGCTCCGGGCGGAGACGCTCGCGTTTGAGGAACAGCGCCAGCTCCACGGCATCTTTCAGCGTGCTGCCCGGATGGGACGACATCAGATACGGCACAAGATACTGCTCCTTGCCTTCTTTTTTGCTCAGCTGGAAAAACTTCTTCTGAAATTTCAGGTAGGATTCAATGTGCGGCTTGCCCATGCAGTCCAGCACCTCCGGCGTACAGTGCTCCGGAGCGACCTTGAGCTGGCCGCTGACATGATATTTTACAAGCTCCCGGAAAAAGGTATCGTCCTTATCCTCGATGAGATAATCGAAACGGATGCCGGAGCGGATAAATACTTTTTTGATTTTCGGCAGCGCTCGTATTTTGCGCAGAAGGTTAAGGTACTCCTCGTGATCGACCTTCAGCATCGGGCAGGGCTTTGGTGCAAGGCACTTTTTTCCTCCCGGACACAGGCCGTGCTCCGCCTGCTTCTCACAGGAAGGATGGCGGAAATTTGCGGTAGGGCCGCCCACATCATGAATATAGCCTTTAAAATTCGGGCTTTGTGTCAGCGTTTTCGCTTCCTTCAGGATGGAGTCCTCACTGCGGGCGGTAACCGCCCTTCCCTGATGGAATGCGATGGAACAGAAATTGCACGCACCGAAGCAGCCCCGGTTTTGCGTGATGGAAAATTCCACTTCTTCTATGGCCGGAACCCCGCCCATCTTTTCATAGGACGGATGATAGGTACGCATATAGGGCAGCGCATAGACCGCGTCAAGTTCCTCCTGCGTAAGCGGCGGCATGGGCGGGTTCTGAATCAACATCATGCTGCCGTGCCGCTGAATGACCGTGCGTCCTCGCACGGCGTCCTGCTCGTCCTGCTGTTTACGGCAGGAAACCGCGTACTCTTTTTTGCTTTTGCAAACCTGTTCAAAGCTCGGGCAGTCCACCGCGGGAACGGGGCGGTAATCCTTCGTGGGAATCGCATGGCAGGTGCCGCGGATGTCGGTGATCGACTGAATCGGCTCGCCGGAATAAAGGCGGCGGGCAATCTCCACCGTCTGGTTCTCCCCCATGCCGTAGGTGAGCAGGTCGGCACCGGAATCCAGAAGGATGGACGGGCGGATTTTATCATCCCAGTAGTCATAATGCGCAAAACGGCGCAGGGAAGCCTCCAGCCCGCCGATAATCACCGGCGAATCCGGGTAGATTCTTTTTATCATCTGCGTATAGACGATCACGGCCCTGTCCGGCCTTAATCCGGCCTTTTTGCCGGGGGAATACGCGTCGTCGTGGCGGCGGCGGCGCGCCACGGTATAGTGCGCCACCATGGAATCGATATTCCCGGAGTTCACCATAAATCCGAGCCTGGGTTTGCCGAACCGGGTAAAATCCCGGTCGCTGTGCCAGTCCGGCTGAGCCAGTATGGCCACACGGTAGCCGAAATTCTCCAGCACACGGGAAATAATGGCGGTACCGAAGGTCGGGTGGTCAACATAGGCGTCGCCGGTAA
The DNA here is from genome assembly GCA_036260545.1 of Caproiciproducens sp. GTDB lineage: Bacteria > Bacillota > Clostridia > Oscillospirales > Acutalibacteraceae > DATAML01. The sequence goes on from DATAML010000215.1 coordinate 2,568, forward strand.
CGACCACAAAATCCGGCGCGTCCCAGCCCAAAGCAGTGATTTCTTCTTTTGTAACAGGTAAAAACGGCATTTAACAATTCCCTATCTTTATTAAAATTCAAGTAGTAAACAGTCAGGATATGTACGGTTGCATGATTTTATTGATAACCCGCTTATTCCTGCTTCTCACTTTCGTCATTCCGGCGCATGCTCATCTCCAGCCACTGCTGGTAAGTGATGAGCACCTGGCGCGGTTTGGAGCCTTCGTGCGGTCCTACAATGCCCATCTGCTCCATTTCATCGATCAGCCTGCCCGCGCGGGCGTAGCCTAAACGCAGACGGCGCTGTAAGAGCGAGGTGGAGGCCTGTCCGGCTTCCACGATGCATTTGACGGCTTCCGGCATCATCGGGTCGGTATCCCCGCCCATTGCGCCGTCGTCCTTCGCGTCCTTTTCGGCCACCGCATTCTTCTCGATTTCCTCCGCGATATTCTGATCGTAGCCCGCTTCCTGCGCCTTCTTTACGAAGCTGACGACCGACTCGATTTCACTGTCGCTGACAAAGCAGCCTTGGATGCGGATGGGCTTCTGCGAGCCGACCGGAGAAAAGAGCATATCGCCTCTCCCGAGCAGCTTTTCCGCCCCGCCCATATCCAGTATGGTACGCGAATCTACCTGCGAAGAAACGGCAAAGGCAATGCGGCTCGGAATATTTGCTTTGATGATGCCGGTGATAACGTCCACGGACGGACGCTGCGTGGCAATCAGAAGATGCATGCCCGCGGCGCGCGCCATCTGCGCCAGACGGCAGATGGAATCCTCCACCTCGTTCGGGGCTGCCATCATCAAGTCGGCCAACTCGTCGATAATGATTACAATCTGTGGCATATGCTGCATGGGCTGGCCCTGCGCGTCCTTGTAGCCGCAGGAAGCGGCCAGCATGTTATAGGCGCCGAGGTCACGCACATTGTTTTCCGCAAAAATTTTATAACGCTTGAGCATTTCGGTAACCGCCCAGCCCAGAGCACCGGCCGCCTTGCGCGGATCGGTGACCACAGGCACCAGAAGGTGCGGTATTCCGTTGTAAATGCCCAGCTCCACAACCTTCGGGTCGATCATAAGGAACCGAACCTCGTCCGGCGTGGATTTATACAGCAGGCTGACAATAAACGAGTTGATACACACGGATTTGCCGGAGCCGGTCGCGCCCGCAATAAGAAGATGCGGCATCTTGGCCAAGTCCGCCGTGGCGGGCTCTCCGGCAATGTCCCTGCCGAGCACGACGGTCAGACGGCTCTTGGCCGTGGTAAAGCTGTTGGATTCGATCAGCTCGCGCATACGAACAACGCTGACCTTTTTATTCGGAACCTCGATTCCCACGGCAGCCTTGCCCGGAATCGGCGCTTCAATGCGCACGCCGGCAGCCGCCAGATTCATGGCGATATCGTCGGCAAGGTTTGTGATTTTACTGATTTTAACGCCGGCGGCGGGCTGCAGTTCATAGCGAGTGACCGCCGGGCCGCGGCTGATGTCCACGATTTTGGTCTGCACGCCGAAGCTCTTCAGGGTCTGAACCAGCATCTGGCCGTTATCCTTCAGCTCCTCGGTCACATCCTGTTCGCTCTGCTCCTTTGTTGTTTCCAGCATGGAAACCGGCGGGAAATGGTAATTGCCGTCCTGCGGAGGTTCATCGGTAAACATGGTAAGCTGAACCGGCGCGCCGACCGGAGGCTTCTTTTCTTCCTGCTTTTTCGGCTCGGCTTTGCGCGCGGCATAAGCCGCGGCGGCAGCCGCTGAACCGGATTTGTCCTCTGCAGCCGGCGCAGGGGTGCTCTCGATCTTTTCAACGACAGGCTCTTTCACGCCGAATACCTTTTCCAGCTGCTCCAGCTTTTCGTTCTTCTCTTTTTTCGCCGGTACTTTTCCCGGTGACTGCACCGGATGCTGGGGGAGCTCGTCCTCCTTATCCAGAGCAATATCGATGGAGGTGCTGCGCTCCAGCTTCCTCTGCTCGCGGACACTGCTGATATTTGCGGCAACCATATCTGCGGGCTTGGTCACCGCACGGAACAGCTGAACCAAGGTCGTGCCGGTCAATATCATAATCGCTACAAACAGCGCTAAAATAATCACGATTTTCGCGCCGACAGAGCCGAGCGCGGCAACAAACGGGATACCGATCAGACCGCTGAACAGCCCGGCGCCCGACCGCTGCGTACCGAGCTGATAAAGATTTTTGAGTTTATCCCAGAAGGACGTAACGGTAGTATTATCCGGCGCGGAGAAAATATAAACCGCCGCGCAGAAAAGGGCGATGATCAGGATCATCAGCAGCAGCTTTGTGCCCGCCCGGCTGTTCTGGCGTTCGAACGCGGTAACGATCGATATGTAGAATAGAAGGATGGGCCAGATGATCGCGCATACGCCGAACAGGCCGAGCAGCACGTTGTGGCACCAGAGCCAGATATGGTCTCCCGGTATCAGCACCAGAAAGATCATCAGGAGCGACGCCGCGAACATCACGACGGCGTTGATCTGGCTGCGCTGCTTTACAACCTCGGGGTCGCGTATCGGCTTTGACCGCGCGCCCGCCGCGGGCGCCGAACGCCCCGCGGTGCTGCGGGGGGCGGAATGCGCCGGTTTTTTCGTTTGTTTACGTCTTGCCACTGTTCTATCACCTTATAAATAAAATTTTATAACGTTTCGTTTTTCCGCCTGTTTATTGCTGATCGATTTTATCGGATCACAAATGTCCAGCCCGTTGTGTGCTCAACGATTCCAAGCACCACAATAATCGTGCCGAGGACAAGCGTATAGACCGCGAATACGGGGAGCTTATCCGTTTTGACCATCCAGCGCAGAAGCTTGATTGCAAAAAAGCCTACAATCGCCGCTGTGATTACGCCGATCAGCATCGGGGTCATATTTCCAGCCGGCGCTTTCGCGGCGTCCTTCAACTCCAGCGCAACCGCAGCCAGAATGGACGGAATTCCGATTACAAAGGAATAATCCAGCGCGGTCTGGCGGTTGATGCCACGCAGAAGCCCCGCGGAAAGTGTGGAGCCGGAACGTGAAAGCCCCGGAAAAACGGCAGCCACGCACTGGGTCAGGCCGACGGTCAGCGCATCCGCCGTATTGAACTGCCTTTTTCCGCCGGCAGAACCGGACGGGCGGCCGTGCACCGCGTGGCGCTCGGCGGTTTTATGGCTTGCCATAATTCCAAGGGTCAGTAAAATTCCGGTCACGATCAGGGAACAGCCCTCGACGATGATATCGTTATCGGTTGCAAATTTATCCGCGAAATCCTTGATCTTCATCCCTGTGCCGGGAACCGGAAGGAACAAAAGGAAAAGCGGCAGCAGGCCGATGATCAGCATCATGAGCAGGCGGCGGTCCGGGTTCATCTTGCTCCACTTGAATTTGCCCGTAAAAATATCGCCGATCGTAAAAACGAATTCACAGATCAGCCGCCAGACAAGCTTGTAGTAAACTGCCAGTACCGCGATCAGCGTGCCGAGATGAAGCATTACGTCAAAAAGCAGGGTCGGGGATTCCACCCCCATGAAATGCTGAACCAAAGAAAGATGGCCGCTGCTGGAAACCGGTAAAAACTCGGTTGCCCCCTGAATAATTCCCTGAATGATTGCCTGTAAAACTGTCAAAGCTGTTTCCTCCATATTATGTATTGGCGGCTGCCGCCGCCTGGGATTGGGTCGCGCAACCGCAGAATTACCGCACAATTCTGCCCGCGCCAACCGTTCCTGTATATTTCACTTTAGTTCACTCTAATCTTGTGTCCCCTCATAGTTTCTGTAATGGATGAATACGCCGGGATTCATTCTGCCGCTTCCACAGGTTTTTTTGCCGGTCTGACCGGCCTTTTCTGCGCCTTGGGCCCCGGTTTTCTGTCTTTCGCCCTCTGTTCGTCAATCATCCTGTAAAGGCAGTTGATCGCGTCGGAAAGGCAGCCAAGCGAGTCGATAAGTCCTTCCTGTACGGCGTCCGGCCCGTCAAGAACCGTGCCGACGTCCATTACCAGCTCCTGCGTGTTCATGGACAGCTCGTGAAAGCGCTCCGCAGACATATGCGAATTCTGCGTGACAAACCGCGTGATACGCTCCTGCATCCGCTGGAAATACTCCAGCGTCTGTGGTACTCCCAAAAGCATTCCGTTCATCCGCACGGGGTGAATGGTCATGGTCGCACTTGGAACAATAAAGGAATGCTTTGCAGCGACCGCCAGAGGCACCCCGATGGAATGCCCGCCGCCCAGAACCATGGACACCGTGGGTTTCTTCATTCCCGCCACAAGCTCCGCAAGTGCGAGGCCGGCCTCCACATCGCCGCCCACCGTGTTCAGGATGATGAGCAGGCCGTCAATTTTGGGTTCCTCTTCAATCGCCACAAGCTGTGGAATAACATGCTCGTATTTTGTTGTTTTATTGGATGACGGCAAAATATAATGCCCTTCAATCTGGCCGATCACCGTCAGGCAGTGAATCATATGGGCGCCGTCGCCCGTAATCACGGAACCGGTATCGATGACCTGATCGACCTGCCGGTCGTTCCGGTCCTTGCTTTCTTCTTTTTCTTTCTCTCGGTTGATCTCTTCGTTGTTCATATCCAGTACCTCCTGCGTTTAGTTTGCCGAAAGAACGGTGTTCTCATACGCAGAAAGCGCTTTTTCGTTTCAATTAATATTACTGAGCCGCCCAATAAATTCCGCAGCTCATACCGATTCGTGTATAAATATTCAAGCGCTAAGGGTAATACCGGAAGCTTCACGAATAAAGAAAATCATTTTGAAACCGTAACTTTAATTTACAGGAAAGCCGCTAAGGCAGAGAATTTTGCATTTGAAAGGCTGGCGGTTTTATTAACAACCGGCTTGTGTTTTTATTATAGCATTTGTTGGGATATTCATCAAGAAAATAAAGTCTTAAAAGTAAAAATAGCAGGATAATATTCAATGGCTGATTGACAATCTGCTCTTTTTATATGATAATAGTTATATATTTAACTAAGGGGTTTTAAAACTGAAAAGCAGCGATTTGCTGTTTGTTCCGTTTTGGGAAACCCGCCTAACCTCAGATAAAACAGGAGGATTTATTCATGGGCTTGACTTTGGCGCAAAAAATAATCAAGAGCCATCTTCAGAGCGGCAGCATGACCGCAGGCAGCGAGATCGGCTTGAAAATTGACCAGACCCTTACGCAGGACGCAACCGGAACCATGGCGTATCTTGAATTTGAAGCAATGGGCGTTCCCCGCGTAAAGACTGAACGTTCTGTGGCATACATAGACCACAACACCCTGCAGACCGGCTTTGAGAACGCCGACGACCACCGGTTTATCCAGTCCGTGGCGAAAAAGCACGGGATTTATTTTTCCCGCCCGGGCAACGGAATCTGCCACCAGGTACACCTCGAGCGCTTCGGCATCCCCGGCAAGACCCTGATCGGTTCGGACAGCCACACCCCCACCGGCGGCGGCATCGGTATGCTCGCGATGGGCGCGGGCGGCCTTGACGTTGCCGTGGCAATGGGCGGCGGTACTTATTATATTGCCATGCCGAAAATGCTTAAGGTAAACCTCAGCGGCAAACTGTCGCCGTGGGTAAGCGCAAAAGACGTAATTCTTGAGGTGCTCCGCATCCTGACCGTAAAAGGCGGCGTGGGCAAGATCGTGGAATACTGCGGCGAAGGGGTTGCCTCGCTCACCGTACCGGAGCGCGCAACCATTACCAATATGGGTGCGGAGCTCGGCGCGACCACTTCCATATTCCCTTCCGACGAAGTAACCCGTGCTTTCTTAAAGGCACAGGGCCGCGAAAACGACTGGGTGGAATTGAAATCCGACGCGGATGCAGAATATGACGAGGAAGTCTCTATCAACCTTTCCGAGCTGGTTCCTATGGCGGCCTGCCCGCACAGCCCGGACGCCGTGAAAAAGGTGGACGAAATCGGAAAAATCAAGGTCGATCAGGTTTGCATCGGCTCCTGCACGAACTCCTCCTACCTCGATCTGATGCGCGTTGCATCGATTTTAAAGGGCAAAACGGTAAATCCGGACGTAAGCCTGGCCATTGCGCCGGGTTCCAAACAGGTTTATAATATGCTGGCTCAGAACGGCGCTCTGGCCGACCTGATCGGCGCGGGAGCACGTATTCTGGAATGCGCCTGCGGTCCGTGCATCGGCATGGGGCAGTCTCCAAACTCGGCAGGCATCTCCCTGCGCACCTTCAACCGCAACTTTGAAGGACGTTCCGGCACGGCCGACGGGCAGATTTATCTTGTCAGCCCGGAAACCGCGGCGGCTTCCGCTCTGGCCGGCGTACTGACAAACCCGCAGACGCTGGGCGAGGAAGCGCCGATTGCGCTGCCCGAACATTTCCTGATCAACGACAATATGGTTCTTGCCCCGGCAAGTGAAGCCGAGGCAAAGAACGTAACGATTCTGCGCGGGCCGAACATCAAGGAATTTCCCGTTACAACGGCGCTGCCGCAGAGCATCCAGGCAAAGGCCATGCTGAAGGTCGGCGACAACATCACCACCGACCATATCATGCCGGCCGGTTCGAAAATCCTGCCCTACCGTTCCAATATCCCCTATCTTTCCAATTTCTGCTTCGGCGTATGCGACAAGGAATTCCCGGAGCGCTGCAGGCAGAACGGCAGCGGCATCATCATCGGCGGAGCAAACTACGGACAGGGCTCCTCCCGTGAGCACGCGGCGCTGGTTCCGCTCTATCTCGGCATAAAGGCTGTAATCGTGAAAAGCTTTGCCCGCATCCACTGTGCGAACCTTGCGAACGCCGGCATCCTTCCGCTGGTTTTCCGCAACGAAAAGGATTACGACGCAGTCGGCCAGATGGACGAGCTGGAGCTGCCGGATATCCGCGACGCAATAACAAACAACACAAAAATTATTGTGAATAATAAAACCAAAGGCATTTCTTTTGAAGTGGAGGCCGTTTTAAGCGACCGCCAGCGCAAAATGGTGCTTGCAGGCGGACTGCTCAATTACACCAGAGAACAGAATTAATTCACCCGTAACCGGGAATTTATAATAACGGAGGAAACCAAATGAGCAAAATCGAAATGAAAACCCCGCTTGTCGAAATGGACGGCGACGAAATGACAAGGGTCATCTGGAAGATGATTAAGGATATTCTGCTTACCCCCTATATCGATTTGAAAACGGAATATTACGATCTTGGGCTGCAGAACCGCGACGCGACAAACGACCAGGTGACGTTTGATTCGGCCTACGCCACAAAAAAATACGGCGTAGCCGTAAAATGCGCAACCATTACCCCAAACGCGGAACGCGTAAAGGAATATAACCTGAAGGAAATGTGGAAATCGCCGAACGGCACCATCCGCGCGATTCTGGACGGCACGGTGTTCCGCACCCCGCTGCTTGTGAAGGGGATCACCCCCTACATTCCCAACTGGAAAAAGCCGATCACCATTGCGCGCCATGCCTACGGCGACGTTTACCGCAATGTGGAAATGAGGGTTCCCGACGGCGCGAAAGCCGAGCTGGTCGTAACCAAGGCCGACGGTTCGGAGGAACGCGAACTGATTCATGATTTTGATACCGCCGGAATCATTCAGGGACTGCACAATATCGACAAGAGTATTGAAAGCTTCGCAAAGGCCTGCTTCAACTTTGCGCTGGATGTAAAACAGGATTTGTGGTTTGCCACCAAGGACACAATCTCAAAGAAATACGACCACAGATTCAAGGATATTTTCAATGAAATCTACGAAAGCCAATATAAGGACGCTTTTGAAAAAGCCGGCATTACGTACTTCTACACACTGATTGACGACGCGGTGGCAAGAGTGGTGCGTTCCGAGGGCGGCTATATCTGGGCGTGCAAAAACTATGACGGTGACGTCATGAGCGACATGGTAGCTACCGCCTTCGGCAGCCTCGCCATGATGACCAGCGTGCTGGTTTCTCCGGACGGCGTTTACGAGTATGAAGCGGCTCACGGCACCGTACAGCGCCACTACTACAAATATCTGGAAGGTCACAAGACCTCGACAAACTCCATGGCCACCCTGTTCGCCTGGACCGGCGCGCTGAAAAAACGCGGTGAACTGGACAACACTCCCGAGCTGGTGCGGTTTGCCGAAAATCTGGAAAAGGCGTCGCTCCAGACCATTGAAGACGGAATTATGACGGGCGACCTTGCAAGCCTTTCCAGCCTGCCGAACAAAAAGGCGGTGGATACGGAAACATTTCTCAAGGAAATCAACAATAAACTGACTCTGCTGCTGTAAAGCGGAGCCTTTCGGAGGTAATTATACATTATGCCAAAACGCGATAATATTTCCATGTCCGTTATTCGACGGCTGCCCAGGTACTACCGGTTTTTAAAACATCTGAGGGGAAAAGGCGTAACAAGGATTTCTTCCACCGAGCTTTCCTCAAAGCTGGGGCTCACAGCTTCGCAGATACGTCAGGATTTAAATTGTTTTGGCGGCTTTGGTCAGCAGGGTTACGGGTATATCGTTGACCAGCTCTGCGACGAAATAGCCAATATTCTGGGGCTTTCCAATGCGTACAAAGCAATTCTGATCGGCGCCGGAAATTTAGGCCGGGCAATCGCCTCGCATATCTCTTTTGAAGGTCAGGGCTTTGAGCTGGCAGGCATCTTTGATAATTCCCCGCAGAAGGTCGGCACAACGATCAACGGCCATACGGTAATGGACGTATCCAAGATTGACGAGTTCTGCAAAAGTGAAAAACCGGTCATGGCGGTCTTCTGCGTGCCGCGGGAAGCGGTCAGTGCGCTTACTGAACACCTTTATGATCTGGGAATCCGGAATTTCTGGAACTTCAGCCACTATGACATCAGTATGAAGTACCCGGACACGCTGGTGGAAAACGTTCACCTGAACGACAGTCTGATGACACTTTGCTACCGGATATCAAATCCGGCCGAAAACTGAATCACTACCGACTGGAAGCCGGTAAGTTTGACGTCGGCTAAAGCCGACTAAAGCGTGGGAAACGTAGCCTTCAATGGAGTCCGATGTCAAATTGTTCTGATGGCCTGTACAAGATTTATGGCTTTCTCAAAAAAACGGATTGACCGAAAAGTTTCGCCTGAAGCCGAGGATTTTAACCCCATGTTACAGACAATATAGAGATTACAGGGAAGATTTTAGTATCTTCCCTGTTTTTTCGATACAGGCAAATTAAATAACCAAAAAAGCATAGGCGTTTTCAGATAGAATATACTAATTTTGTTATTTTCTTTTCTTTTTGCTTAAAACGTGTTATTATTGCAATAAAGTATTTAGGAGGTTTTATCAATGAGCTGGTTACCACTCGCGATTATCGGAGCAATTCTTGTAATCGTTATTTTTTGGATCGCAGGCACATACAATCATCTTGTTTCTTTCTCCGTCCGGGTAGACAATTCCTGGGCCCAGGTTGACGTTCAGTTGAAGAAGCGTTTTGACCTGATTCCGAATCTGGTTGAAACCGTAAAAGGCTACGCCTCACACGAAAAATCGACATTTGAGGAAGTTACAAAATGGCGCAGCGCCGCAATGAGCGCAAAGACACCGGAAGAAGCCATGGAAAGCAACGCAAAACTCTCCCGCGCAATTGTAAACCTGTTTGCCACTGCGGAGCAGTATCCTGATTTAAAAGCAAATCAGAACTTTCTGGAGCTGCAGGCACAGCTTCAGGACATCGAAAGCAAAATTGCCTTTTCGCGTCAGTTCTATAACGACAGCGCAATGAAATACAACGAATATACAATGCGCTTCCCGTCCAATGTAATCGCTTCCCTGTTCCGCTTTGGCCAGAAGAAATATTTTGAAGTGGCTGAATCCGATAAGGCGGTTCCACAGGTTAAATTTTAATTTTAGTTTAATTTGGAGACATCTATGCACAGACATATCAGCAAATCAATAAAATCCGCAGTTTTAGTGACGCTGGCCGTGCTGGTCGTATTGCTGCCCCTCGGCGGCTGCGATTACAAGGACGACGCGAAGCAGTGGATGGAAAATCTTGCAATCAATGCGCAGTTGACCGAAAACGGCGATATGAAGGTACAGGAAACCTGGAAGGTTGACCTTGAAAACCGTGATAAAGTTTACCGTAATCTCTACCGTACTTTTCCGGTCGAATCTGAAAAAGCGGACGGTATTGCAGACCTTGCCGTTTATGATGAGGACAGCAAAACGCAGTACCGCTATATCGGTGACATTGACCCGCTGGATTCCGATTCGGCTCCGGATAACTCCTGTTATATGCACCAAACGGGCAGCCAGGTGGAAATCGGCTGGTTTATGCCGGAAATTGAGGAAGGGATACGTACCTTCACGATTTCCTATACCGTTAAGAATATCGTGGCGGTCCACGGCGACACCGCTGAATTCTATAATTTCTTTGTGCCGAAGAATTTCAGCCTGCCCATCGGGAACTTGGCGTGTACCGTCAGTTTTCCTTCCGGCGGCGAAAAGAGTGCGCTGCGTGCGTGGCTTCATACAACGGCGAACGGGAATCTTACCATTGACTCCGCAAACCGGATTTCGTTTACCGTAAAAGAGATTCCCGCCAAAACTTCCATTGAAGTCCGGCTCTGTACCCCGCCGCAGCTGTTTTCTGCTTCGGCAAGGCGCGACTCAAGCAGCGTTCTGGCCGGAATTATAGCACAGGAGCAAAAATGGGCCGATGAATATAAGGCAAAACAGTTCCGGCAGTATCTTCTCGGCATTATCGACGCGTCATCCGCGGTACTTCTTTTCCTGGGGGCAATCGTCCTGTTTATTCTGGCAAAAAACAAGAACAAGCGGCTAACCGTGGACGTTCCGGAATACACGCGGGAGATTCCTCCCGGCAATTCGCCCGGCGGTATCGCCAATCTGTACTATTATTATAAAGGCGGTATTTCAGATAAAGTACGTGGAAAAATCTTCAGCGCGACCATGCTGAGTCTGGCGCGTAAAGGTTACATCCGCTTTGGCGGCACCGATGAAGACAATTTGTCCGTCACGATGACCGGAAATTCAAAGAATATCCCGTTAACGGAAAGTGAACAGGAATTCCTGAATATGATTTCTACGGTAGCATCCGGTTTTGACGGTTCGTTTACTATGAACCAATTTAAAAACTACGCGAAAATACACTTCAAATATATCGACAGCAGCATTGAAAGCTTTCTCACGAGCGCAAAGCGGGAAATCGCACGGCGCGATTATTACCGCGCAAAGCCGGCGCTGCTTTCCGCTGCAAAGGCAATCGGCTGCGTTTTTTTCTCTTTATCCCTGATTATACTTTTTTCAAGCGCAGCGCTGAAAGGCCTGTTTATTTATCTTCCCCTTTCCCTGCTTGTATCAGGATTGATACTCTTTATCGCCGGAAGCGGCAAGCAGAAGCTGAGCGAAAAGGGCGAGTACGATTACGGGGTTTGGCATGGGCTTGAAAAATACATGCTTGAATTCTCAAGAATGACTGAGTATGGAGTCCCTCAGCTGGAGCTGTGGGAAGAATATCTTGTCTACGCAACCATGATGGGGATTTCCAAAAATGTCTGCGAGCAGCTCAGGATGGTCTATCCGCAACTAAACGACAGCGCCTACCTTGATACCTTCGGCGGAAGCTATATGCACTATATGTTCCTGGATCATATGGGCGGCAGAGGCTTTGGCGGCTGGGGCGACGACTTTGGCTCAACGCTGGCTTCCACAATCAGCGACGTCAGCACCGCGGCAACCAGACTTGCCCACCCGCCCGAACAGGGCAACGGTGGGTTTGGAGGCGGCGGTTTCGGCGGAGGCAGCTTTGGCGGCGGAGGCGGCGGCTTCGGAGGCGGCGGAGGCGGCGGAGTCCGGTAACAGCAAAAAAGAGCCGCTGAAAATCAGCGGCTCTAAGAGACCAATTCGGTATTTATCTGTGCTTTTCCTTATATTCCTTTGCTGCAGCTACAAGGCCCTTAAACAGCGGGTGCGGACGGTTGGGGCGGGACTTGAATTCCGGATGGAACTGGGCACCCATAAACCACGGATGGTTGGGAAGCTCCATCATTTCGACGATATGGTTGTCCGGAGATTTCCCGCAGAACACCATTCCTGCCTGCTCCAAACGGTCGCGGTAATCATTGTTCACCTCAAAGCGGTGACGGTGACGTTCCGAAATGAGCGGCTGCTCGCCGTAAAGCTCATAAGCCTTTGAGCCGGAAGTAAGCTTGCAGGGATACTGGCCGAGCCTCATTGTTCCGCCGCGCTGCACAACGTCCTTCTGCTCCGGCATGAGGTCGATGACAAGATGATTGCTCTGCGGGTCAAATTCAGCGGAGTTCGCGTCGGAAAAACCGAGAACATACCGCGCATATTCAACAATCGCAAGCTGCATTCCCAGACAGATTCCAAGGAACGGAAGCCCGCTTGTACGCGCGTAATGGATCGCGGATATCTTCCCTTCGATTCCCCTCTGGCCGAAACCGCCGGGCACCAGAAGGCCGTCGGCCTGTGCGAGAATCTGAGCGACATTCGAATCCGTAATGGTTTCAGAATCGACCCACTGGATATTGACCTTAACTTTGTTTCCGATTCCTCCGTGCGTGAGCGCTTCCGCAACGCTCAGATACGCGTCATGCAGTTCAACATATTTTCCTACAAGCGCTATGTTGATACTCTCTGAAAGAGCCATCGCGGTATTTACCATGGTAATCCAGTCGCTTAAGTCGGCGCCGGGCGTGTCCAGACCAAAGCGTTTGCACACGATATCGTCCAGGCGTTCTTCTTTCAGCGCCAGGGGCACCTGATAAAGAAGCGGAAGGTCAAGGTTCTGAATCACACAGTTTTCCGCCACATTGCAGAACAGCGCGATCTTATTCTTGATATCGTCGCCTACCGGCAGCTCGGAACGGAGCACAATGATATCCGGCTGAATGCCGATTGAGAGCAGTTCCTTTACGCTGTGCTGCGTCGGTTTTGACTTATGCTCATGCGAGCAGGTCAAATATGGGACAAGGGTAACATGGATGAACAGGCAGTTGCTGCGGCCGACCTCGGTTGCAAACTGACGGATTGCCTCCAGAAACGGCTGGCTTTCAATATCGCCGACCGTGCCGCCGACTTCGACAATCGCCACATCGATGTTTTCTTTTCCCTGATAAATACGGCTTTTAATCTCATTTGTAATGTGAGGGATAACCTGCACCGTACCGCCGTCGTAATCCCCGTTGCGTTCCTTCTGGATCACGTTCCAATAGACTCTGCCGGAAGTAACATTGCTGTTCTGCGTAAGGCTTTCGTCTATAAACCGCTCATAGTGACCAAGGTCAAGGTCGGTTTCAGCACCGTCGTCGGTGACAAAAACCTCTCCGTGCTGAAAGGGGTTCATGGTTCCCGGATCGACATTGAGGTAGGGGTCGAACTTCTGCATCGTAATTCTCAAGCCCCGCGCCTTAAGCAGCCTTCCCAGGGACGCCGCAGTGATTCCTTTTCCCAGCCCGGAAACGACGCCGCCGGTTACAAAAATAAATTTCGCTGACATAGTTACCCTCCATCATATTTCATTCAATTGTTTCCGCTCAACAAACAATTATATAATTATATCGTCAACCGTATGGGATTGTCAATGCGATTGACGATATTTCTGAATCTTTCTTCATTGTTCACTGTAGGACTTAAAACAGTACCTGCGGTTTATGATTGATACTTCTGAATTTCCGCTTTTGTTATTTTAACCGGCGTGACCGGCTTGTTATTGTTCGCGTCAACCTCTGTTGCGGCAATTTTGTCCACAACGTCCATCCCCTCAAATACCTGAGCGAATACGGAATGGCCTTTCTGAAGCACGCTGTACGCCCCGTCCAGAGTCGGATTGCCGCCGTTTGCCGTATAAATCTTTTTATAATCGTCGGTTGCCTTGGTCATATCGACCCAGCTGCCGTATTGCTGAACAAAAGCGTCCGGCTGCTGCTTATAAACCTCGTATCCCTTCTTGTAATAATCCCAGCCGGAAAATTTGGAAGCGCCGGCCTGATTGATGAAGAACTGGCTGCCGTTGGTATTCTTGCCCGCGTTCGCCATGGAAACGGAGCCGCGGATATTCACCAGATTCAGATTGAACTCATCGGCAAACTCCTTTCCCCACAGGCTTTCGCCGCCCGTGCCGTCGCCCTTGGGATCGCCGCCCTGGATCATAAAATCTTTGATCACGCGGTGGAAGGTAAGGCCGTTGTAATAGCCCTTTTGGATCAGGCCTTTAAAGTTCTCAACGGTTTTCGGTGCCGCATCGGCAAACAGGCGCAGTTTGATCACACCCATGCTGGTAGTAAGAACGGCAATCTCTTCCCCGCTTTGCGGCTTATCCAGTTGATAACCGATCTTTTTTCCGTCCGAAGGTCTCACCCGGCTGTCCTGCGATGCCTGTGAAACCGCCGGGGCACCGGCAGACGATGCCGCAGCTGAAGCTGCGGAGCTGGAGCTTACCGCGGAGCTTGAACCGCCGCCTGAACAGGCGGTCAGGCCCAAGGCAAGGACAAAAGCCGTAAACAGACTGAGAAGTTTCAAATTTTTTTGCATCTCTTATAACATCCTCTCATTAAACATAGTTTATATTTTATTATATAAAATAATATTATTCAAGTAAGGACGGGATAAATTAATAATTTTTACATGTAGTATTACCTCAGTAATTTACGCATATAGATGAACGAACACAAAAAGGAGGTACTAAAATGTTTGAATACTATCCTGAAGGTTGGATGATCGATACGCCTGAAAACCGCGCGGCGGTGCTGAACATATCCGCGCTGAACGATGCCTGCCGGGATGGACAAATTTTGGAAGGACGCGCGCTGGTTTGTGATAGCTCGCACAATTTGCTGATCGATTTAGGCTGCATGAAAGGTATAATACCGCGCGAAGAAGGCGCCTTGGGTATCCGTGAGGGCACGGTACGCGATATCGCGATTATTTCCCGGGTAAACCGCCCCGTCTGCTTTGTGGTAACCGGTTTTCAGAAGGATGCGGACGGACGTCTCACCGCTGTGCTGTCCCGAAGGGCCGCTCAGGAAAAGTGCATGAAGGAATTTATCGCAGGGCTTACGCCGGGCAACGTGATTAACGCGCGGGTAACTCATCTTGAAAGCTTCGGCGCTTTTGCAGACATCGGCTGCGGCATTATTGCCCTGCTCCCGATCGATGCAATATCCGTCTCCCGGATCGACCATCCCCGCGAACGCTTTACGGTAGGGATGGATATAAGGGTAGTGATCAAGTCAGTTGAAAA
The DNA here is from genome assembly GCA_036260545.1 of Caproiciproducens sp. GTDB lineage: Bacteria > Bacillota > Clostridia > Oscillospirales > Acutalibacteraceae > DATAML01. Next base: position 17,819 of record DATAML010000215.1, read on the forward strand.
CGGCCGGATCACCCTGAGCCACAAGGAACTGCTTGGTACATGGGAAGAAAACGTTGCCATGTTTACAGTCGGGGAAACCGTCGCCGGAATTGTCCGTTCCGTAGAACCCTACGGGATTTTCGTGGAACTTTCACCGAATCTTGCGGGCCTTGCGGAAGCAAAGGAAGACGTGGTTCCCGGCCAGCAGGCCAGCGTATACATAAAAAGCATCATTCCGGCACGCATGAAAGTAAAACTTGTAATCATTGATACCTTTGATTACTCTTACCGTTCCAACCCTCCAAAATACTTTTTTGAGGGCAACAAAATTCAGCGGTTCGTCTATTCTCCTCCGGGCAGTGAAAAGGAAATTTCCACAGAATTTGTCTGAATGAAATGTTTTAAAATTTAATAGGATCCTTGGGACTGTCAATCTGAAAAGATCATGGCAGTCCCTTTTTCTGTTCAGTGAACCTATTCCTTGTCGTAAACTGGCAAATTGATTTTGTTAATACCCATACTGCATTTTTATTATTTCCACTAAAAATTTTTATTTTGTCACTAAAAAGTATTGAAATTATTAATTCTGTAGAGTATTATATTCTTTAATAATATCTCATGTATACTTCACGTATACAAATAATGTTTCTACTAAATTGAAAAGGGATGGCAAAGTGATGAAGAATATGAAAATCAGCAAGAAACTAAAAATTATGTTTATTTTAGTAACAATACTTGCCAGTGTGGGAGGCATTGTCGGCCTTATTGTATTGAACTATATGAACACATCCTACAACAACGCGTTAATCAATTACGGATTCTCGCAAGGAAACATCGGGCTTTTCAATACTGAATTCAATAATAGCCGGGCAATTCTGAGAAGTATTATAAGTTCATCCGATGCAAGCTCCTTTGATACAAATATTGCACAGCTTGAGGAGTCGAATTCTAAAATTGATTCATATTTTTCCAAAGTCAAATCCGATATGGTAACCGGTAAGGAATTACAGTATTACAATGATATCAAATCGAACCTGTCAAAATACTCAGAAATCAGACATCAGATTGTATCGCTTGCGACAGTAAATAAGATCACTGAGGCCAACAGCCTTGCAAGCGAATCCGCTATACCGCTTTCAAATAAAATCAGGGCCTCCGCAGACGCACTGGTCAAAGAAAAAACAACAACGGGAAACCAATTAGCCAAAGAGCTCTCCATGAAAGCTGCAGCAGCCAATATCATCATTTTTGCTGTAATTCTTCTCTCCTTTGTAATATCTCTCATGATAGCGATGCGCATTGCAGACAGCATCAGCAAACCGGTCAAAGAAATGGCAGACGCTGCACAAAGGATGGCGGAAGGGGATTTAAGCGTACAGATCAATGTGGGGTCCACAAATGAAATAGGACAATTGGGTTCGGCTTTTGCCGAAACTGTTCATTCAATAAACTATTACATATCGGACATAAAAACAAAACTTGCAAAAGTGGAACAGGGTGATTTGACCATTACGCGTGATATTGAGTATAAAGGAGATTTTTTGAAGCTGGCTGAACCAATCGGAGGTATCGTCGCATTTATGAGAGACACAATCACCCAAATGCGAGAAGCATCCGAGCAGGTTTCGAGCAGTTCTGAGCAGGTTTCAAGCGGTGCGCAGGCATTGGCCCAGGGAGCGACTGAACAGGCAAGCTCCGTGGAGGAACTTTCCGCTACAATTGCAGAAATTTCTGACCAGGTTCGGAAAAATGCGGAACACGCTTCTGACGCAAATAAAAATGTAAATCATGTCAGCTCTGAAATTGAAATAAGCAACCGTCATATGCGTGATATGCTGGACTCTATGTCTTTAATCAGCGAATCGTCCAGCGAAATCGGAAAAATTATAAAGACGATCGAGGATATCGCCTTCCAGACAAATATCCTTGCACTGAATGCAGCTGTTGAGGCGGCAAGAGCCGGCTCCGCGGGAAAGGGTTTTGCAGTAGTAGCAGACGAAGTACGGAATTTGGCGAGTAAAAGTGCAGAGGCTGCCAAAAATACCACTGAATTAATTGAAAACTCAATGAGGCAGGTAGAAAACGGTACAAAGATTGCAGATGAAACAGCAAATGCTCTTAAGCATGTGGTAGACAGTGCAAAATTGGTTTCAGAATCCATAGAAAAGATTTTTCAGGCATCCAGTCAGCAGTCTGAAGCGATCAGTCAGGTAACAACGGGCATTGAACAAATTTCAAACGTAGTACAGACGAATTCCGCTACCGCCGAGGAAAGCGCCGCGGCAAGCGAAGA
>DATAML010000189.1:0-3977 GCA_036260545.1 Caproiciproducens sp.
AAAAACATCGAGTTTTTCCGTTCCATACTGAACATTGGTCCGGAAAAGAGCTTGTATATCGGAGACGAGTACGGTTACACCGGCACAAGCAGCCCGTTCATCGTGCTATACGAAAGTATGCAGAGGGGGCTTGTCAAAAAGGGTGACTATGTCGTTATCTGGACGCTTGCGGCGGGCTCTGAACGAATTACACTGTTATTAAAAATTTAATATAGATTAAGAAGGCGATATCGATGCAATATGTAAAAGATACTCTCGGAAGCATTGTAGACCGAAAATGCGGCGAGTTCAAGAATCGGGAGGCCATGGTATTTGCCTCAGACAATATCCGCCTTACATATAGCAGTTTCCGCGTACTTTATGATTCACTGGCGAAAGCACTGTATCATCTGGGAATCCGTAAAGGCCATCATATCGCAATCATGTCCGTAAACTCTCCCTACTGGCTTGCTTTACAGATCGCAGCCGCCAAACTCGGCGCGGTGTTCGTGTGCTTAAACACGGCATACACCGAGAACGAACTGGAATACGTGCTGAATCATTCCGAATCAACCGCCGTAATCCTGGCAAGCGGGCACAGCAAGGTTCCTTTTTTAAGCATCTTCAAAAAAATCTGCCCGGAGCTGGAGACTTCCCCGCGCGCCGCCCTGAAATGCGAACGCCTCCCCCTCCTCAAATCCGTCATTACGGACGGAAAAACCCCTTCCCCCGGAACCTTTACACTGAATGAATTAGTCGCGGCGGGAAGCCTGCTGCCGAACTCCATTCTGGAAAAATCCGCACAAGCGCTCTCCTGCAGGGATGTTGTAAATATCCAGTACACCTCCGGAACCACAGGAAAGCCAAAAGCAGTTTTGTCCACACATTACACCATGATTAACAACGCAATCGTCGGCGGGAAAAACATGAACTATACCCCGGACGACCGGCTGCTTCTCTGCCTGCCCCTGTTCCATGTGATCGGGTGCGTGCTCAGCGGCATTCTGGCGCTCCTGTACGGCTCCACCCTTGTCATTGTGGAACGCTTCCAGACCGACCAGGTGCTGGAGCTGCTGGAAAAGGAAAAATGCACCGCAATAAACGCGGTCCCCACGATGTTCCATTTTGTAATGAGCAGCCCGAAGCTGCGCGTTGAAAAGCTGCCCGCCCTGAGAAAAGGGTTTATTGCCGGTTCGTACTGTCCCCCCGCGCTGATGCAGGACATTATGACCAAGCTGCATATTGCGGAGCTGTCCAACGTCTACGGCCAGACGGAAGCCATCGCGATCACCCAGACCGTTTCTTCCGACAGCTTGGAACACCGTCTGGAAACTATCGGGCGGCCTTTGGAAGGGGTCGAGGCCAGGATCATGGATATCCAGACGCATGAAGCGGCCGAATGCGGAGCAAGCGGCGAGCTGTGCGTAAAATCGGAATACGTCATGTGCGGATACCTGAAAAACCGCGCAGCCACGGAAAAGGCGATTGACCCGGACGGGTGGCTGCACACCGGCGATCTGGCCTCGATGGACCGCGAGGGATATATCCGGATTATGGGCCGGATGAAGGAAATTATTATCCGCGGAGGTGAAAATATATCACCGATTGAAATTGAGGACACCCTGAAATCCTATCAGGGTGTCAAGGACGCCGTTGCGATCGGCGTTCCCGACTCGATTCTGGGAGAGGAAATCTGCGCGCTCGTGATTCCGAGCGACCCGAAGCTTTCGCTAACCGATCTGCTTGAATACGCAAAAAACCGGCTTGCCCGGTACAAGGTGCCGAAATACCTGAAAATCGTAAAGGAATTCCCGCTGACGTCAAACGGGAAAGTTCAGAAGATCATCCTTAAGGAGCAGATGATCAAGGAATACGCTTTGAAAAAGTAAATCCCATCCCAGCCGAAGGCCTTCCGTTTTCGTGAACGGAAGGCCTTTTTGCGTTTAGGCTCCTTTCGGTTTACAGCAAAAAAGCCGCCCGGGCGGGCGGCTGAAAGAGGAGGGTATATGAAAAGGCATTTATATGAACCTCGTTCGAGGAGCTTATAATTTGTCTGCCGGCCTCAGGTTCGGTATTCCGTCTGTGCCAAAGGCGTGTGGCAGTTCTCTATTTCAACGGATTTTATAAATCTCTTGTTGGAATGGTTATAGTATATCTGCCGTGTGTGATAGGAAAGTGAATAGCCTTTTAACGATATTGGAATTTATTGTTACCGATTTATTAACGGCCTCCGTTGGTCTTTAAAGTAAGTCAAGACAGTTTACATTTAACCGATAGGTTACATCTTTTCGTTCAACAATAATGCCGATTTTATTACTAAGCCGGTCATCCTTCTGTATATGGGCAAGCAGTTCCCTGGTTGGATTGATCGCAAAGGGATTGCCGACAAGCTTCAGCATTGAAAAATCCCCGTTTGTGTCTCCGTAGGCATAGCTTGTGGAAAGATCGATATCATATTTTTCCGCAATTTCAAAAACTGCCTTGCGTTTGCTCTCGGCATCCCACATCGGTATAATTTCGCCGTTGTAAACTCCATCGTCTCCAACCTGATAAATGGTCCCCCTGTAGTCATCCATCTCATATTTTTCAGACATTTCACGCACTAACTCGATGGGAGAACCGGAAATGGCAATTACAATATGTCCGTTTGCCTTATGCCATTTAATCCTTTCCCGCGAATAGGTATAGACCCGATCGCCCTTTTGCTCAATGACCTTCCGTGCAATATATGCGATATGAAAGGAATTTGTATTTTTGACTGTCTCGGTATAAATATCCACCATTTTTTGCAGATAATCATCGTAATCACCCACGCGTTTATCCCATCTTGTAAAAGCAGGTTCGACTTCTTTATACCATTTGCTGTTGTCAATCAGCTCATACTTAATCATTTTTTTAAACATTTCACTAATCATGCCTTCACGGGATATTGTTCCGTCAATGTCAAAAAAAGCTGCGCTTTTTTTCACTGCAAAAACCTCCTTTTTCTAAGAACCGCCGGATTGGCAACATCCGGAAAGCCGCTTTTATGATTATTATAATACAAGGGTTGATTTTATTCCAGAGGGAATAAAATCAACCCTTGTTAAATCTGCTGGCTTAGAAAATCCCGTACTGCCTTGCAGCCAGCCGGACAGACGCAGGGGTAAGCAGTACGCCAAAGATTTCCAGAGCTAAAAACACAAAAATTAATTCATATCGTTGCCTGCTAAATGACTTTTGCAACACATAAATCATGATTTATGTAAAATATTAACATTGTGACAAATTCGCACTCATCACATGCTTACAACAGAGGAGCCAGTAATGACAAATCATGTAACAACAGGCAAGCAGACACAAGCCATCTTCTTTCTGTTTTGGGCAGGCAGTATCGTCATCGCAGGCATAAACCCGCAGGCAAAACAAGATTCGTGGATTTGCATTCTGTTTGCAGGTTTGATGTCTCTGCCAATTATTGCAATCTATTCAAGAATTACCAATCTATATCCAAATCGGAATTTATTCGAAATTGTATTAGAAATATTCGGCGGATTTTTTGGAAGAATTCTGTCTTTTTTTATAATTCTTTTTGCGATTCATCTTGCCAGTATGGTGTCAAATACGTTTTCCATCTTTGTAAGAATTGTAAATATTCCTGAAACGCCTATCTTTATTACTACCGTATTCATTATTGTGATGTGCGGCTGGTCTGTAAAAAACGGACCTGAAAACATTGGAAGATTATCTAAGTTTCTCTTACCGCTTGTTCTAATCACGAGCGTGATAACGGTGATTATTTCCATGAAAGATATGGACTTTAACAATCTGAAGCCGGTTATGGATACGGATTTCAAATCCTTGCTTAGCGGCTCTTTCTCCTACCTCACACTGCCATTCGGTGAAATGATATTGTGCATTCCTTTCCTTTCTTACATCAGTGCCAAAGCAAGTTCACAAAAAGTTATGTTTAAAGGACTTGTAATCACAACCGCTTTTTACATTATGGTTACTCTTCG
>DATAML010000217.1:0-22402 GCA_036260545.1 Caproiciproducens sp.
GCTCCTCGGCGCGCAGCTGATGTGCGCACGGGCGACCGATCTGATCGGTGAGCTTGCCACAGCGGTTGCGAACGGGCTTACGCAGGAGCAGCTTGCTTCCGTTATTCGCCCGCACCCTACGTTCTGCGAGGGTATTACTGAAGCGGCGGAGGACGCGGAAGGCACGGCAGTTCACATTCTGCCCAGAATAAGATAAACTTTCGGTGAGACAATCAGTTTTATTATAGGCCGAAAAGGTCTGGAAAACTATTCTGTAGTTTTTCAGACCTTTTCGTTTGTAGTTATCTAATTCAGTAAAAAATTCTGTTGAATAAGAAAATTAAAATGCTATAATTAAAATATTGAAAATAACACAGGAGGAGTCTTATGAAAAAGCTGGTCGCAATCTTCCTCGGTATTATTACTTTAATTTCTTTTGGAGGATGCTGGAATGACAAAGATACCTGCAGTTCACAATTAAGTTCACAGCCCAGCGCAGCGGCGAAGCCGGTTCTCTATCTCTATCCGGCGCAAAAAACAGACGTGAATGTGCAAATTAATTTGAATGGCAAATATACCTGTACATATCCTGAATACGGAAACGGATGGAATGTAACGGCTTATCCCGACGGGAAAATCGTCAACAGTGCCGACCGGAAAGAGTATTCCTATCTTTACTGGGAAGCAGATATGAATGCAAATTATGATATGAGCAAAGGGTTTGTCGTAAAAGGCAGCGACACGGCGGAATTTTTGCAAAAAAACTGGCTTATATGGGTTTACAGCCAAGGGAATATAATGAGTTTATTGTTTATTGGCTGCCGAAAATGCAGAATAATCCGTATAACCTCATCACATTTCAGGGCAGCGCTTACACGGACGCAGCAAAGCTGAATATCACTCCGGCGCCGGACAGCCTGCTCCGTGTCTTCATGGTGTATCAGCCGCTGCAAAAACCGGTGAACATTCCGGAACAATCCCTGCCGGTTTTCGAACGCAAAGGCTTTGCGGCGGTGGAATGGGGAGGAACCGAATTAAAGTAGGGGGCAGCCATGTTGGAGGAAGCAGACGAAGAGGTTGAAAAGCTGGAAAAATGGGAAAAAATCAAGAAACGCATTGCGATTGCGGTGACTGCAATCTTGTTGCTCAGTTACCTGATTTACACTTTCCCGCGGGACATCCGCACAATATTGGGAATCAGTGAGGATATCCGTTCCATCTCCATTACCACGATTGCCGAAAACCCCGGAGCCGAAGGCGGTCGGGTGGATGAAACGGAAAACAAGATTAGTACGAGCGATTCAAAGACCATATCGGAAATCATGGATATTTTTGATGATTACCGTTTCCGGTTAAAACTGAGCCACAGCACGGGCGGTTACTATACTCCGGTAACCGATATGGATATTTTCATTATGGGTTCGGGAACCAGTTGGAGGGATATCCACCTTGTAAGCGACGGCTCCATCTATATTTGCCGGAAGGGACACAACGATAATTACTATATCGGCTTTTTCGATAACCGTCAGGCGGTTGATCTGTATAACAAACTGAATGAATATGTGAGTCGGCATAAAAATCAATGATTAAAACGAAGCGGCTTTCTCCATGGGGGAAAGCCGCTTCCTGCTATAGTTCAATTGTTATTTCGTACCGTTTCAGCCAGTAATTGATCTGCAGCAGATAGGCCATGAGCTGCGGTCCCGCCATGAGCTGCCCGAACCACGGCTTTCCGTAGTCCGACTGTTCGCTCAAAAGCTCCTTGACCGCGTTGCCGCTGATCAGCTTATGAATCGGCTGCTCGCTGTCCGCCATGACGGCTTCCAGCCTTTGTTTCAGGATATTCTCGTAAGAGGGATTATGCGTCTTGGGGTACGGGCTCTTTTTGCGGTATAAAACGTCCTCGGGGAGCCACGGCTTTGCCGCGTCCCGGAGCAGACCCTTTACCACTCCGTTATGGCATTTGTATTCCCACGGCGTGTTGAAAACGTACTGCACGATGCGGTGGTCGGCGTAGGGCACGCGAACCTCAAAGCCGCTTGCCATGCTCGCGCGGTCTTTGCGGTCAAGCAGCGTGCTCATGAACCAGTTGATATTCAGGAAAGAGATTTCCCTGCGGCGTTTTTCCTGCGCACTGTCGCCCTCAAACACCGGAACCGCGGCAATCGATTCCTCATACCGCTGGTTTACATAATCGTCGAGTTGAATCGCGTCGGCAATTTCCGGAATCAACAGGCTTTTGCGAATGGACAGATCCGGTGACCACGGGAAGCAGTGTCCCTCAAACGCTTCCTTTTTGTGGAACCACGGGTATCCGCCGAAGATTTCATCGGCGCATTCTCCGCTGATGCCTACCACGTGCTTTTTTTTAATTAGGCTGCAGAAGTGCAGCAGGGAGGAGTCCACGTCCGCCATGCCCGGCAGGTCTTTGGCCATTACGGAATTACAGAGACGGTCGGCAAGCGTTACGTTGTCGCATTCCAGGTAAGTGTGATTGGTACCGCAGAATTCGGCCATTTTATCTACCCAGGGGCGGTCGGCGTCCGGCTGGAAGGCGGTGGGCTTAAAATAAGTTTCGTTTCCCGTAAAGTCAAAGGAGTAGGTGGAAAGCACCTTGCCCGCATCCCGATAGTTTTTTGCCGCAATCGCGGTGATAATGCTGGAATCCAGCCCGCCGGAAAGCAGGGTGCACAGCGGCACGTCGGAGACCAGCTGCCGTGTTACGGTATCCTCCAGCAGATCGCGCACATTTTTTACGGTGTCCTCGTAGCTGTCGGGGTGTTCGCAGCTCTTCAGCTGGAAGTACGGCGCCGTTCGGAACCCTTCCCGGTCAAAAACGGCCTGACAGCCGGGTTTTATTTCATAGATATCCTTGAATACGCCGATTCCCGCCGTCCTTGCCGGCCCCAGCCCGAAGACCTCGCACAGCCCCTGCCGGTCGATTACCGGGTTGATGCCCGGATACTCGAACAGAGCCTTGATTTCCGAGCCGAATACAAGCCTGCCATTTTCAATGGAATAAAAAAGCGGCTTTACGCCGAAGCGGTCACGGCACAAAAAGCAGCAGCCGCGCTGTTCGTCGTCAATGGCAAAGGCGAAGATGCCATTGAGCTTTTCCGCGCATTCAAACCCGAACTGTATATAGCATTTCAGAAGAACCTCGGTGTCGCTTTTCGTTTCAAACGTATGTCCTAGGGCTTTCAGCTCGTTGCGCAGCTCGCCGGTGTTATACAGCTCGCCGTTGTAAACCACGGTATAACCGTAACCGTCCGCCTTTGCGGTCATCGGCTGTCGGCCGCCCTCGATATCCACAACCGCCAGCCTTGCGTGCGCAAGGGCCGCGTGGGAGGATACATGTATTCCGCTGTCATCCGGCCCCCTGTGCTTCAGCCGGCTTCCCATCCGCCTTGCCAGAGCGCCCCAGAAAAGCGCCTCGTCGCTCAGGTCGTCGTTATAATCGCAAAATCCCGCAATTCCGCACATAGTAATACCTCGCTTTCGTTTTCTGTACCATATTATGTGAATTAGTAATTATGGTTCACAAAACAGCGGGGTTCATGCGGGCGTTACAACGGGTAAAATAAAAAAACCTCCCGGCGACGGGAGGCGGAAAATTTATTTCTTTTCGTTCTTCTGATTTCTGTTTTCCTCGGCAAGCTCGCTCAGAATCCGTTCCGAAGCCGTCCGGCGGGCGTTTGCTTCAATGGAAAGCTCGATCGCAAGCCTTGTCAGGTCCGCTTCGCCGAGAGGCGCGGCGGCTTCCACACGGTCGCAGACCTCTTTCAGCGCGGCGGACTGCGCGGCGCAGAAGCGGTCGTACATTTCGCTGCTGGAAGCGTCCTCCAGAAGCGATTTGATCAGGGTGGAAATATCCTGAATGGAAAGCACCTGCTTTAACAGGCAGATTACCGTCAGCAGCGCCAGATGCTCGCGGGAATATTTTTTCTGCTCCGGGCGGGGCAAAACGCCGTCCTTCACATAGTTGTTTATCATGCTTGAAGTAAGCAGCGAAACGCTGTCGCTTCGCTCAAACAGGTGCAGCTGCTTATCCATGTAGGTCAGCACCTGATCCATGTACAGGTAAATTTCCGGCAGCCTTTCCCACTCAACCGCGTTGTATTCCTTGATCTCTTTTGCCCATTCGGCAACTTTGTCGGCTGCTTCGCTCATTTTTTGTCCTCCTTACGGTTATGGGCCGCGTAACGGCTCGGCGGCACGCCCATATACTTTTTGAATACGCGCGAAAAATACAGCTGGTCGGAAAAGCCGGTTGAAAAGGCCACTTCGCCGACCGAAAACCGGTTGCTTTCAAGAAGCTCCGCGCCTTTGCTGATGCGATAACGCATCAGGTATTCGTTGGGCGGCATAGAGATGTGCTGCATAAAAAGCCGGTACAAATGGCTCCGGCTGATTTCTGCGCTGGCTGCAACATCGTTGACGTCGATATCGCTGGAATAGTTGTAATCGATAAACTTGATGGCTTTCTGTACATAATCGTATCCGTTTTCGTGCTGCGCGGAACGGGAACCGAACTGATCCATCATTTCCGCCAGAAACAGCAGCAGGGCGGATTCCATCCGTGCTTCCTCGCTCGGGCTGGAGCCGGAAACGCTGTTGATATTCTCCAGAAGCTGCTGCAAACGGCCGACGTCGTCGCAATGAAAAACCGGGTTACGGTTCAGAAGGCCGGTCTGCAGCATCAGCCTTTTCGCGTCGCTTCCGTTGAAGCCGACCCAGCAGTATTCCCACGGGTCCGCTTTATCGGCGCTGTAGGAAGCAATACGCGACGGCTCTACCAGAAATCCGTCGCCTGCCGAAAGCGGGTAGCTGTTTCCGCCGCTTGTAAAAACGCCGTGACCGGAGATAATATAATGGATCAGGTAATGGTCGCGGATAGCAGGCCCCCAGGAATGGCATGAGCCGCAGCGCTGGATGCCGCAGCTGTAAACGGCAAGGCCGAGACTGTTGTGAACCGAAACTTTAAAGGAATGACGGAATTCATCGTTTGTCATAATCCAAAAGCACCTCCTGCCGCGAATCTTATTCTTATTATAATTCGAAGGCTTTCAATATTCAATATATAATACTGCTGTCCCACGAAAGAATAGATGGAATAACAGTATCGCAAAAAGGCGCATTGAAATTTATGCCGGATTAGTATATAATAAATTCCAATGATTTCTTAGGTTTGTATAAATTCCGCCGGTCTTTCGGCGGGCTGATAAATGAAAGAGATAGGAGAAATGAAAAATGAGTTTTGAACAGCAGGTGCAGCTTTCTCTGACCGTTCTGCTGACCGGTCTTGCAATCGTGTTTATTATGCTGATTGCCCTGACTTTTATCATTAAGGGCTATGGTTCGGCGGTCAGTCGGCTTCAGGATAAACTGGGCGGCAGGCCGGATTCTCCGACACCGGCAGTAACCCGCAGCACTGTTCCCGCAGTGCAGCAAGGTATTCCCGACGAGGTTGTGGCCGCTATTTCCGCTGCGGTTTATATGATGTACGGCCCTGCCGCGGGCAAGGTGAAAAGTATCCGCCGCGCCGCACAGCCGAACCGTTCCGCATGGAGAATGGCGGGATTGCTCGAAAACACCCGGCCTTTTTAATCAAATTCTATAATTGGCAGGCTTGAAATGAACATTTGGAATGAATTTATCGGTTCGGTAAGCAGTATTTTTAATACGTCCGGTTTTGCAACAAACGACTGGCGGAACTACATCATGATCGGCATTTCTTGCGTTCTCATCTATCTTGCGATTAAAAAACAGTTTGAACCGCTGCTGTTGCTGCCAATTGCGTTCGGTATGCTGCTTGTTAATTTATATCCCGCGATCATGGCCCCGCCCGAAACGACCATGCAGCTGGTAAAGGATTATATGGCCGCCCACGGGGGAGCGCTGGGAAATTATCCAGTGGTACATTTGAATAATCTGGATTATTACCAGATACCCAAGGTTGGCGGCTTGTTCTATTACTTATATCAGGGAGTAAAGCTCGGAATTTATCCGCCCTTGATTTTCCTCGGAATCGGCGCGATGACCGATTTCGGCCCGCTGATTTCCAACCCGAAAAGCTTTCTGCTGGGCGCAGCCGCTCAGCTTGGAATTTTCACCACGTTTATCGGCGCAATCTTCCTTGGCTTCACCGGGAAGCAGGCCGGTTCTATTGGCATTATCGGCGGCGCGGACGGCCCGACCGCGATTTTTGTTACCACCAAGCTGGCGCCGGAGCTTTTAGGCCCCATCGCGGTGGCGGCATACTCCTATATGGCGCTTGTCCCGATTATCCAGCCCCCGATTATGAAGGCTCTGACGACGAAAAAAGAGCGCAGCGTGGTCATGGAGCAGCTCCGCCCGGTTTCAAAGCTGGAAAAGATCCTGTTCCCGATTATCGTTACGGTGCTGATTTCTCTTATCCTGCCGGATGCGGCTCCGCTGATCGGCATGCTGATGCTGGGCAACCTGTTCCGCGAAAGCGGCGTGGTAGGCCGTATCTCCAATACGGCACAGAACGAGCTGATGAATATTATTACGATTTTTCTTGGCACGACGGTCGGTGCAACCGCGACCGGCCCGGTGTTCCTGTCGCTGCAGACGATTGAGATCATTATCCTCGGTCTGCTGGCGTTCAGCTTCGGAACAGCGGGCGGCGTGCTGTTTGGCAAACTGATGTACTGGACTTCCCACGGAAAGGTGAACCCGCTTATCGGTTCTGCCGGTGTTTCCGCGGTTCCCATGGCGGCGCGCGTTTCACAGAAGGTGGGTCAGGAAGAAAATCCTGGCAACTTCCTGCTGATGCATGCAATGGGCCCGAATGTGGCGGGCGTAATCGGTTCCGCCGTGGCGGCCGGCGTCCTGATCAGTATTCTTGGCTGATTCGATCCGATGCAATCGATACCCGCACCCGGCGTGCGGGTATTTTTATTGCTCCGGTTCTCCGGGCAACTATTTCATTTGCTATTATTTAAAAAATATTGTACAATTAATAGACATGGTATCATTCTGACGGGCGGATTTCCGCCTGAATAATTTGTTCTGGCGGTGTATTCATGACAGAAGCTACAAGTGAAAAACTGATTGAATTAAGGAAAAGAGTTCTGGAAAAAGAATTTTCCAGAATGAATAATATGCAGAAGCAGGCTGTTTTCAGCATAGACGGGCCGCTGCTGATTTTGGCGGGCGCCGGAAGCGGGAAGACCACGGTGCTGGTCAACCGGATTGCGAACATCGTCCGTTACGGCAGGGCATACGCTGACGGCAAAACGGATAATATCAGCCCGGAAGACGCGGACGCGATGGAGCGGTATCTGGAATCGGGCACGCCCCTGCCTGAGGAAGTACGGAACCGCCTCGCGGTCAGCCCGTGCCGTCCGTGGCAGATTATGGCCATTACCTTTACAAACAAGGCCGCCGGCGAGCTGAAAAACCGGCTCGTGGGGATGCTGGGGGAGGAAGGCGACGAAATCTGGGCCTCCACCTTCCACGCAAGCTGTGCGCGCATCCTGCGGCGTGACGGTGAAAAACTCGGCTATACCAGCCATTTCACCATCTATGACACCGACGATTCCCGCAGACTGATGAAGGAATGCCAGAAGCAGATCGGAATCGAAGATAAATTCCTTTCCTACAAGACGATTTTATCCGAGATTTCCCACGCGAAGGACAGCATGACCGGGCCAGAGGAATACTCCCGGCTGGCCGGCAACGACAGCCGCCTGAGCCTGATTGCGCAGGCTTATAAGCTTTATCAGAAACGGCTTAAGGACGCCGACGCCATGGATTTCGACGACCTGATCTGCAACTGCGTCCTTCTCCTGCAGGAGCATGCGGATGTTCTGGAATATTATCAGAATAAATTCCGCTATATCATGGTGGACGAGTATCAGGATACCAACCACGCGCAGTATGTGCTGGTAAAACTGCTCGCGCAGAAAAGCACGAACCTCTGTGTAGTCGGCGATGACGACCAGAGTATTTATAAGTTTCGCGGCGCCACCATCGAAAATATCATGAGCTTTGAAAAGACCTTCCCCAACGCCAGGGTCATCCGGCTTGAGCAGAATTACCGCTCCACCCAGAATATCCTGAACGCCGCCAACGCGGTTATCGGCAACAACAGGGAGCGCAAAGGGAAAACCCTCTGGACGGACAACCCCGCGGGAGAAAAGCTTGGCGTACATACCGCGTACAGCGAACAGGACGAAGCGGATTACATCGCCAAAAAGATTCTGGAGGGCGTTGCGGCGGGTCGCAAATTCTCCTATTACGCCATCCTGTACCGCATGAATTCCCAGTCCAATATCATTGAAAAAGTTTTTGTAAAGTCCGGTATTCTTTATCGGATTATCGGGGGCAGAAGATTCTACGAGCGCAAGGAAATCATGGACATGATCGCGTATTTAAGCGTGATTAACAATCCGAACGATGAGATCCGCCTGCGCCGCATCATCAACCAGCCCAAGCGCTCCATCGGCGACAAAACCATCGCACAGGCGGCGGAGATTGCCATCCAGCTGGGTGAAAGCCTGTTTTACGTCATTCAGCACGCGGACGAGTATGAGCCGTTAAAGCGTACCTCGCCGAAGCTTTTGCAGTTTGCCTCCATCATGCAGGAGTTTATTGACGCGGCAAACGACGAGGAAACGGGCCTGAAGGGACTTTATCAGCTGATTCTGGATAAAACGAACTATATTGAGTCGCTGCGGGCCTCGGAGGAAGACGATGCGCAGGATCGTATCGACAATATCAACGAACTTGCCTCCAACCTCATCCAGTATGAAGAGGAAAACGGCGAAGAAGCCAGCCTGTCCGGTTTCCTTGAAGAAGTGTCCCTGATGACCGACATCGATAACTACGACGGCAATTCGGACGCCGTGGTCATGATGACCATGCACTCGGCCAAGGGTCTGGAGTTCCCCGCAGTCTTCCTGCCGGGCTTTGAAGAGGGGATTTTTCCCGGAATGCAGGCAATCTTCAACCCGACGGAAATTGAAGAGGAACGCCGTCTGGCCTACGTTGCCATCACAAGGGCAAGAGAGGAACTTTATATTCTCCATGCGGAAAGCCGCATGATCTTCGGCAGTACTTCGCGCAACAAGCCCTCCCGCTTCCTGGGGGAAATCCCGGAGGAGCTGGTAGAGCGCAGCCGTTCGCGCGAATGGAAAAAACCGCAGCCGGGCACCAGTCTGCCCACCTCTGCCTTTGAAGCAAGGGTGGTCACCACGGAATCCGCGCGCAGCTTCGGCCCCGCCGACGTTGCCCGGAGTATGCCTCCGGCAGAAAAGTTCAAGGTGGGCGACAGCGTGGTTCACAAAACCTTCGGAATCGGGATGATCCTTTCCGCTTCGCCGATGGGGAACGATACCCTGCTGGAAATTGCCTTTGACACGGTTGGTACAAAGAAGCTGATGGCCAACTTTGCGCGGCTTCAGCACGCATAAACAAAGCCTGACTTTTTAACAAAATCAATGCAGCGGTTCGGCTTTTCAAGGAGACGTTTTATGAAACTCCGCAAATTTTCCGTGATTTGTATGTCGGTCTTATTGGTCGCTGCGGCAGGCTGCCGCGCGTCCGGCGGCGACAGTTCAGCGGCGAACAGCTTGTCTTCTGCTTCGCAGGCATCGGCTTCTGCGGCGGTCTCTTCCGCGCAAAGCATAAGCTCCGAACCTGCTGGCTCAAAAGACGCTTCGGAAAGCATAGCTTCCAAAGCCGAAAGCCAGCAACCGCAGAATGACGGCGATTGGGTGGCATACAGTATAAATAAAGATGATTATAAGCTTCATATAAGCAAAAAAGACGGCACCGGTGATAAAGTTATTGTAAATGATACAGTACTAACACCGTGTGTAGCCGGCGAGTGGGTGTATTATTTTGCCAATCTGAGTACGATTGAGAAAGTAAGGCTGGATGGTTCGCAGAAAACAAAAGTATGTGATACGGACGCAATGGATGCGTTAAATGCCAATGCCGCTGTCACTGCCGAATATAAGGACGGGTATATTTTATATAAACTGGTTCAATTAAGAGAGGCAGGAGGCAATAAACCCAATACGGTAACCTGTTATAAACTCGATATTAACCAGAGTAAAATCATACCGGTTCAGAAGTAAAATTCAGTCCTGAATTCAATACGGAATCGGCCTTCCCGTTATCTTTTTGCTGTGTTTCTTTCCTGATTTTCAATATTTGCGAATAACGCCGTCTGGGTTTACCCCCAAACGGCGTTTTGTCTGCAAGCTGAAGCCCGCCTTTTCGGCGGGCTTTTTTGAGCGGTGCTCCGGTTATCTTGGCTTGTGGCTGTGGTCGCCGCTGAAGTCGCCGACATTCGGCGGGAAAAACTCGTCGGTCGGGAAGTCGATGCGGCGGAACATCTCGCAGGGATCGTCTGATGTATTTACGCATTCTTTTTCCGGGATGCAGAAATCGTATGCCGGAATCAGCAGCTGCACATTTCTTACAATTTGAACGATGGTGAAAATTCCGAGCGTAACATATACGGAGCGGGCAGAACCGAAGTCCAGTTCGCCGAAGCGTTGGCTGATGACCTCCGGAACGCGGCTGCTGGTATCGCAGCCATGCGGCGGGCAGTCGCAGATTCTGGCGGAGAGAGCGATCGGCTCGGCAACCTGGCAGGTCGCCTTGGGCAGGACCTCGTTGTTGTCGAGATCGGCAGGGTCAAAATCGGAAGTAAACATTTTTACGTTGCCTTCGCTGCCGTATAAAACTACCCTCTTGTTAAATATGGATACGCCGTTTACAATCGTCGGGCTTGTGGAAAGAGGCCCGAATACATCCAGGTACACATCGAAGAAGAAAGTCATGTCAACCGAATAAAACCCTTTGTTGAAGGGAACCGGCTCCAGATCAAGAAATACCGTAAGAACTTCGGCGTTTCTCAGTCTGACATTGGTTGCGTGTGCGATTAATTCGCGTTTATCCGGTGAAAAATAGACTCTCAAATCTTCAAGACAATCTTTATCGCTGCATGAATCATACACGCGCAGAGAGTCGATGCATACCGCTTCTTTAAAGCATCCTGTATTTTGCACGTTTGCTGCTTCTGTGCAATTTCCATCCATAAATATTCCTCCTAACACGTTTACTGAAACCCTGTTTCTCTATACCATTTTATGGTGGTGATTTAATTGTGTTACAGTATTCTTTTTAAGATTGATTTTCTTTTTTCTCAGCGACCTAAAACGCCCGATTTTGGAGGTTCCGGGGAAAGAAACTGACTTTATACTAAATAAAATTTATTGACTATAAAAAATAAATTAAAATAATAAGTAAAATATATTTATTTTCGACATTTCCCGGCAAAAAGTACAAAACCTTTTTTAACAAAGGATAGTATTTCGTCTTATTATTAACCGAATGCTATTTATATTCCGTAACATTTCTGTTATACTTAATTCACAGTTATGTTAAAACCATGTAAACTTGTGTTAGGAATTTGTAAAATGTTTGAAGGTAACAGGAAGTAATCCTTAGTTTTACGCCTGACACTGAGAAGTTTAAACAGACCGTCTTGAATCGAAATGAGGTTTTTAAATGACGCCTATGCTCGTTGTTTCGCTGCTTTTAGTGTGCGCATCTATTTTTGTCAATGGATGGACGGATGCGCCGAACGCGATTGCTACCGTTGTTTCCACCAGAGTGCTTCATCCCCGCGTGGCGGTAATTATGGCCACGATTTTCAATCTGGTTGGTATCATGTTCTTTGGCAGCGCGGTTGCCAGCACGATTGCAAATCTGGTGAATCTGGGGAATAATTCCAACCCCCTCGTGGCGGTTTGCGCCGCACAGCTTTCCATTGTCATCTGGTCGGTTTCCGCCTGGAAGTTCGGAATCCCAACCAGCGAAAGCCACGCACTGATTGCGGGGCTGATGGGAGCGGGCATCGCCTATAACGGGCTTTCCGCTTTTAAAATCGCTGAGTTTGAAAAAGTTCTCTGGGGCATTGTGATTTCAACCGTCGTCGGTTTTGTGGCGGCTTACGCCGTGACCAAGCTGGTCGGCTTCCTATTCCGCAGAGTGAAACGCGCAAAGGCGAACCGGTTCTTTTCCGTTGGGCAGATTGCTTCCGCCGCTTTGATGGCGACAAGCCACGGCGCGCAGGACGGTCAGAAATTCATGGGCGTTTTTGTTTTGGTCATCCTTCTTGCCAATAAGCAGCCGGTTCCGGCCACGGTTCATATCGATGTATGGATCATGTTCCTGTGTTCGCTCGTAATGGCGATCGGTACTTCCATTGGCGGCTACCGTATTATCAAGACGATGGGAATCGATATGGTCAAGCTGGAGAAATATCAGGGATTTTCCGCGGAAATCGTTGCTTCGGTCTGTATGCTTGTCACAACGGTGGCGTCCGGTATTCCTCTTTCCACCACCAATACAAAGGGCGCCGCAATGATGGGTGCCGGCGCGTCCAGACGTTTTTCAGACGTAAACTGGGGCATTGCAAAGGAAATGGTGGTCGCGTGGGTGCTTACTTTCCCGGCCTGCCTGCTTCTCGGCTATGTGATGACCAGACTGTTTATGCTTGTATTTTAATTCTTAAACTAAACATTTACATTATATTATGTTAAATTGAAGGGTAAGGGAACATTATGAGTAATTTCTTTTCTAAAGGACCGGATTATTTTGGATTGTTTGAAAAAGGAATCAGTATTTCCAATAAAGCGGCAAAAACGCTTCAGTCCTCTTTTTCCGACGGTGTGATCGACAAAAACGAAATCTTGCGCCTTAAGGAAATCGAGCACGAGGGCGACCGCCATGTTCATGAGTGTTCCAGCCTGATTGCCGACGCGTTTATCACCCCGCTTGACCGTTCCGATATGATGGCGATGGTTGCCGCGATCGAATCGATTACCGACAGCATCGACGACATTGCGAACCAGATTTACATGATGCACATCACCAAGGCCAACGAGGTTACCGTAAAGCTGGTAGACCTGATTGTAAAAAGCTGTGAAGAGCTGTGCACCCTGATGACGGAGTTCAAACAGTATAAGAAGAACTTCAAGCGAATCAAGGAAATTACAGTCAGCGTAAACAATCTGGAAGAAGAAGGCGACGCGGTTTTCAGCGAAGCAATGCGCAGCCTTTTTGATCCCAATAATCAAATGGAAATGATCGATGTAATTCGTCTGCAGAACCTTTACAATACGATGGAAAATTCTTTGGATTACTGTGAAGACGTCGCCGACATTGTGGAGCAGACCATTATTTCGAACACATAAAAGAATGCGAAAAAGCTCACCTGAGTTCGGGTGAGCTTTTTTATATTGAACAGAGTGCAAATCTTTGCTATAATATAAAAATATGACAGCATATGTGTAACCCGTAATTAAAATTCGACGCGGGAGCATATGAGTTTTTTACTGAAACAGGGGAAAAATAATGAACGGCAGACTAATTTCCATGGAAGGATTGGACGGCAGCGGCAAGGCGACGCAGACCGGGCTGCTCTGCAGCGATCTTTCCGGGCGCGGGGTTGCGCTGCGGCGCGTGTCTTTTCCGGACTATGCGCAGCCGTCCTCCGCATTGGCAAAAATGTACCTTGACGGCGAATTCGGCAAAGACCCGAACGCGGTGAACGCCTATGCAGCGTCTTCGTTTTATTCGGTGGACCGCTACGCAAGCTACCAAAAATTCTGGCGCGGCGACTATGAAAACGGGAAGCTGATTGTTGCCGACCGTTACACCACCTCAAACATGGTGTTCCAGCTTTCCAAACTTCCAAAACCGCAGTGGAACGACTTTCTTAACTGGCTGCAGGATTTTGAATACTTCAAGCTCGGGATACCCAGACCCGATCTTACAATTTATCTGGACATGTCTCCCGCGGTTTCCCAGAAGCTGCTCGGCAGCCGTTACCACGGTGACAAAAGCAAAAGGGATATCCACGAGAGCAACGCCCCCTACCTTTCCGCGTGCCGCGAAAGCGCATTTTTTGCCGCGAAGCTGCTGAACTGGAAGGTGATCTCATGTGACGACGGGGAAAACCCGCGCACGGTGGAAGATATCCATGCTGAGATTATGAATATAATAGCGGAGGAAATGCCTTTTTATGTTTCAATTTGAATTTCCAACCATAGAGGACCGGAAATGGGTGCAGCCGTTTTTATCAAAGAGCGGCAATATGGGAAGCGAATCTGCTTTCGGGACCCTTTTTCTGTGGGGTGACACCTATTTTTCAAAGATATGCCGTTTTGAGGATTATCTTCTTCTCTGTTCCGGCGGACATTTTCATAATTATAACCTGCCCGTCGGCGGGAAGAACCCCTATGAAGCAATCGAAGCGCTCATTGCCGATTCCCGCGAAAGGAATATTCCTTTTGCAATGTGGGGATTAACGCAGGACGGGGTCGCGGAGCTGCAGGAGCTGTTCCCCGGAAAGTTCGAGTTTACGCTGGACCGGAACGCCTCGGACTATATTTATACCGCCTCCGACCTGATCGACCTGCCCGGCCGCAGGTTCCACGGGAAGCGCAATCATCTTGCCCAGTTCCAGCGTTCCTACGACTGGAGCTATGAAGATATCACCGTCGAAAATATTGAAGACTGTCGAACGGTCGCGAAAAAGTGGTGCGAGGCAAACGGGGGATGCGGCAAGGGGAACAGTGCGGAAGGCGAAAGCTGCGCCATCAGCAGGGCATTTCGTTACTTTAAGGAGCTGGAGCTTTCCGGCGGGCTCATCCGTATTGACGGAAAACCGGCCGCCTTTACCATAGGGGAAGAAATCAACCCGCAGACGTACCTGATCCATTTTGAAAAGGCGCTGGACGGCTACAACGGGCTGTATCCCGCCATCAACCACGAATTTGCGTCCCGCTGTCTTCAGGGCTATAAATATATCAACCGGGAAGAGGATTTGGGGCTGGAAGGGCTTCGCAAGGCAAAACTTTCCTACCATCCCGTGTTTTTACTGCAGAAATATCTGGCAACATTAAAAGAAGAATCTAAGGAAGCTGTTCAATGATTGAATTTGCGGACTGGGGAATGCGCGGCGAGCTTGCGCAGATCTGGCAGACTTGCTTTGACGAACCGGCGCGCCCCGCAAAATATTTTCTCAATAACTATTTCCGGCCCGAAAACTGTCTGGTATATCGGGCCGGCGGTAAAATCGCTTCCGTGGTCTATCTGCTTCCGGCATACATTGAGGCAGATTCAAAACCGTTGCAGGCGCATTATATCTATGCCGCCGCAACGCTTCCGCAGTACCGCTGCCACGGCTATATGGCGGCGCTTCTGGCCTGGGCCGCACTTGCCGGTGCGAACCGGGGCGATTGGTACTCCGTTGTTCTGCCGGCTAACCGCGGGCTGTACCCTCTCTATGAAAAATCGGACTATTCGGCTTTCTTTCAGGCGCGGACGGTTTCCGTTTCTCTGAGCCGGCTTTGCGACTTTGCCGAATCCGGGCAGGCCGGCAAAACCGTTTTGAACTACCGCCAGCTGACCGCCCTGCGGAATTCTTATCTTGCGGGGGAAAACGGTTCGGTTCTGTGGAGTGAGGAAGCGTTCAGCTTTGCCGCGGGAATGGGCAAGGTTTACGGGGACAGGCTGATCTGCTCAAGAACAGACGGCCGGCCCGCCTATGCGCTCTGCCGCAGGCTCGACGCGAATACCTGCAAGGTATTGGAAATCATGGCGGACGAGGATACGCTTGCGGATTTACTTGCCTGCCTGATCTGTGAAATGCCAGCACAGACCTATTCCTTCCGGCTTCCCGTCGGAAGCCGTCTGTTTGCGCAGCAGGGAGAAAAGTCCGCGTTCGGCATGATAAAACCGCTCAGCGGGGCACCGCTTGAACCGCTCCGAAGCGCAAAGGAACCATATCTCGGCCTTGCGCTTGATTAAGTTGGGAGGACTGTTCGATGATTTATCTTTTCCTTGCAGACGGATTTGAAGAAATTGAAGCACTCACTACCGTGGATATTTTAAGGCGTGCAGGGTGCAGTCTTGCCACCGTGGGAGTCGGCGGAAAAAGAATTACCGGTTCCCATCACATCGAAGTGACCGCCGACCTTGAGATTGGGGAAGCAGACCTTTCCTCCCCGGATATGGTTATCCTTCCGGGCGGGCCGGGACACAAAAACCTGGAAAAATCGTCCCTTGTCCTTGCGGCGGTTCAGTACTGCGCCGACCACGATAAATATATTGCGGCGATTTGTGCCGCCCCATCCATCCTTGGCCATATGGGCCTGCTTAAAAATCATTCGGCAACGTGCTTCCCCGGCTACGAGGAGGAACTGCATGCCAAAGCGGTGTCGAAGGATGCCGTCTGCGTCAGCGGAAAAATCATTACAGGGAAGGGTGCGGGCGTTACGGTGGATTTTGCACTGAAAATTGTGGAAGTGCTTTACGGCGCGGAGAAATCAAATACGCTTAGGAAGAATATACAATGTATGTAAAGAACATCCGAGAAGTAAAAAAGAATCTGCGCGCCCGTTACCGGAAGTTCCGGGAGCATATGGACCCGGAACAGAAGCTCGAGATGGATTCCTCCATTCAGAGCCGGCTGCTGGCGCTGGGGGAATATTCCCGCGCAGATACCATATTTACTTACGTGAGCAAGCCGATCGAGGTGGATACCGTATCGCTGATAAAGGCCGCCTTTGCCAACCGCAAACAGGTGGCCGTGCCGCGCTGCGTGCCGGATACCTGCGACATGGAGTTTTATTATATCCAATCTCTCGATGATCTGGAAAAGGGACTGTTCGGCGTTCTTGAGCCGGTGCCCTCCAAATGCCGGCTTGTTACGGATTTTTCCAGAGGGCTGTGCATTGTCCCCGGCCTGTGCTTTGACGCCCAGGGCTACCGCCTGGGATACGGCAAAGGTTACTACGACCGGTTTCTGGCTGATTTTAAGGGCGACACGGTGGGAATCTGTTATGCCGGGTGCGTGCAGTGGAACCTGCCGCACGGCTATTATGACAAGCCGGTAGACCTGCTGATTACCGAGAAATACAACCGGCGCATTGCAAACCGGAACGACTGATTTTCAGCATGAAGAACAGGAGGTTGCATCCATGGGTGACGACAATATGCATAACGACGGGAACCGTCGGAAAAAGGTGGAGCGCTTTCAGCTGAATATTAAAGACGAGGATTTTGATGATCTGCCGGATACGGATTTGTATTCGGATTACCGCAGTCCGCAGGAAGACAGCGGGGATTTTGAAAAAGTGATTCACAGCTACAGCGACCCCGAAGCGGCCCAGCGCGACCGTACCCTGCAGCGCGAGGCGGAAGTCCGGGCGGAAAAAGAACATCGGTGGCGCAACCGCAAAAAGCGAAAAATGAACCGGTTCCTTTTCCGGTTCATGTGGTTCTTCATGGTTCTGTTCGTTTCCGTCCTGCTTTCCCAGCTCGCAATCGGCGGCTTCAACGATATGCTCGCAAAAGACCGGGAAAAGGTCAGCGTAACGGTGGAAATCCCCAAAAACCCGACTACGGACCAGGTGGCGCAGATTCTGAAGGATGCCGGGGTGATCCGTGAAACCGATTTTTTCAAGCTCTATTCCAAGTTTACGAAAGCAGACGGGCATTACCATAACGGCAGTTATAAAATTGATACGAATATGGACTACGAAGCGATCATCAACAGCCTGCAGACAAACAGTAACCGCGTGGACACGATCAAAATTACATTCCCGGAGGGCATGAACGCCCTTGAGATTGCTGCGCAGCTTGAGAAAAACGGCATCTGCACCGCAAAGGACGCGCTGGCCGTTATGAATTCGAATAATTTTGACAGCGGATTTGAGATCATAAAATCCATCACCAACTCAAAGGATCGTTACTATAAGCTGGAGGGTTATCTGTTCCCGGATACTTACGAGTTTTATAAGGACGAAGACCCGAAAAGCGTGGTCAAAAAGCTTTTGAATAACTGCAACAAGAAGCTCACGACGGAAATCCGCAACAAGGCGGCGGCAGAGAAGATGACTGTGGACCAGATGATGGTTCTGGCCTCCATGATTCAGGCGGAAGCCGCGAATAAAGAGGATATGTACCAGGTTTCCTCCGTTTTCCACAACCGTCTTGCCAGCAGCAAGGGCGACCTGAACCGGCTCCGTTCCGACCCGACCACGTATTATCCCTACCGTACAAAGGCCGCGGTTCCCTCAAACCTGCGCGATACTTATAAGAGCAAATACGATACTTACACCATTGTAGGCCTTCCCGCAGGGCCGGTCTGCAACCCGGGCGTCGAAGCAATCGACGCCGCTCTGAACCCGGCGAATACCGACTACTATTATTTCTGCCATGACAAGGACGGAAAAGCGTATTATGCCAAGACGAATGCGCAGCATGAGCGGAACTTGGTGAAAGCGGGATTGAAATAAACAGGAGGCTGTTCATTGAATCAAACTACCAACTCGATTGAATTGCTTGCGCCTGCCGGCGACATGGAGCGCTTGCAGGCGGCGGTGAATTTTGGCGCTGACGCGGTCTATCTTGCCGGGCAGGAGTTCGGGATGCGGACGGCGCCCGCGAATTTCGGCCGCGAGGAGATGAGAAAAGCGGCAGCGCTGGCGCACGAACACCATATGAAGGTGCACCTGACCTGCAACACCATACCGCACAACGAGGAACTGGAACGTCTGCCGGGCTTTCTGGAAGAAGCGCAGGATGCCGGAGTGGACGCGTTCATCCTTGCGGATTTTGGCGTGATGGCCATGGCGAAAAAATACGCGCCGAAGGTGGCAATCCATATTTCAACGCAGGCGGGCGTGGCAAATTACGCCTCTGCCAGCGAATTTTATAATCTGGGAGCATCCCGTGTGGTATTGGCGCGCGAATTGAATCTGGAGGAAATTGCGCTGCTTCGCGCGAAAACGCCGAAGGAGCTTGAAATCGAGTGCTTTGTCCACGGCGCCATGTGCGTTTCTTTCTCCGGGCGGTGCCTGCTTTCCAGCTATCTTACGCACCGTGACGCCAACCGCGGCGACTGCGCGCAGCCCTGCCGCTGGGAATACTATTTGATGGAGACCAAGCGCCCCGGGCAGTATATGCCTGTTTTTGAGGACAAATCCGGCACCTATATCTTAAATTCAAAAGATATGTGCATGATTGAGCATATTCCGGAGCTGGCAAAAGCGGGCGTTTCCAGCGTGAAAATCGAGGGCCGGGCAAAATCGGCCTATTATGTGGCGGTCACTACAAACGCCTACCGCCATGCGATCGACGAATATCTCCGGAATCCCGGAGAAAAGGTTTCTCCGTGGATTGCGGAAGAGCTGAACAAAATCAGCCACAGGGAGTATAGCACAGGGTTCTATTTTGGCACGGAGCCCGGGCAGGTGTACTCCAACGGCGGCTACGTCCGCGATTACGAGGTGATTGCTGTCTGCGAGGATTACTCCGGCGGCGTGGCGACGCTTTCGCAGCGAAACCGCTTTTTCCGCGGCGACACCGCTGACGTGCTGGAGCCGGCAACGCGCCCCTATCTTGTAAAACTGGATGACATCACCGATGCGGACGGAACTGCAATCGATTCCGCGCCCCACGCGATGATGACCGTCCGGCTGAAGACCGACCGTCCAATCGCCAAGGGCGCGATCCTGCGAAAGGAACGCCATGATAACACAGCTGAAAGCAAATCAAACTGACCGGGTAATGGATATCTGGCTGCGTACCAGTAAAAAAGCCCACTCCTTTATTTGTCCTGAATATTGGGAGAACCGTTATGAAGAAGTGAAGAACCGGTATCTTCCGGCTTCCCGGACCTTTGTATATACGGAAGGGTCCGATGTATGCGGGTTCGTTTC
Source organism: Caproiciproducens sp. (assembly GCA_036260545.1). Classification (GTDB taxonomy): domain Bacteria; phylum Bacillota; class Clostridia; order Oscillospirales; family Acutalibacteraceae; genus DATAML01. The sequence continues at coordinate 19,758 of DATAML010000217.1, forward strand.
GGTACTCGATGGCAGTTTCATCGGTGCGCTGTTTGTAGATGAAAGCTTTCAGAACCATGGGATCGGCTCATTACTTATCCGATACTGCCAGGATCACTGGCCGGAACTGACGCTGAGCGCCTATGTTGAAAATGAACGGGCGGTCGCATTTTACAGGAAACATGGCTTCCGTGTGCTTTCCACATCCCTTGCCGAAGACGGCTTCCATGAGGAATATACCATGAAGTGGGCTGCCGGGAAAATTTAATAAATACTGCCGGAATGATTAAAACGTCTCTGTTTTGGAAATGCTATCCAATACGGAGGCGTTTATTCTATGGAAAAAAGAGTAGTCGCGTTTTTCGGAATTCTCATGCTCTGCATGTTTTTATTAATTTTGAGCGTTTATAATGTTTCCACCGGCACGCAGCTTGCGCAGACCGCCGACCGGCAGAGCAGCTATAAGCTCACTGTGGCCGGCACGCGGGGGACAATTTATGACTGCAACAAGTCCCCTTTGACGGGCGGCGAGGAGGAGTATGCCGCGGCCATTGCGCCGAGCGTGGAGAGCGCCGCGGCGCTCAGCAAAATTCTGAGCGCCGATGCACTTCAGAAAATATATCCCTCCCTGACAGCAAATAAACCATTTACCATGAAGGTGCCGCAGAAAATCACTGCGGAAGGAATCGACCTGTTCACGCTGCGGAAACGCTATTCCGACACGCAGACCGCTCCGCACGTCATCGGCTATCTGGACGGCTCCGGCGCGGGTGCCGCCGGAATTGAAAAAGCCTTGAACGGGCAGCTCAGCAAAAATCAGGGACAGATTACCGTAACCTACCGGGTGGACGCGGTGAACCGTGTGCTCAGGGGGGAAAACCGGAAGATCAGCGATACAAGCTACCTTGGCAACAGCGGCGTAGTGCTGACGATTGACAAGGATATTCAGACTATTGCGGAGCAGGCTGCGAAAAAATACCTGACGAAAGGTGCGGTCGTTGTTGCGGAGGTGCCTGACTGCAAAATACGCGCCATGGTCAGCTTGCCGGATTATTCCCCGGACGATATCGCCTCCGCACTGAAATCGGAGGATTCCCCGTTAGTAAACCGCTGCCTTTCAGCCTACAGTGTCGGTTCGGCGTTCAAGCTGGTGTCAGCTTCCGCCGCGCTGGAATACGGAATTTCACCGGATACGACGTACGACTGCAAGGGCGCGATTGACGTTTACGGAAGCTCGGTGCATTGCTTTAATTCCGAGAGCCACGGCACGGTCAACATGGGGCAGGCAATCGCGCGTTCCTGCAACGTTTATTTTGTAAATCTGATGCAGCAGATGCCGGAGTCCCAGTTCCTGCTCATGTCACAGAGTCTGGGGTTCGGCCGGGCTTATGAAATCGCGCCCGGCATGACCTCCGCGGCGGGAAATCTGCCCACCCTGCAGAGCCTGAAGATACCGAGGGCGCTCGCCAATTTTTCTTTCGGCCAGGGCGATCTGACCGCTACGCCCCTGCAGATTACCGCCATGGTGAATGCCATTGCGAGCGGCGGGAGTTTCACCCAGCCGTATCTGTATGAAGGGGCCGTAGACGAAAATCGGAACTATACTTCCAAAGCGGAGCCGCAGCAGAGCACGCAGGTGCTTTCGGATACTACGGTCAACCTGCTGCGCGAATTTATGAAGGAATCCATCGAAACGGGAACCAGCAAAAAGGGCAAGCCGGAATACGGCGGCGCGGGCGCAAAGACCTCAACGGCACAGACCGGAAAATATGTGAACGGGGTGGAACAGGTCGAGTCCTGGTTCACCGGATTCTATCCTTATGACAATCCCCAATATGTCATTACGGTGCTCGCCGAAAACGGCACAGGCGGCGGCGCGACGTGCGGACCGGTTTTCAAGCAGATCGCGGATTCCCTGTATGAGAAAAACGCGGAACCGGCCGCACAAGTGGATTGACAAGCCCGCAAAATCAGTTTATAATCAGGATGAAATGAAATGCGTTTTCGCAATACAGATAAAGGCGAAAAAGGGTAAAAGTTGATTCGGCACTGCAAAAGAGAGGGAATCCGCGGCTGAAAGATTACCGCACCTGCCGGCACAACAGGCCAACCCCGAGCCCTGCGGCGATGAGCCGCGGCGTCCCCCGCGTTAAGGGACTTGAGCGGCGCTTTGGCGCAATTTGGGTGGTACCACGGATTTCTCCGTCCCATTGTGGATGGTGAAGTCTATTTTTTTTTGAGAAAATAAGCGAAATGCAGCCGTCAATTCGTCTTCCGGCCGCTTTACCGATTTTCGGTTAAGCGTTTTTATATTTAAATTATTTTGCCATATGGCGGAATGGAGTTATTGTAATGGAATGGACAGGTTTAAATGAACTGCGCGAAAAGTATTTGTCTTTCTTTGAGTCAAAGGGACATCTCAGACTGCCGAGTTTCTCGCTGATTCCGAAGGATGACAACAGCCTTTTGCTCATCAATTCCGGCATGGCGCCGATGAAAAAATATTTTACCGGCGAGGTCACCCCGCCGCGCAAGCGGGTAACCACCTGCCAGAAATGTATCCGTACCCCGGATATTGAGCGTGTCGGCATCACCGCGCGCCACGGCACCTATTTTGAAATGCTCGGCAACTTCTCGTTCGGCGACTACTTCAAGCACGATGCCAC
>DATAML010000008.1:0-1849 GCA_036260545.1 Caproiciproducens sp.
CATCGATGATAACCAGTTTTGGTTTAAAAATCATCATTCTTAAAAAAGAAAGCTTCTGCTGCTCGCCGCTGGATAAGGTTCGGGCATACTGGTCTTTTTTATCCAGCATATTGTATTTTTTAAGTATTTTGTCAATTTCCGTCTTATCTGGCTGAATCCCTCTGATTTTTAGTGGATAGATCAGATTTTCATAGACGGACGAATGGAGAATATACGGTTTTTGAGTGGTCATAGTGATATCTCGAGGATACAGCCCTTCATATTGAATTTCACCCGAATCTGGAAGAAGAATCCCTGCAATCAGCTTTGCGGCTGTGGTTTTTTCCGCTTCCGTTTCCTCCGATAAAGCCGTGGATGCATCCGCTTTCAATCTCGAGGCTGAGGATATCCAGTTCAAAGCGCCCTAGTTTTTTTTGAAGGTCAATAATTTTCATCTTCGGTTTCCCTTTTCTGAAAACTCTCTGCCACCCACTGCAGTAAAAATGCAAAAATAAGTAAAACAATCCCCAGCGTAATGCCTTCCGTAAATATTCCCTGACTTTTCAGCATGGAAATGGCCGTTGTCATCGTTCTGGTTCTGCCTTTGATGTTTCCCCCAACCAGCATTACCGCTCCTACCTCGCTGATGGAACGGCCGAAACCGGTCACAATCGAAAGATAAATTTCATTCTTCATCTCTTTCAGCAACAGTATCTTCGCCTGTCCTTTATTTGCACCCATGGTAACGGCAAACATACGGATAGCAGGCGCGGTCCTTACTGCGTAAGAATACACCATACTGGAAATGATGGGGGTAATGATAATGGTCTGTGCAATTATCATTCCTCGGATGGTAAACAGCAGGGAAAGCGGCCCTAAGGGGCCACGATTCATAAGCAGGAGATAGACAATCAGACCTACCGCCACGGGAGGTATCCCCAGCAGAGTACGGTTTATCCGGATCACGATCCGTTTCCCGGGGAAATTACTCTGTTCCAGAAAGAGACCGAAAGGAATGCCGAGTATGGAGGAAACGGTGGTTGATGATATCGCCAATATCAAAGTGACCTGGATTGTACTGAGCAAACCAACGTCGGAAAAAACGTCGCTTATCATTTCTCTAATCACCGCCATGCGTTACTGTTTTATAAATATAGGGGACACTTATTAAAGCATCCCCTAACTGGCTTTCTTTTAGGCATTCGTTCCCGCATTCGGTGTAAACAGAGCCTGACCGTATTTATCAACTCCGTATTGACCGATTAGCTTCTGAACCTTATCCGAACAAATCCACGCAATAAAGTCATTGGCGGCTTTATTGTTCAGCTTGGGATACTTTGCAGGATTGACAGCGATAACGCCATATTGATTTTTAAGGCTGGTATCACCCTGACAGATAATATCCAGACTGATCGGAACCGTTGCGCTTTTCTTCATTTTGAGCCACGTCCCGCGGTCGGCAAAGCAGTAGGCTTTTTTCTCGCTCGCCATCGTGAGAGTATCGCCCATGCCCTGACCGGATTCAATATAATTCTTATTTTTCTTCGGGTCTATTTTGAGTGCTGTCCAAATTTTCTTTTCCGCCTTGTCGGTTCCGGAGTCGTCGCCTCTTGAAACAAACGGCAGAGTCTGTGCGGAAATCTGCTTAAACAGGGTCTTTACATCTTTCGTCGTGGAAAGCGGCTTGTTCGGACCGACAACGATAAAATCGTTATACATGACCGGGAAACGCTTTACGCCAAAGCCCTTCTTTACAAAGTCTTCCTCACTTGCTTTAGCGTGAACCAGTACAACGTCCACGTCTCCGTTTTCGCCCAGTTTAAGGGCTTCTCCGGTTCCAACCGAGTTCCACTGAAGCTGCCATCCGGTA
>DATAML010000010.1:0-8690 GCA_036260545.1 Caproiciproducens sp.
ATACCGGTCTGCACCGAGGTGCTTGTTCATACCGGTCAGCATTACGACCGCAATATGTCCGATGTGTTTTTTGAGGAACTGAATATTCCGAAGCCCGCCTACAATTTGGGCGTCGGCTCCGGTACGCACGGACATCAGACCGGTGAAATGCTGATGAAGATCGAAGACGTAATTCTGGAAGAAAAGCCGGATATTCTGCTGGTTTACGGCGATACCAACTCCACCCTCGCGGGCGCGCTGGCCGCCTCCAAGCTGCATATCCCGGTCGCCCACGTGGAAGCCGGGCTGCGCTCCTACAATATGCGTATGCCGGAGGAACAGAACCGCGTGCTGACCGACCATATTTCAAAATGGCTGTTCTGCCCCACGCAGACGGCCGCGGACAATCTCAAAAAAGAGGGCGTAACGGCAGGGGTGAGCGTGTGCGGAGACGTCATGCTGGATTCCGTTCTGCATTTTCTGAACGTGGCGCGGAACAACCCGCAGAAAACCGCGATTTACGGCCAGCTCGGAATCGAACCGAAGCAGTACCGCCTGGCCACCCTGCACCGCGCGGAAACGACGGACGGCGGGCTGGACGCGGTCATCCGTATTTTTGAGGCGTTCGAACAGCTCCCGCAGACCGTGGTGCTGCCCATCCACCCAAGAACAAGGCCGCTCGCCGAACAGGCGATTCAGAAACGCGGCTTTAAAAATATTAAGCTAATCGACCCGGTCGGCTACCTCGAGATGCTGCTCCTTACCTCCGGCGCGTGCCAGGTGCTCACCGATTCCGGCGGCCTGCAGAAGGAAGCGTGGTTCATGGAGGTTCCGTGCATCACGCTGCGGCAGGAAACCGAATGGGTGGAAACCCTGAAAGGGAACTGGAATGTACTCGCAAAGCTGGAGACCGCGGACATCCTTGAAAAAGCGCTGCACACCGCTGTTGACCACAGTGCGCGTTCCGCACAGCCCTTCGGTGACGGAAAAGCCTCACAGAAAATTGTATCTGCTTTGGTACAGGTACAGGGCGTATAATTTTGTTGGTATCTGTGTGTTTGAGTGGATCTGAAAAACAGAAGATCGCTTCCACACGGGTATAGGTACCGGGCGAACAATTTTTATTGCTATCCGTATATTCGAGCGGACTTGAAAAACAGAAAATTGCTTCCATATTGGCACGGCAAGACGTGCAGTCAGAGGGAATTTGAATGAATATTATCTATATTAATCACTATGCGGGCTCCAACCTGCACGGCATGGAGTTCCGCCCGTATTTTATGGCGAAGCGCTGGGCCGCCGCGGGGCATAACGTGACGATTGTTGCCAGTTCCTACTCGCACCTGCGCACCAAGAATCCGGATATGCAGGGCAAAAACATCGTGGAACAGATGCTGGACGGAATTCGCTATTTTTGGATCAGCGGCCCGGAGTACCACGGCAACAGCGTGGGCAGAATCAAAAATATGCTTTCATTCCTGCACGGGCTTTACAAATACGGAGATCAGATCGCGGCGCAGGGCAAGCCCGACGCGGTGATTGCTTCCTCCACCTATCCGCTTGATATCTATCCGGCACACAGGCTCGCGAAAAAGTACGGGGCCATGCTGATTTACGAGGTGCACGACCTCTGGCCTCTCAGCCCGATCGAGCTTGGCGGAATGAGCCCGCGCCATCCGTATATTATGGCCATGCAGGCGGCGGAAAATTACTGCTATAAGCACAGCAACTATGTTGTGTCGCTCCTGCCCAACGCGCAGGGGCATATGGCGGAACACGGATTAAAGCCGGAAAAATTCATCTGTGTACCGAACGGCATTGTAAAAGCCGACTGGGAACAGCCAATGGCGAATCCTCCGGTTTATTATGAGAAGCTGAAACAATATCACGACGCAGGGTATTTCCTGATCGGATATACCGGTGCGCACGGCATCGCCAACGCGCTGGATAGATTTGTGGAGGCGGGCGAACAGCTCCGCAAACAGAAAATCAAGCTGCTGCTCATCGGCCCTGGGCCGGAGCGCGAACGTCTTGTGCAAAAAGTGAAAGACTTAAAACTTGGGGATACGGTCGAACTCTTAGAGCCCGTAAAGCGCGGGCAGGTACCGGAGCTTCTGAACCAGATGGACGCCCTGTACATCGGATTGCAGCGCCAGCCGCTGTTCCGGTTCGGGGTCAGCCCGAACAAGCTAATGGACTATATGATGGCGGCAAAGCCGGTCATTTTTGCCATTGACGCCCCGAACGACATGGTGGCGGAAGCAAATTGCGGCGTCTCCATTGAGCCGGAAAACAGCGCGGCAATCGCCGAAGCTGCTCAGAGACTTGCTTCCCTTTCCAAAGAGGAGCTCAGGCAGATGGGGGAGCGCGGCAGGGAATATATCCTGAAAAACAACGAGTACGACGTGCTCTCGCAGAAATTCCTCGATGTGTTTTCCATGCCGTATTAATTTAAAAATAAGTGGGGTACTGTGCTGAACAGCAGCCCGTAACTTTGTAATAGGGGAAGAGTGTAGGTCTGGCTTAATTTAGAGAAACCGGACTGACAAAAAGGAGGCAGCCTTTTGGCTGTCTCCTTTTACTCTATATTCCCAGTTCGTTTATCTTATCACGCAGCTTAATGAAATCTTCGAATGCCTCCGGCTTGTTGTTCGGGTTGCGCAGAAGCGCCGCGGGGTGCAGCGTGGCCATCATCAGCACACCGGCTTTTTCGTAAAAAATGCCGTGTTCCTTCATGATTTTAAAATCAGGCCGGATCAGCTTCATGGCCGCGATCCGGCCAAGGCAGACGATGATTTTCGGGCGGATGAGCGCGACCTGGTTCCGCAGCCATTCAATGCACATTTCCTGTTCTTCCGGAAGGGGATCGCGGTTCTGTGGCGGTCTGCATTTTACAATATTGGCGATATAAATGTTGGTTTTGCGGTCAAGATCAACCGCGGCAAGCATTTTATCCAGCAGCTGCCCGCTTCTGCCGACGAACGGTTCGCCCTGCAGGTCTTCGTTTTCTCCCGGCCCCTCGCCGATGAACAGCACCCCTGATTCCCGGTTCCCGACACCGAACACAAGGTTTGTACGCCCTTCGCAAAGACCGCATTTGCGGCATTCACGGCAGGCCGATTCCAGCTCTTCCCATGTTTGATACATTTTTGCGGCCTCCTCATCTGTGATTTCATTATACCATAAATGATAGGTGAATGAAACAGCAAGCCGCGCTTATGCTTCCGGTTCTGCTGCCGGTAAATCCGTAGCCGAGTACGACTTTTTCATTTGGAGAATCAGGAAGAAGGCCGCTGCCGCAAACAAAAGGGCAAAGCCCTCGCCGGCCAACATATTAACATATTTAGTCAGCAGCACGCTGCCGATATTGAGTGCGGTGTGCGCCAGAATGGCAAGAAAGTAGTAACGGATTTTATGCTCTCTTGCACCCTTGAAGATTAGGATGCTTGCGAAAACATGGAAGGTTACGGCGCATACGCGTTCCAGTATTCCCAAATAAACGGCTTCTGGCTTGACGGAAAGCATTGCAGTCAGAAGCTGCTGACTCTGCGCCGCTGGAAGGCTTGCCGTCAGTTTTTGGAAGCTTCCGTTATTGATCATCACGGAATAAATGATATTGTTGATCTGTGCCATACCGGTCAGAAGAATCACTTCGCAGAATCCGTGCCCCAGTCCAAACGAGAGTGCGTCCTGAAAGCTTCGGTGCTTTTTTAGGAAGCAGCCCGCGCAAAGCTGCCGCGCGCTTTCTTCAAACAGCCCCGCCGTGACAGACAGCATCATTACATACGGTATCGTATTCAGGGCAAACGCCTTGAACCAGCTCTGGGTTCCGAGTGCCTGCAGAATCGGAATCCGAAGCAGAATTTGCGACACAAAAAAGGCGGCAAAGCCGAGCAGCGCCGGAACCCCCGAAAGCTTTTTCCGAATTCCGAGCACTACAAGGATGATAATCGGAAGCAGCAGCTCAGCAGCCGCCGCAAAGATAAACGCGGTAAGAACAGAGGTTGAAATCATAGTAAAATCTCCTTTTGACTATTTGTATAAGATAGGGACAAGAGACTTATTTACTCCGGTTGGCCGTCCCTCGCTCTTTTACGAAAAGAAGGTAGGAATATATTGCAGGAACTGCGGCAAGAACAATAAAAATAGAGAAGCTTAGCCATTTGTAAGGGAAAAATGCTGTGACGGAAAGCAGAATTCCGCAGATAATCCATACAAAGCCCGCAAACCGGTGCGTTTTTCTCCAGTTTTCCTCGCTTGCCAGCGTCCACGGCAGCTTAATGCCGACGGTGTAATTATACTTTAATTTCGGGAGATAATTGCCGATAACGGCAATCGACAGTGCGACAAACAGGAAAATGATTTGGCTGATTTTGACATTCTTATTCATGTTTTTTAATAGGGAGGCGAAATGCGTAACATTGACGAGAATAATGACAAGCCACCGGGAAATCTGCTTCATTTGCGGGGAACGGTTAATATTCTGCCGCTTTGGGTCAGCGTAAATCCTGAAATTGACCAGCAGAATGACGAACAGCAAAAGGGTCGGCATGCCAAACGCCGCAACCGGACGGGAAGCAAAATTGTTCGGGTTATCTGCCATATCCCAATGAATCGCCATCTGTTCGGGCAGCTGGGAATAAAACACCGCGGACAGAATAAACGGGAATACAGCGGCAAACCAGTAAAAATATTTCATGAATTTATTTTTCATTTGTACTCTCCTTATCTAAAAAGCTGCTGAACCAATTTAGAATTTCTTCAAAAACAGACAGGTTTAACTCATAATAGATATATTTCCCTTCCCGTTTATCATTAATTAAATCCGCGTTTTTCAAAATCGTAAGGTGATGGGAGACGGTTGCCCCTGTGATATTGAAATGTTCGCAGATTTCCCCTGCAGAGAGAACCCGTACCTTTAGAAGGTTCAAGATTTCCCGTCGGGTAGGGTCAGACAGCGCTTTGAATGTTTCCGGAAACGGCAAGACATTCCCTCCCTTCATTTTGATGAGAATCTAAATGATATAATATCATGGAATCTGCGATTGTCAATCATATTTTGATGGTTATCTAAATAACAGCGTTCTTTCGTGAATTCCAGAAAATAATGATTGTCTTTCGGGACAGAATAGTATATAATATATAAGTCTAAACCAAAAGCAAGGCAGAAATGCGTGCAATAGGATATGCAGGCGGGCGGGCTCTGTACGACGGGGTGCCGCGAACCATGTCAGGCGGGGAACCGAGCAGCATTAAGCGGATTGCCCCGTGCGATGCAGGTGGTCTGTCCGTCTGCATATCCTAGGGCATGAACCGTTAAAAAACGGTCTGTCTTGCTTTCGGTTTGTTGACCACTTTGTTCTTGGTACTGTTATCCCATTCAAAGGGAGACAAGATTTGCGGTGAGATTCTTCGCCCTGCAAGGACAAGGAGGAGAGCGTGTTGGCGCCCGCCGACGACGAGGAAGCAGCAAGATGGAATCAACCACAAAGGTGCCCATCCTTTCGTGGGATAACAGTATTAGGGGGTGGAGTATGTATCAGGTCCTGTACCGCAAATGGAGGCCAAAGGTGTTTGCCGACGTCGTCGGCCAGCCGCAGGTCACCGTTACGCTGAAAAATGAACTGATGGCCGGACGCATCGCCCACGCCTACCTGTTTACCGGTTCCCGCGGAACGGGCAAGACCACCTGCGCCAAGATTATGGCAAAAGCGGTCAACTGCCTGAACCCGGTGGACGGCGACCCGTGCGGGGAGTGTGAAATCTGCCGCGGAATTGAGAACGGCTCCGTAATGGATATTGTGGAAATCGACGCCGCCAGCAACAACGGCGTGGATAATATCCGTTCCCTGCGCGAAGAAGCAAACTTTACTCCGGCTGCCGCAAAGTACCGGGTTTATATCATCGATGAAGTCCATATGCTTTCCACCGGCGCGTTCAACGCCCTCCTGAAGACTCTGGAGGAACCGCCCGCCCATGTGATCTTTATCCTCGCCACCACCGAGGTGCACAAGCTGCCCGCCACCATCCTTTCGCGCTGCCAGCGTTTTGACTTCCGCCGGATTCCGCCGGAGGAGATTGCGGACAGGCTCGCCTATGTGGTTCATCAGGAAAACGCGGAGATTGAGCAGCAGGCCGCGTTGCTGATTGCCCGCCTTGCGGACGGCGCGCTGCGCGACGCCCTTTCCCTGCTGGATCAGTGCCTTGGGCGCAGCCGGGATATCACGGTGGACGTGGTGAACGAAACGGCCGGTCTGGTGGGGCGTGACCATTTGTTTGAACTGACCGACGCCGTCCGGCAGAACGATTCCGCCGCGGCGCTCGAACTGATCGATAAACTGCACAATTCCTCAAAGGATATGGCGCGGCTCTGCGAAGAACTTTCGTCGCATTTCCGGAATCTCATGCTGATCAAGACGATGAAGGACGCGCACAGTCTGATCGTGGTTTCCGACGTGGAATTTGAAAAGCTGACGAAGCAGGCGCTTTCCATCGGACTGCCCGCAATTCTGCACGGCTTGGACACATTCCAGTCCGCGCTGGAAAAAATGTACCGCGGCGGCGACCGGCGTATTGAAATCGAAATGGCGCTGATTCGGCTCTGCACGCCGGAACTGGATTCCACGCCCGACGCGCTGATTCGCCGTATTGAAGCGCTTGAGCACGGGAAGCCTCCGGTAAAAGCGGAAAAAGCCCCGGCGTCCCAGTCGGAAAAGAAGCCCCAGAAAGCGGAGAAAACGGCAGAATATCCCGCCGAGCCGGAGCAGGAACCGGATGCGCCGGCGAACAAATCCGGCGCCGCACCGCAGAGCGATCCGGAAAGCCTGCAGAGCGGAGCGGAACGTCTGGCGGAATGGCCGGAAATCCTGCAAATTCTCAAAGGCTATTCCAGGGCGATTGCGTCCGCATTTAACGGCTCGTCCGCTTATGTAAGCGGCTCCTATGTGCTCATTGACGCGCCGAATGAAATTGCATTCCGACTGCTGCGCGAACCGGCGCAGCGTGACAATATGCGCAAGGCAATCCAGCAGGTGACCGGAAGAACCTATAATTTAGGCCCGTATAAAAGTCAGTCCGCCGACGCGCCGGAGGAGGATCCCCTGAGCAAGCTCGCCGGTCTGGCGGAACGCGAAGGCATTGAAGTTACAAAAATATAAGTGATTTACTATTAGGAGGAAGTTGTTATGAAGGCAAGATTACCACAGAATATGAACGGCGGCGGAGCATCTAATTTGCAGCAGCTCGCGCGTCAGGCTCAGAAAATCCAGGAGCAGATGGACGAGGTTTCAAACGAACTGAATGAAAAAGAGTATTCCGCAACAGCCGGGGGTGACGCCGTAAAGGCGACGGTGACCGGTAAGATGGAAGTGAAAGCGATTGATATCAAACCGGAGGTTGTTGATCCCGAGGATGTCGAAATGCTCTCCGATCTTATTACCGCCGCGGTAAACGAAGCGCTCCGCACGGCAACGGCGGACAAGCAGGAGAGAATGGAGAAAATTTCCGGCGGGCTGAACGTTCCGGGAATGTTTTAAGGTATGCCGTCCTATAATGTAGCGCCCCTGTCGCGCCTGATCGAACAGTTTGAGCGTCTGCCGGGCATCGGGCATAAAAGCGCGCAGCGCCTGGCCTATTATGTGCTCGGCCTTTCAAAAGAGGGCGCCGAAAATCTGGCCAACTCCATTTTAGATGCGCATGAGAAAATCCATTACTGCAAATTGTGCTGCAATTTGACCGACCAGGAGCTTTGCCCCGTGTGCCGGAACGAAGCGCGCGACAAGTCGATTATCTGCGTGGTGGAAGACCCGCGCGATGTGATCGCGCTGGAGCGCACTCATGAATTCAACGCGACTTACCATGTGCTTCACGGCGCGATCTCGCCGCTCAACGGCATCGGGCCGGATCAGCTTTGCATCAAGGAGCTGCTGGCGCGTATCAACGGCGAAGTCAAAGAGGTCATCATGGCGACCAACCCGACGGTTGAGGGCGAGGCGACCGCCATGTACGTTTCCCGCCTGCTCAAGCCGCTCGGCGTAAAAGTGACGCGCCTAGCTTACGGAATTCCGGTGGGCGGCGATCTGGAATATGCCGACGAGGTCACGCTTTCGCGCGCAATCGAAGGACGCAGTGAAATTTAAAGTCGGTTTACATAATGCTTGACATTTATCCGCGGATATGATATGCTCATATCCCGGCAGAAGTCGGAGGAGGCTTTTTTATGGCAAAAGAAAATTTAAAAACGCTTGCGCAGAATAAAAAAGCCTTTCACGATTATTTTGTTGAGGAAAGCATGGAAGCGGGCATTGAGCTTTGCGGAACCGAGGTTAAATCGCTGCGCAAGGGGCAGGCGAATCTAAAAGATTCTTGGTGCTCGATTGTGGGTGGGGAACTTTTGATCAACGGAATGCACATCAGCCCCTATGACCACGGCAATATCTTTAATCAGGATCCCATGCGTGTGCGGCGTCTTCTAATGCACAAGCGCGAAATTAACCGCCTGTTCGGTCTGGTTAAGCAGGACGGTTATTCCCTAATTCCGATTTCCGTATATCTCAAGGGTTCTCTCGTAAAGGTGCAGGTAGGCCTGTGCAAGGGCAAAAAGCTTTATGATAAGCGCGCTGATCTGGCAACAAAGGCTGCGAAGCGCGACATAGACCGAGCAATCAAAGAAAGAAATCGCTGAGTATACAATAGCTGTTTCTGTCATATCA
>DATAML010000014.1:0-9281 GCA_036260545.1 Caproiciproducens sp.
GGTCCTGTGGCAGAGCCGAAAGATTATTTTTATGGCCCGGCGTATGGAAGGACGCGCGGTTCTGTTCCCTGTGGCGCAGCAGCGCGGTGTAAAGCGGCGTTTGCATATAAAAACTCCTTTGAGAAATTGAAGATTTAATCCCTCTGGCATCTTCCTTTACAGAAAGCATAAAGCTGAAGCTTAACCGTCAAGGAAAACCCTATAGGAAATTGATATAGCCTAGTTGAATGAGGATACCCGGGGGATGCAAGGGGGATTGGATGGAGCTCTCCCGCCAGGAATTACCAATCCCCCTTGCCGGGACTTTGCATACTTTCGTCCCGGAACGAAAGCATGGGCCCGCCCGGCCTGAGGGCGGCTAAAAATAGCGCACAGTTTGCTAAGTGCAAATTCTACAGAGAAGTGCAAATTCCACGCCTTTTACCGGATTTCCCTTAACAAAAACCGCACAGCGTTTTGCCGTGCGGTTTCCTAGATTATAGTATGTCCGGTCAATCACCGTTGTAGGTCTTGTTCGGCAGATCCGATTCATAAATAAAGCCTGCGACGCGTTCGCCGCTCTTTTCCAGGTCAGGGACAAGGACGTCCGCACCCACGCCGCCCATCATTACGGTACGGGACTCGTATTCGTTATCCGCCGGAATGCGTTCCTGGCTGATGGGGAAATTCAGGTACGTAAGGGAATTTCCCGCCATGCTGATGATTTCGTTCTTCGTCATGTTGGTGGTGACCAGCGGGAGAATATCGTACAGGGCGCTGTAGATTGTGCCGATGTTTGAGCCTTTCAACTTATCGACAATACTGGAGAAAACCTTACGCTGACGGTTTGTGCGCTCAAAATCGTCGCCGATCGCGCGGATACGGGAATAATAGTGCGCCTGCGCGCCGCTCAGGTTAAAGGTGCCCGCTGTCAGGTTGCGCCGGGAATCGCCGGAATACTGGTTGACCAGTTTGGCTTCGCCGGCCGTAAGAGTAATGGTAACCCCGCCGAGCTTGTCTATGATTTTGTTAAACGCGGAGTTGCTCACGATGACGTAACGGTCGATGTCCGTACCGAAGTTCGCCTCAATCGTCTTTACAAGGAGCTTCGCGCCGTCTGGACCGCCGCCCGCGTCGGAATAGGCGACGTTGATACGGTTGCTGCTGTGGCCCGGAATGGCCACGTACATATCACGCATAAAGGAAGTCAGTTTCATCTTTTTGTGGCGGGTGTCCACAGAAACGAGCATCATGCTGTCGCTGCGCCCGGTGTCGTTTTTCTGGTAGTCATCCACGCCCATCAGAAGGATGTTTGTAACCGCGTCGTCGTGGTAAAGCCCGCCAAGAATCCCGGATTTTGCGCTCACCGCAGTGCCGCTTTCCGTCGCGGACTGGAACAGCGGGCCGGTCTCCACCTTGGAGGCAGGCGGCTCTTCCGTGGAATATTGAATCCGGCCGAGCATACTGTCCGCAACAATACAGCCTACGCCCGCAAAGAGCATGAGGACGCTCAAAGCGAGTACGACAAAATTGCGGATCAGCACGTTTTTATGGTTTCCCCTGCGCGGAGCTTTTTTCATCTTTTTCACAACATCAATCCTCATTGTCAGAATGATAATATTAACCGTAACATTATACTCCGTGAAACGAAAATGTTAATTCAATTAATGAATTATAATATGATATGTAAGGAGATTCCGATTAAAATTAACATAACATGGTAAGATATGCACGCTTTTCCGTTAATCCTGCTCATCCAGAGTCAGGGCGTAGGAGGGCAAAAACTCTTCCATAAAGCAGTCGGCTTCCGGCAGATGCATATCGCTTACCGCCTGACGCAGCGTGGTTTCCGCTTTGGAGAATTCGGAATTTCCCATTCCCTTTTCCTCTATGCATTTTATAATGGCGGAAAGCTTGTCCGCCGCCTTAATCAGCGGAAGCAGCTCCCGGTCGCCCTCCCCGGCGGCGCGGAATACTGATTCGTAGCACGGCCTGAGGTCGTACGGCAGCATGGTCAGCAGCTTTTGCTGCGCCACGGTTTCCACTTCCCGGTAGGCGGCGCGGATTTCGGGGTTAAAATATTTTACCGGGGTGGGCAGGTCACCGGTAAGAATTTCACTCGCATCGTGATAGAGTGCAAGCAGGGCGGCACGCTCCGGGTCGGCGTTTCCTCCGTAACGGGTGTTGCGCAGCACGGCAAGCGCGTGCGCGATGACGGCGGTTTCAAAGCTGTGCTCGCAGAGGTTTTCGCTGCGGGTGTTGCGCATCAGCCCCCACCGGCTGATGAGCTTCATGCGTGACAGCATGGCGTAAAAATGGAACATTGCAATCCTCCTGATTGATCCTGTTCTCTTAGCTCTTCCGCCTGGGGCGGCACAGACCGACGGGGTTTGCGGATGACAGAGAGATTTCATTTGTTTTTCACGGGGTCTTCACTCACATTAACTATAATAAGAAAAAGTAAAATTTACAATACGGAAACAGGAATTTTTAAAATCCCCTTTATTTAGATAAAAGCTGTGTGATATAATAGTCTTTGTTTTAAGGAATGGGGGCGGCGGCTTGAGCAACCTGCTATATAGGGACAAGAAGGAAAACTATTACCTCAAGGCTTTCCTTTACGGGATCGCGGTTTCTTTTCTTTTTTTTATTCCGTTTATTCTTTTTGATAACGGGTATTTTTTATTTTACGGCGATTTTAACGTGCAGCAGGTTCCGTTCTACCGGATGTGCCACGACGCCATCCGCAGCGGGAACATCGGCTGGAGTTGGACAACCGACCTCGGCGCAAACTTTGTCGGTTCCTATACGTTTTATCTGCTGGGGAGCCCGTTTTTCTGGCTGACCATTCCGTTCCCGAGCAACGCGGTGCCGCACCTGATGGGCCCGCTGCTTATCCTGAAATTCGGCTGCGCGTCCCTGACCGGCTTTCTCTATCTGAAAAGGTATGTCCGGAACCCGGATTACGCGGTGATCGGCGGGATGCTTTACGCCTTTTCCGGCTTTTCGGTCTACAACATTTTCTTTAACCATTTCCATGAGGCAATCGTGTTTTTTCCGCTGATGCTCTGGGCACTGGATGAATACATGTATACGCGGCGCAAGGGCGTTTTCGCGCTGACGGTGTTCGCGTGCTGTTTTGTAAATTATTACTTTTTTGTGGGACAGGTCGTATTTACCCTGATCTACTGGTTCCTGCGCATGCTCTGCGGCAGCTGGAAGATCACGGTGCGCGATTTCCTGCTGCTCCTCTGCGAAGCGATTCTGGGCGTTCTGTGCTCCTGTGTGCTGCTGGTTCCCACCATTCTGGCGGTAATCCAAAACCCGCGGGTCAACAATCCGCCGGATGGCTGGAACGCGCTGCTTTATGACTGGAACCAGCGTTACGTCCATATCCTTGAGTGCTTCTTCTTCCCGCCGGATATCCCGGCAAGGCCCAACTTTACGCCCAAATCGGAGGCGAAGTGGGCTTCGCTCGGCGCGTGGCTGCCGCTGTTCAGCATGACGGGGGTTATCGGCTTTTTGCAGATGCGCCGCAAGCACTGGCTGAAAAAGCTGCTCGGCATCCTGTTCTTTATGGCGATGGTGCCAATTTTGAATTCTGCGTTTCAGCTTTTTAACTCCTCCTATTATGCGCGCTGGTTCTATATGCTCACGCTGATGATGAGCCTTGCCACCGTCATTTCTCTGGAGCAGGAGTGCATCGACTGGAAGCGCGCCATTAAATGGACGGCCGGGATTACGCTCGGCATTGCGCTGCCGATCGGGCTCATGGTGAAATCCAGCGAGCAGGGCGGCAAAAAGTCGCTCACCTACGGTCTGGAGGATTACCCCACGCGGTTCTGGTCCTATGTGGCCATCGCGCTTTTGAGCCTTACCCTTCTGACGGTGATTTTCAAATTTTATAAACGCGATAAACAGAAATTTATCCGGTACACGATGTCCGGCATTTCGGTGATCACCGTAGTGTATGCGCTGTTCTTCATCGCACTGGGGAAAACCCAGAGTGACGATACGCACAAGGAGATCATTCCTTATGCGCTCAACGGCGGCCGGAATATCAAACTGCCGGATACGAAAAACTGCCGCATCGATGTGTACGATGGCATGGATAATCAGGCCATGTACTGGCAGATTCCCACCATTCAGGCGTTCCACAGCATTGTGCCGGGCTCCGTCATGGAGTTCTACCCCTCTATCGGCGTAACGCGCGACGTGGGCTCAAGACCGGAAACCAAGTATTACGGCCTGCGCGGGCTTACAAGCTGCCGCTGGCTGTTTGACCCGATTTCCAGCGGAAAAAGCTTTGTCGGCGAAGACAAGCAGACCTTAATGCCGGGCTGGACGTATTACGCCTCTCAGAACGGCTTTGACATTTACCAGAACGATTATTATATCCCGATGGGATTCAGTTATGATTCTTACATTACGCGCTCGGAGTACGACAAGACGGAAAAGGAAACGCGCAACCTGTTGCTGCTGAAAACGCTGGTAATTCCGGACAGCGAAGCGAAAAAGTACGCGGGCATCCTCACGCACTACGACGGATACGAGAGCTTCCTCGCCACACAGGACGAATATTTCCAGAACTGCCTGGACCGCAAGTCGATGGTCTGTTCCGAATTCAGCCATGACAACGGCGGTTTTACCGCGAAATTCACAGCGGACAAAGAGCGGCTGGTATTTTTCAGCGTTCCGTGGGAGGGCGGCTGGAGTGCCTCGGTCAACGGCAAAAAGGCCGAAATCGTAAAAGTGAACGTCGGGTTCATGGCGGTGAAGGTGCCGGCCGGCACTTCGGAAATCCGCTTCAACTACACCACGCCGGGGCTCAAGCTCGGCGCGGCGGTTACGCTGGGCGGCGCTGTGCTCTTTGCGGCGTATTATATCATAACAAGATATCAGGATAAAAAGTATTACCGGAAACGCAAGGTTTTTAAAATTAAGAGAATCATAGAAAAAGGATGTTCCGTAGAGACAGAGCGGGCCGAAGATGTGCAGCCGCAAAACGAGGTATAATTTTGACTGCCGTGCTGGCTGCGCGGTTTCTCAGTGCCTGAATGCTTTTCACCAAAGCCGTAATTCATAATGGAGGAAATTATGCCGACAGTTTATTTGGTGGTTCCCTGTTACAATGAAGAGGCTGTATTGCCGGAAACGGTGAAGCGCCTTGACGAAAAACTGAATTCGATGATCGAATCCGGCCGCGCCGACCGGAAAAGCCGCATGCTTCTGGTGGACGACGGCAGCAAGGATAAAACGTGGCAGCTCATCAGCCGGTTCAGCGAAGAGAACGAGCTGGTGAGCGGAATCAAGCTGGCGCACAACCGCGGACATCAGAACGCGCTTCTGGCGGGGCTGATGACCGCCAAGGAATCCTGCGACTGTGCGATCAGCCTGGACGCCGACCTGCAGGACGACATTGAGGTTCTGGACAAATTCGTGGATGACTTCACGGATGGCTGCGACGTGGTGTACGGGGTGCGCAACAAGCGGGACACCGATACGTTCTTTAAGCGCTTTACTGCGGAAGGCTTTTACAAATTCATGAAGCTGCTCGGCGTCGATCTGGTTTTCAACCACGCGGATTACCGCCTGATGAGTCGCCGTGCGCTGGAAGCGCTGAGCGAATATAAGGAAACCAACCTGTTCCTGCGCGGTATCGTGCCGCTCATCGGCTACCGCAGTGATTATGTTTATTACGACCGTCATGAGCGCTTTGCGGGCGAATCCAAGTACCCGCTTAAAAAGATGATCTCATTTGCGCTCGATGGCATCACCTCGTTCAGCGTCAAGCCGCTCAAGCTGATTTCGAATCTGGGCATTCTGGTGTCCCTATTGAGCGTCCTTGGCCTGCTCTATGCGCTGATTTCCCATTTTTCCGGCCATACCGTTTCCGGCTGGACAGCGATTGTCTGTTCCATCTGGCTGCTCGGCGGCATCCAGCTTTTGTGCATCGGTGTGGTGGGCGGCTACATCGGCAAGATTTACAGCGAGGTAAAAGCGCGCCCGCGCTTTAAAATTGAAGAATTCAAAAAATAGGGAGAACGGGGTATATTAAGATGTTCCGGAAAATGAGAAGAACAAAACAGCTATTATCCGAAGAAGAGGCCGTTGAAATCCTGAACCGGTGTTCAACCGGAATTCTGGGCGTCAACGGTGACGACGGCTACCCCTATACGGTTCCGATCAATTATTTTTATAAAGACGGCAGCATATTTCTTCACTGTGCCAAGGACGGCCATAAGACGGACAGCATAAAAAGAGATGACAAGGTTACTTTCTGTATTGTGGAACCGGATGAAGTCATACAGAAAACGTTCAGTACGCACTATTGCAGTGTTGAAATTTTCGGCAGAGCGAGAATTCTCACAGAGGATTCGGAAAAGCAGGCTGCTCTGGAAGACCTTGTCAAAAAATATTCACCCGACTATATTAAAGAAGGACAGCAGGAAATCGAAGACGGATTCAACAGGGTATGTATTGTTGAAATTAAAATCGAGCATATGACAGGCAAGGTATCCTTGGATATTGCAAAAAGCAGGCAATAACACTGCCTGCGCTTTTATCAACGCGGACAATATCAGAGTTATGTTATAACGCAAATAAAAACGGCGCCGGCTCAGACGAACCGGCGCCATGTGATTCTATAGAAGATTTCAGCGTTTGCGCCGCACGGAGGGCAGGGAATCCGGCTGCTTGAGCAGGATGCGCGTTTCGCCCGGGTTGAGGCTGAGCAGCTTTGCCGCAATGCGCGGGTGCTTCAGCTCCCGGCGCACCATATCGCGCAGAACCTGGCCGCCGTTGTAACCGTGGATGACCCGAACCTCCGTCACGTCTCTGGGTGCGCGGCTCAGGTACTGCTCCAGGCAGCGTTTTGCTTCTCTTGCGGTCATTCCGTGAATATTCACTTCGGCGCAGCTTCCGCTTTTTGTTTCCAGCATACTTAATCTCCAATAATTTGATATAACGTAATGATTCCGCTGCTTATTGTACTGCTGTGTTTCTGCCGAGCGGCATTCTTTAATGGGATCACAGGATACTTAGCACTTAAAGTCATTCCAATTTACAGGAGTGGTCTTTCCGTTTTCCCAATCTTCTTTTGTAATACCGTAACCAATGGCATCATACGGTTTACCGTCTTGACCAACCCATGCTTTTCGATGGTGGGCTTCTTTCACAAAACCACACTTATGGAATACACATCTCATCGCATAATTATCCTGCCTTGTATTTGCCTCTATCCTTTGTTTATCCGTAAAATTAAATAGATACTCAACAAGCCAACGAATTGTAGAGGTGCCGATTCCCATTCCCCTGTACCTGCTCAAAATCCTTATATCAAATAATGGGTCGCCATCCCGTAAATCATAAATCCTTATCATTCCCACTTTTATATCCTGGTCAGAAATAACCCAAAATGTTTTGCAGTCATCTCCGGTATAATACTGATTTTTATAGTTGGATACAATCCGTTCCGGCTTTGGATTCGGTGTTCCATAAAAATCCCAAGTATCTGATGTCATAAAATCTACAAGTGTATCAATTTCGTCTTTCAATTCTTCAAAGCGCATTTCCATGAAACAATTTTCTCCCGTTCAATCTTAACGTCTTAAATTTGCAGTTGGAATATGTTCTAATTATAACATGATTTATATTAAACATATACTGGTTTCTTTCCTAAAACTCACAGCTTATCCGTCAACATAATGATTTCTAATCTTGATGAAACAGAGCCTTTCATAAACAAGTCAAATAAACACGTACACAAAACGAGTGAAAAGGCCGTTCCTTTATGCTATAATAAAAAGACAGGGGGGTTCGGGATGAAAGTTGTGGATTTGCGCAATATCTTTGAACACTGCAACGACGCGCTGATTGAAATCAGCGACCATTTTATCTATTACGCGGAGGAAAAGACCGAAGAAGGGCACAACAATCTTTTTCTCCTTGAATATAACCGCGATTCGCGCCGCGAACGCATCCTTACTAATTATTTTCTGAGCAGCCCTACCTTTGTGCGGCACTTTTTCAGCTTTGCGGAGGATATCCTCATCGTGCTGGAATCCGGCGACAGCGAGGCGTGGATTCTGCGTATCGACAAGCACACGGGCGAGGAGAAAAATCTTGCTAAGCTGAGCTTTGTGGGCAGCTTTTCGGACTGCAAAGCGCTGGATGAGAGCCATGTGGTCATCTATACGGCCGAAAACGAAAAGCACAAACGGCTGTTTGAGGAATATAAAAAGCTGACGGGTTACGCCCGCGTGGCCTATCTTTACGACCTGGACGACGAGGCGTATTTCTATATCCGCGACCCGCGTATCTGCGGGCTGAACTCTTCGAATCTGATTACATATGAAATCGACGGGGCGCCGCAGCTTCTGGTGCTCCAGCCGCACGGCAGCGAGGAAGAAAAGGAAAGCTGCTACCGCAATCAACGCTGGCTGGGCGACGATATCAATGATAATATCTGGCAGTGCCCGCTTTTTGATTTTATTGTTTCGGTCAAGTCGGTCGAGGAGCACATCCCGCTCGAGCTGATCCTGAGCGCGGGCACCATGGGTCTGGTGCGCTTTGCCGGTATGGACGAGGAAAATCTTTATTTCAGAGCAAAATATTTTCCCACGGGCGACCAGCGCCTGTGCGCCTGCAGCAAGCTGACGGGCAAAAAGTCCGTGATTGCGGAACTGAACCTCGGCCCGGACGAGAAGGCCGCCTCGTTCAGCATCGACCTGGAAAGCGCCCGCGCGTACCGCATCACCGAGGGCGGAGATGAATACGAGGTGGACGGCGTGCTGAATTCCAGCCTGCACGCAAAGTACAGTAAGGAGCTCGGAGAATTCACCGCCTGCGTGGACGACCGCTTTATCATCGCGCGTTACATCCTTTCGGACGAAAACGACTCCTTTGAGTTCAACTCAATCTACGACGTGAAAACCGGCACCCAGAAAAGCTACGAATGCCGCTGCGCGGTGAAGGACGGCACTGTGGTGCTGTACTGAGCACAAGCCTGCGGGCAAAACGGGAAATACCATGACATTCTATTGATAACGCTAAAAAAGCACCGGCTGAAATTCAGCCGGTGCTTTGCTTTTATTGTGGTGCTTTTTTATTTGCTGGAAGCCGCGGCTGAAGCCGTACCGGCTGCAGCGGAAGCTACTGTGGATGCGGTTGCGGCTGCTGCGGAAGAAGTTGCCGTTTCAAACATAGCCGGCTTGTAGGAATCAATGGCGGCCTGGTTGACCTGCGCCTTGGTGTAGGCTTTCGCTTCTTTTTCCATTGCGTCGGAATATTCCTTGCTCTTC
>DATAML010000024.1:0-3564 GCA_036260545.1 Caproiciproducens sp.
CGGTTCGCACGATCATACGCGCCTGAACCCGGCAAACGGATTTGAACAGTTTATTGTACTGCTTCCGGTTGGCAGCTATGAAAGCGCGGAAACGGTCGCAAAAAGGGTCATGCAAAAATTTTACCTCCGTTACAGCGGGAACACCATGAAAATAGCAACCCGAATCAACGCGCTTGACACGGTAAAATGAGAAGTGTCAGGCTGGGGAGGGGAGCCGATGAGCAAAAACAGAATATTGCCGCTTCTGCCGCTGCTCCTGCTGCTGATGATATTCCCGGCAGTCGCCCCCGTTGTGGCTTACGGTACGGGAAAAAACGTGCCGAAAATGCCGGAGGCTTCCGGCGAAAGCGTGTTTTCCCAGCAGAATGTCACGCTGGATTACAGCAATACTGCGCAGGGCTACATAATGGCGAAATACGGCGGCTCCGGGAAGATCAAAGTGCTGATCTATTATAACGGCGGCTCCGCGTATTATCAGTATAACCTTGCCGCGGGCGGCGTTTACAGCACGCTCCCGCTGCAGAGCGGCAGCGGTGCCTACCGGGTGCGCTTTATGGAAAACGTCTACGGGAACAGCTACGCCGAGCTTTGTTCCACGGAGCTGAGCGCCGCGGTAAACGGGCAGGGCTGCTTCGTTTACCCGAACCAGTATGTGGATTATACCGCGGCTTCCGCCGCGGTTGCTCAGGCGCAGACCCTCTGCGCAAAGTCCGCCAACAATGAACAGAAGGTTGCGGCAATCTACCAGTTTATTATTAAAAATATTAAGTACGATTACGCCAAGGCAGGCAGCGTGAAATCCGGTTACCTGCCGAATGCGGACAGTACCCTTTCGGTGAAAAAGGGAATCTGCTTCGACTATTCCGCCCTGATGGCCTGTATGTGCCGCTCGCAGGGAATTCCGGCAAAGCTCGTAATGGGAACGACCAACCTGGGCTACCACGCGTGGAACGAGGTCTATCTGGACGGGTGGAAACGCTATGATTCCACCTTTGCGGCGGCGGGGCAGTCCGCGGGCGTTTACACGGCGGAGAAATATTATTGAGCTGCCGTATCCGGCGGCAGGGAGGATTGGCTATGACAGGAAAAACCGGGACACAACCGGAAAAAGGTCTGCTCTCTTCGTATGACGTTTCTCTCTTTTGCTCGCAGGCCGTTCTGATTCTAAAGGCGGGCATCCCGCTGGCGGAAGGGATCGCAGCGATCGGCGAAAACGTCCAGGATGCGCAGGCCAGGGAACTGATTCGGCAGATCGGTGAGGAAATTGAGCGAAACGGCTCGTTCTATTCCGCGCTGAAGCATACCAGGGGGTTCCCGGAATACATGGTCAATATGGTGAATATCGGGGAAAAGGCCGGCAAGCTGGAAAGCGTAATGGAAGCGCTGTCTCTTTATTATGCGCGCGACGACCGGCTACGCCGCCGCGTGCGCAGCGCAATTCTTTATCCGCTGATTCTGGTGCTGATGATGGCCGCTGTTGTTTCGGTGATGGTGGTAAAGGTGCTTCCTGTGTTTAACGACGTTTTTCTCGACATGGGCACGGATTTGTCGGCGGCTTCTCTGGCGGTGATCCGTGTGGGAACAAGCATCGGCCAGTACGCGCTTGCGGTCATCCTGATTCTGGCGGCGCTTTTAATCATTCTTCTGGTACTGATCCGAACGGAGGCCGGTTCCCGTTGCATTTTGAATCTGCTGGAGGGCTTCGGTCCGACGCGCCGGCTTTCCGATAAAATTGCGACGGCGCGTTTTGCATCCGTTTTTTCTATGCTGCTTTCCAGCGGGTACGACACCGACGAGGCGCTTGAACTGATTCCGAATATCCTTACGAATGAGAAAATTATAGAGAAAATAAAGAAATCCCGCGAAGCCGTCCGCTCCGGCAAGCCGTTCGTCAAAGCGTTGGAGGAAGCAAACCTGTTCCCAGCACTCTATTCAAGTATGATCCACCTCGGCGCCAAAACCGGAAGTCTGGATACAGTGATGAGCAATCTGGCAGAAATCTACAGCGATGAAGCAGACGAATCAATCAGCCGCGCAGTATCGGTTTTTGAACCGGTTATGGTGGCTGCCCTGTCGGTGGTTATCGGCGGAATCCTGCTTTCGGTCATGCTCCCGCTCATGGGCATCATGACATCGATCGGCTGATTTCAGCGGGAAGGGGGTAGAGTTTTGTACCTGTACAAACGGTCTTCTTTGTGGAAGAACCTTTATTTGGCAATCGCGATTTTCTTTGCCGCGCTCTGCGTCTTTTGGTACGGCTTTAGCCATATTTCACAGGCGAACGATACACAGAATCTGAAAACCATGCGCGCGGCTATCCGTAAATCCATCGTGAGCTGCTACGCGATCGAAGGGATTTACCCGCCGGACGTCCGGTATCTGGAGGAGCATTACGGAATCGTCATCAACCACAGCCGGTATATCGTCCGCTACGATTCCGCCGGGGCCAACATCATGCCCTCGGTGGAGGTTTTGGAAAAGGGCGCGGACTGACGCGGGAAGGGGGAGAAAAAAGTGAACGGCAAGAATCCTCATTCGTTCGATACCGTGTTTGTGTTACTGGTTTTCTGCCTGTTTTCCATTTGCTCTCTGTTCCTGGTGCTCATCGGCGCGAACGTTTACCGCGGTATCGTTGGGGAAATGGAGTCAAACAACGAAACACGAGCTTCCCTCTCCTATGTTTCCAACAAGGTGCATTACGCCGATCCCGGCGCGGCAGGCGTAAAGACGGTGAACGGTGTGGAAGCGCTGGTGATTGACGCGCAGTACAGTGGGGAGGACTACCGCACTTATATTTATGTCTACAGGGGATACCTGATGGAACTGTTCACCAAGGCGAAAAATCCGTTTACTCCCGGCGACGGGGAAAAAATTACGGAAATTACCGAATTTTCAATGGAGCAGAACGGCAGGCAGCTCAGCCTTTCGGCGGCCGGAAAAAATCAGCGGACGCTGAAGCTGAACGTCGACCTTGGTTAACCGTTGCTGCCGATTATACAGAACCAGGAGGCGCCGTATGAACCGCAGCTCCGATACCTTCAATAGCTTTTTTATCGAAATGATTATTGTAATCCTGTTCTTTGCGATTTCCTCCGCGGTTACCCTGCGGCTTTTTGTGGCTGCGGACAGCCGCGCAGACCAGAGCAGTGACCTGAGTACGGCGGTGATCAAGGCGCAGGATATCGCCGAGCAGATTCAGGGCATTTCCTCGCCGGATGAACTGCCCGCGGCACTCCGGGCGGCGAAGCGCACGGGTTCCGGCGGCACGGAGCATTTCCAAATCGGTTATGACCGCCAGTGGAACGAAACCTCCGGCGCGCCGCGCTACGCGGCGGATATTACCGTTGCGAAAACCACTTCGGAAAGCGGCATGCTGGTTCGCGCGGAAATTTCCGTTTCCCGTATCGAACCCGGGGGAGCGAAACGGATTTTTGCTTTGAGTCCGGCCAAGTATCTGCCGAAAACCGCTTAGCAGCACGTATCGGAAGGAGGGGAATGCCATGGAGTCAAAAAACAGGATACCGTTCAGCGTGGGCGGCTCGTCCGTTCTGATGATCTTTGTGG
>DATAML010000033.1:0-38241 GCA_036260545.1 Caproiciproducens sp.
TACAGATATCCCCAGTTCACCGTCTCCCGTGCTTTTTCAAGGTGCGGGAGACTTTCTTCGTATTTTCCCGCATTCAGGAGTTCAATCCCGTAAAGGTACTTCAGGTAAGCGTCCTCCGGGTTTTCTCCGGCTTCCTTTTCCAGCAGGGAAACGCGGGATTGGAGTCCCCTCGCGGTGCATTCGTCCCGAAAGGATATCTGCAGACCGGAATCCGCGATCCCGGTAAGGATTTCATCAGGGATATACGCAAACGACCGGTACTGAAACCGATATTCCTTCCGGTTGCGAAACAAGCGAAGCATCTGCGCCGGGGAAGAAATGCCCCGTTCCTCCGGATGATAAGCGATATAAAACAGGAACGCCTCCGCGTTGGGATTATCCAGAAGCCGCCGCAGTTTTTCCCTTTGTTCTTCCTCCATCATCTCATCCGGCTGCAGGAAAAGAACCCATCTTCCGCTTGCCTTCTCCATGCAGAAATTCATCACGCGGCTGAAATCGTCCTCCCATTCCACCGGATAGACTGCCGCACCGAGCTGCCGGGCAAGCGCAGCGGTACGGTCGCATGAACCAAGATCGGCGACAATCATTTCATCCGCGATATCCTTCATATCCCGCAGGCAGTCCGAAATATACTTTTCATCGTTTCTGGTAATCACGCAGAAGCTCAGCTGTTTTTCAAAAGTCATAAATCCCCCTGTATACCACCGTATGTTTCCAAATGATCCGACAGGCTCCGCAAATTCCTTTCAGCATCCTCCATGTGGACGGATACGCTCTGGCCGATGGCACTCAAATCATTTAAAAAGCTCTGCTGTATCCGCAACATCTCCATGATCTTTTCCGGCGTATCGATTTTCCCCAGACGGTTCATCAGATAGAAATAAACCGCCATCGTCTGCTGGCAGAAGCTGCAGATAAGGCTGTCGTCCAAAAGGCCGTAGAACAGCCTGATGTTGTTAAGATAGGTTTCTTCAAGAAGCCCGCGGTATTCTTCGCTGTTTTCTTTGGAAAGGCGGATCATTCTGCAGCATTCCAGCCTTGCCCGGTTTGTCTTCTGTGCCAACGCGCGAAACCGCGCGGCATATTCCCCCGCGCTTTTTTTCAGCCCGGAAAGGCGTTCCCGCCGCTCTTCGGCATTGATTTGCTTTCGGTTCTCGGCAACCAGCCGGTTTACGCGGTACGGCAGAGACTTTTTGCAGTACGACTGAATCGCCGCATCCAACGGTATGCATACAGTTCCCTGTATTTTCGCTCCTCCTTCCGTAGCATTCAAAAACAAATGCTCCGGGCAGCGGGCAATTTTAAACTCCAGGCCGGTTTTAAAGTCCGACCACAGGCGGTTGGATTTCAGCATGGTTCCATCGTTTCCTTCCAGATAGACCGCCGGAATGGACCTGAGGACTTTCTGCGCCCGGTGCCCTTTTTCCCGCGCGTAAAACGCGTCTTTGCTGTGCGTGGCTTCACCGGGGCCGTAGGCAAAATCCTGCCCTACAAATACGATTGGGTCCGCGCCCAGATAAACGGCAAGCTCCAGCGCCAGATGGGAAACATTCGCACCGGCGTCGATGGAACTCCCATCCCCGATATATCGGTTAATCCATTGATTGATGGCCTCGCCGCTGCGAAAAATCGGTATTCTTTCTCCGGAAAAGGCGGGAAACACCCGTTTATCCACCAAAGCCAGACACAGCAGGGAAATTTCCGGCGAATAGGCCCGGTCTTTAAAGTGGTACAGATACGTGTATTTTGTCCGTTCCACAATGGTCAGGATATCTGGAATAATTCCGTTTTTCGTCAACGGTACAATCGCCGACTCAACCGAAAGAATTAATCCCCTGTCCTGAATCTCTTTGAGCTTCTGAATATTTTTATCCAGCGACGGGCCGTTTGAAACGATAAAAGCCGGAAAGCCCTGATAGCGGTTCTTCAGGCAGCCGATATACGGGTTCCGCAGGATTTCGCCCGCATTTGCCAGCAAATTTTTCATTCCGAGAAGGTTATCCTGATGATCGTTCCCGATATAAAAGACCAGCATGCCCAGCTGTTTAAAGACGTAGCGGTGGATTTCCAGATACTGCGCTTTAAAATTACGCTGCGCGGCGTAAGTGAAGACCACTGCGGGAGAAGTACAGTTGAAAAATATAACGCTGAAAAAAAGCTCGTCAAGCGCGCGGGAAAAGTATTCGCTGCCGCCGACCAAAAAAACAAATTTGCCGGTTTTCATGATTGGGGCAAGGTCAAAATAATAAAGCATCGCTTTAAATAAACAGATATCCTCTTCAAATACAATCACCAGCGTATTCGGGGCTTTGTGCGCAAACAGTTCAAACAAAGCATAGCCGAAGCCGCAGCCGTAAACAAAATAAGCCCCCGTCCCCTGCCCGGGCACGGTTTTGCCCCATTCCTGCGCCTGCCGAACCGGATGCTCCCCCGTAACATGAAAGCGCCGCCCGTCCCGGCGGTACCGGCACACCGGGCAGCCATCCTCATTATAGATTACCTCAATCCGTTTCCACAGCTCCTCTTCCCCGATTTTTTCCACGGTTTCCTTCAGCCACGGGGAAAGCAGCCGCAGGTTTTGCTCATACATCTGCCGTATCTGATTCTGCTGTGCGATCGTCATTGTTTCTCACCCTCCGGCGCCCATTCATTTGCAAGCGGGATAAAGACGGTTTCAAGAAGATCGGTGATGTCGGTGATATCCTGATTCCGCACCGCAGAATACATCGATCTTAACGCAGGCAGCAGACACTGAAAACAAATCTGTGGCTCCCCGGCACAGCAACCCGGGTTCATAACGTTCTCCAAGGCCCCCATACTTTCTGAAAAATCATTCAGCCCGGCCGCATCCTCTCCGGCTTTAAAATGTCCTGCCGCGGAATTTAATAAAAACCGAAAGCGGCCTAAAGCCTCATTCCTCCGGTTCGGTTCGTTCGTCATCTTCGTCCCCCTCATAAATCAGCTGCTCCCAGCCATCCAGACGGTATGAATTCAGGTTATTTCGTGTGGCATAAACGGCTTCCTGCATTTTCCGGTCAAAATCCTCCTGTATTTGCTTTATTTCCTTCCGCTCCCCTTCCGTAAGGATTACGCCGCGCAGCCCGTCAATTTCCACCCGGATACCGTAAAGCAGGCGCTTTGCTTCTGCGTCCGATGCCGTGAGCCCTTCCGGGTAATCCTGCCCGGGCTGCGTTTCCGGTTTTTCCGCTTCTACCATACGCTCAGCCCCCCATCGATCACAAAGCTCTGCCCCGTTACATAGCTGGAAGCGTCCGACGCCAGAAAGACGAGGGCAGCAACCAGCTCATCCGGCCGGCACATCCTGCCCAGAGGGACCCGGGCGGAGTAGTTACGCTGAAAGGCCTCATTCTGCCCGCTCTCGTTGCCGCCGGGAACCAGTGTGTTCACCCGGATTCCCTTATCCGCCCAGTAGGAAGCCAGGTACTTGCTCAAGCCCACCACAGCCGCCTTAGAGGCTGAATAGACCGCCGGGGTATTGATTTCCCGGTCAAGATAGCGCGAGCCCTCATAAATGCGCTGGTCAGGCGCAAGGATTCCGTAGATGGAAGAGGTCTGAATAATGCTCCCGCCCTTGCCCTGCTGAATCATTTGCTTGCCGACCGCCTGCGCAGTAAGGAACATTCCGTCCAGATTTACCGCTACGACCTTGCGCCATTCTTTGAGCGAATATTCCTCAAACGGCGCAAAAAGGGAAGCCAGATCGTCAGTTTTGGTCGCCGCGTTATTGTGCAGGATATGTATTTCCCCAAATTCCCCAACGACCTTTTCCACCATCGTCTGAACCTCGTCAGGGGAGGAAACGTCGCACGCCAGCCCCAAGCAGCTTACGCCATAACGCTCTGTCAGCTCACGGGCAAACTGAACCGCCTCCTGTTCATCAAGGTCAACAACTGCCACATGCGCGCCAAATTCCGCAAGCCCGGCGCAGAAGTGTCTGCCCAGAATTCCGATACCGCCTGTGACCACGGCTGTTTTGCCCTTTAGGCTGAATAAATCCCTATAAAATGTCGGAACCAAGGCTCTCTACCCTCTTACTCATCAGAAATTGGACAAACGCAAAGTCCAGCTCGGAATCGATATCCACAGACCGTTCCGGCGGCATAACAAACAGCAGGGTGTCCTCGTTAAAAACCGTATTGCTCTGCAGGAGCGCCTCCCTCTGCCAGACGTAGACGGAAGCGTTCAGGTCGTAGCATTCCGGGGAATCCTGCCGGCAGTAAACCGGTTTGCGCGGCGTCTTACAAAGCTTGACCGTCCCGTTCTTCTTCCGTTCCGCAAGATTGAAATACGGGGAGCGTCGGGCCGGGGTTCCCGTGATCACATTGGAGACCCGCGCGGTTTCAAGAAGCTCCACCGCTCCCGCGATATCGGAAAGTCCGCGCAGGGGCGAGGTCGCGTCGAGGTCAACGATTATATCGAAGGTCTTTTGCTCCATTCGTTCTGTTTCCATCAGGCAGTGGCGCACGGCGGGGATTTTGGGCGAGTTGTCCTGCGCCAGCTCCGCGGGTCTTTGTATCACAAAATTTGCGCCCCACTGCTTTGCGATCTTCAGGATTACGGTACTGTCGCTGCTCACCGCCACCGCCTGGAACAGGCCGGATTTTTTGGCCTGCAGGATACTGTGCACAAAGAGCGGCTTCCCGTTCAGCATACGGACGTTTTTATTGGCAACTCCCTTGGAGCCTGCCCGGACACAAATTGTGCATAATCGGTTCATCTCATCACCCATATTTCCTGTTCCGCCGCCTGTTCGGCCGCGCGGATAAATTCCAGTACGGAAAGGCCTTCATGTAATGTGCAAAGAATTTCGTGCTCCCCATTTAAAACAGCTTTGTGCTGCAGGATGTAGGTATCGTCCCGATTTAGCGTATACGGCGTGATCTCCTGATTCACTTGAAGCGTCTGCAATACCAAATCCGCTTTTACCGAGCAGTTTTCCGTTATCAGCGTAAATTCCCTTCTGCCGATACGGTCAAGATAATTCAAGTGAACCTGCACCGCCGGACACCGCTCCGCAGCGAACAGCAGGCTGTACGCGTCGTCGCTCTCAATATTCAGCGCGCCCAGCCTGCCGCCCAAAGCCGCCAGCCTTTTCCAGCCGCCGAAGAGCCGCAAAAGGTAATCCGGTTCATGGCTGAGGTCATACAACACCCCTCCGCCCCCGCTTCTTCGGGCGGAGTAGTTTTCCCGGTAATCGCGCCCCGGCCGCCAGTCCGGCAGATACTGTCCCACATAAACCTGGGCGCAAAGCGGCGGCTCTTCTTTTACAATCTCGGCCAGTCTGCGGAGGATGGGATGGAATCGCAGATTATAGGCCACATACGCGTTTTGAAAGCGGTTTTCCGGAATTTTAAGGGGCGCGTGAAAAAGCGGTTTTTCCACAAGCACCGTCCCGTCAAAGCCCAGCGCGGCCAGCTCTGTGAAATCGGCATAATGCCTGCCCGTTTCACTGGCAATCACGACGTAGTCCGGTTTCTCCCGCGTGAGCGCATCCGTGAGGATGCGGTAAGCCGGGGAAAACGGAATTTCCCGGCGGCTTACCACGGCTACCCGGCAGCCAAGCTGGGTTAAAATCCGCGCGTGCCTCTGCCCGATGGAGCCGTAGCCTATGACGACACAGTTCATCCGAACACCCCGCTATAGTCCGCCTGCGCCCGGCGGAAATCCTTCACCCCTCCGATATCGATCCAGTATTCACGGATTGGGAATACACAGACTGGTTCGCCGCCCTTCAGCAGCAGCTCCAGCAAGCTGTTCATATCAAAATAGGTGTTTTTCGGAATCATTTGCAGTACCTCCGGATTCAGGGCATAGATACCGGCGTTGACAAGGCTTGCGTAGACAGGCTTTTCCTCAAAGCCGATCAGCCGGTCGCGGTTCGTCCTCACCACACCGTACGGCACCTGATAATCATAGGAGACCGCGGCAACCGTGGCCTTGGCTTGATGCTCATTATGAAAGCCCACAAGCTGCTCAAAGCTCAGCTTTGTAAGGATATCGCCGTTTATCACCAGAACGGGTTCCTCCGCCCGGAAAGGGAGAAGACCCAGCGAACCCGCCGTCCCCATCCTTTTCGTCTCGTCAATATAGCGGATTTCCGCGCCCCACCGGGAGCCGTCTCCGAAATAGTCCCGTATCTGCTCCGACCGGTAATTTACCGATATGCAGAACCGGGAAAAACCCTGCCGGATGAACTCGTTCAATATGGTTTCGAGAACCGGCTTACCGCCGATTTTCAGCATGGGCTTGGGGCAGCTGTCCGTATAGGGCTTCAGTCTTTTTCCCAGCCCGCCGGCCATGATCACCACCCAGTTCTCAAACCGGCTCCCGCCAATTAAGTCCTCCAGCCGTTCGATTCCGGTAATGCGGCCCTCTTCGTCCACCACCGGAAGATGCCGGAGTTTATTGATCTTTAATATATTCAGGATGCTTTTCCGATCCTCCATCTCCGGTATGGTAACCGGGTGCGGATTCATAATCCTGCTTACGGGGCTGTTCAGCGGGATTCCTTTCAGGATTCCGCGCCGGACGTCGCCGTCCGTAACGGTGCCCAGCAGTTTTCCGTCCGTATCCGCAATAACGGCAATCTGCAGCGAATAGAGGTCAATGACTTTAATTGCTTCCTGAATTTCCGTGTCGGGATAAATCAGTACTTTTTTCCAGTCGTCCATGGCGCGCCCCCGGCGCTCCATACATTTTTAACGGTTTCTTACCTTGCCGGAACGCCTTTTACTATTATATCGGCGGGAATGCTTTTGGTGACTACAGCGCCGGCACCCACGGTGGAGCCGCGCCCGATCTCAATTTTTTCATTGACCGATTTTCCCTGAATAATGCAGGAATTTGCCCCGATGTACGCGCCTTCCCCGATTTTTACATTGCCCGACACATTCGCTCCGGGAGACACCGTAACAAAGTCCCCGATGACACAGTCATGCCCAACCATACAATTCAGGTTGAGCACACAGAAGCTGCCGTGCCGGATCTGGTTCGTCAGCCTTACCCCGGCGCAGATAATGTTCCCCTCGTGTTCCTGCACCTCCTCAAGCTGTTGGAAGCCAAAGGTCGCCGTGGGATGAATAAGATTCGGGTAGTCAAAATCGGGGTATCGATTGTATAGCTTCCTGCGGATTTCCGGATTTCCTACTCCAATGGCAAACCGGAATCCGGCGTGGGCAAGGGATTCCGCCACATTTTCCGCCACAACGGTGCCGTCTGGAACAGTTTCCTCCCCTGTTTCCCCCAGAAATAAAATTTCGTCATAGCCTGTGATTGCCGCAATATCGCGGACTTCGCGGGAAAATCCGGAGGTGCCGAAGATTGCCAGCTTCATAGGATAACCTCGTTTTCCTCATAGAATTTTTCGGCACTCTTCCCGAGCAGGTCAAAATAGTTTATGGCGGATTGCCCCTCCTGCGGCCTTTTTACCGTAAGATTCTCCTGGGTGAACCTTTCCCCCTTTGGAATACCGCGCGCGGCAACAATGCCTTTGCGGGCAATTTTCTGATTTTTCAGTTCGGAGGGTGAAGGTTTTTTCACTGTACCGCCAAGTGCCTGCTCGATCTGGCGGATACCGCGCACCAGCTGTACCAGCTCAGCAGGCTCCAGTGAAGCCCTGTGGTCGGGGCCGGGCTGGTTCCGGTCAAGGGTGATGTGCTTTTCAATGACCGATGCGCCGAGCGCCGCGGCAGCCAGCGCGACCGCGATTCCCGGTGTGTGGTCGGAGTACCCCGCACTCAGGCCAAAGCACTGCCGCAGGGTGCCGATCACGCGAAGATTTGCTTCCTGAACCGGGGCAGGGTATTCCGTAGTACAGTGGAGCAGGGTAACGTTTTTCACAAGGATTTTGCTTCCGGCTTCGGAATAATACGCCGCGCGGAACGCATTGCGGCAGGGAACGCCCGGTTCCGCCCGGTCTTTCAGGTATCCGTAGGCAAGCACGCCAAGCGCCTGCTCGATTTCACCTAAATCGGACATCCCGGTGGAAAGCAGGATTTTCCTGCCGGTACGGGCGGCCCTGAGCAAAAACGGTGCATTTGTGATTTCCCCCGATGCGATCTTGATCATCGGGAGATTCAAGGCTTTCGTTAAAAAATCAAGGCTTTCCAAGTCAAAAGCGGTGGATAAAAAATCGATATGCCGGCTTTTGGCGTAATCATTCAAAATCTCAAAATCGCGGCTTCTCAATTCCAGTTTTTTTACCATTTCGAACTGGGTTTCGTCCCTGCCGCAGGCTTCCGCCTGATAGGCGGCTTTGGGAGCGGAGGGAACCATCACCTGCCCCGTGCGAAAGGTCTGGAATTTTACGGCGTCCGCTCCGGCACTGGCGGCGGTATCGATCAGCCTTTTTGCCGTTTCAAGCGAGCCGTTATGGTTCACTCCCGCCTCGGCAATTACATAGACCCTGTTTCTTTGCTTCATAAACCACCTGACGGGTAAAAATGTTTTTTTAATAACGTTTTATAATCCGGCACAGATTTGAGGATATCCAGTATTTTCTCCGCGCTTTTTCCGTCTCCGTATGGATTCACCGTCTGGGCACAGTCCTTGTTGAACGCTTTCCAGATTGCTTTTTCAATTTCCGCCTGATCGGGCGGGCAGCAGATTACGGAAGAGGCAAGGAGCCTGCCCTTCTGCCGGTCCCCGATATTGACCGTAGGCTTATGGAAGGACGGAACCTCATACACTCCGCTGGAGGAATTTCCCACCACCGCGTCCGCCTGTGCAATCAGGTTAAAATAGCGTTTCTGCCCCAATGAGGAGAAGGCAGCCGCGTTCGGATGAGCGGAAACAAACTCCTCCGTTTGCTGGATAATGTCCCGCGCGCTCGGGTCGGCGTTCGGCTTTGTGAACAGCAGGCCCACTCCGTCGCCAAGGCCGTGGAGCGCCGCCAGAAGTTCCCGGAACTGCCCGCCCGATTCGCCGGGCTCCAGCGTGACCGGGTGAAAGGTAATCAGCAGGTTCTTTTCGCGGAGCCGGAAAGAAAGGCTCTTTTCCAGCTCCGCGCGGCTCATAAGCGGCAAGCTGAAAATCCGGTCGATTCCGAGGCTTCCTACATTATAAATATGATCAGGGGTTTCGCCGAGCTGCCGAACCCTTTGGCCGGATTCCTCATTGGTCACAAAATGGAGATGGGACATTTTTGTCACGCTGTGCCGGATCGCTTCGTCAAAAGCGCCCTCGGTCGTATCTCCGCCGCCGATGTGCGCTATGGGGATTCCGGCGACCAGCGCGGCCTGCGCCGCCGCCAGAATTTCATAACGGTCGCCGAGCAGAACCAGCAGATGGGGGCGAAGCTGGGCAAAAACCTCCGCAAAGCCGATGACGGCCAGACCGATTGATTTTGCCGTACCCACGGCAGTATCGCTGGAAAGAAGGATTTCCACTTTGCGGGCAATAGAAAAACCGTCTTCCTCGATTTCCCGATAGGTCAGGCCGAATTCCGGGGAAAGGTGCGCACCTGTTGCCACAAGCTGCAATTCAAAGCACGGTTCCCTGCCAATTTTTGTTAAAAGGGGATTCAGCAGCCCGTATTCAGCCCGCGTACCCGTTACAACACAGATTTTCCGTTTCATAAGTCCCCCCTTCCTCCCTCGGTGCAAAACGGCGCGCCGAGCCACGCGCTGCTCGGAATATTGATAATCCGGCGCTCAAGGCTTTCCGCGGCGGACAAATCCATCTGCGGGCAATTCCGGAACATGGGCAGGCGGCTCATCAGCGTCCACGCGGGGCGCGTCAGGATTCCCCGGTCGTTTGTCTCCGCTAAGAGAATATCCCTAAGTTCCTCGTTTTCTTCGTCCAAAAGCAGCACGTTCAGCCAGTAGTTGCTCCGTGCGTAATCCGGTTCCGTAAAGAAACGGACTCCCTGTATCCCGTCAAACGCTTGCCGGTATACTTCCGCCAGCGCCCGTTTGCAGCAGAGAAATTTTTCAAGCTGCTCCATCTGGGCACAGCCCAGAGCCGCGTTCAAATTCGGCATCCGGTAATTATATCCCACCTCGTCGTGCAGAAAAGCCCACCGATGCGGCAGTTTCGCCGTTGCGGCGATATGCTTTGCGTACCGGTAAAGGGCTTCGTCGTTGGTGAGTACCGCGCCCCCGCCTCCGGTTGTGACAATTTTGTTCCCGTTGAAGCTCAGGGCGGCAAGCTTCCCGAAATTCCCGGTGTGGATCCCTTTGTAATAAGAGCCAAGCGATTCCGCCGCGTCCTCAATCAGTTCAAGCCGGTATTCCCGGCAAACCTCTAGAAGCCGGTCAAGGTCAGCCGGATGGCCGAAGGTGTGCATGACGACCAGCGCCCGGATTGGCCGCATCGTATTCCGGTTAAAGCAGACGCCGTCCTTTACAACCGCCATTCTTTCAAGGTAGGCTTCCAGCTTTTCCGCGTCCGCGCCAAGGGTTTTAAAATCACTGTCGATAAAATGCGGAACCGCCCCGCAGTAGCAGACCGCATTCGGGGTGGCAACAAAGGTCAGCGCGGGAACAAGCACCTCATCCCCCTGCCCTACCCCGGCAAGCCTTAGACAGAGGTGCAGCGCAGCCGTTCCGCTCGCCACTGCCGTGGCATATTTCACTCCGGTAAATCGCGTTAACTCCCTTTCAAACCGGCCGACATACCCGCCGACGGAAGAAACGCAGCCCGTATCCAGACAGTCCGTTACATATTCCCGCTCCCTGCCCCCAAACAGCGGCTCATGCAGGGAAACCGGTTCTTCTCCCTTATTCAGAACTTCTTCCAGAACCGCTGTAATTTTTTCGGGATTCATCATAGGTTATACCTGTCCGTTTTGTAATATTTGAGGTTTTCGGGATTGCCGAACCACTCAACGGTTTCCTGCAGACCCTTCCTCAAGCCGTCCCTGCCTCCGTATTCCGGGTTCCAACCGAACAGCTTCACCGCTTTTGCGGTATCCGCCCAAAGGCGCTGTACCTCGCTCTTTTCCGGGCGCACCCGGCGAGCCTCGGTTTCAATTTCCACCTCGGCTTCCATAATTTCAGCAATCATCTGAACCGTTTCCTCAATGGAAATCTCGTAATTGCTTCCCAGATTCACCACTTCGCCGACCGCCGCGTCGCATTCCGCGGCTTCTATAAATCCCCGTACCGTATCGCGGACATAGTTGAAATCCCGTTTCGGCGTTACGGAACCGAGTTTAATTTTGCGGTTTCCTTTGGCAAGCTGCGTAATTACGGTGGGGATTACCGCCCGGTCCGACTGCCGGGGGCCGTAGGTATTAAATGGCCGAACCACGGTGACCGGCGTGGAAAAGGAGTGGTAAAAGGAGAGTGCCAGCTGATCGGCACCGATCTTGGAAGCGGCATAGGGCGACTGCGCCTGCAGGGGGTGCGTTTCCGGGATCGGGACATACCGCGCCGTACCGTACACCTCACTGGTGGAGGTATGGACAATCCGCTCCGTCCCCAGCTCCCTCGCCGCCTGCAGAACGTTCAGAGTTCCCTTGATATTGGTATCAATATATGTACCGGGAGAATAATATGAGTATGGTATCGCGACCAGAGCGGCAAGATGGAAAACGGCGCCGCAGCCTTCCATCGCCTTCTTCACGCGGTATGGATCGCGGATATCCCCTGGAAACACCTCCAGTGCATTTTTCACCTCCGCCGGGGAATGGTCGAGCCAGCCCCACGAATTGAACGAGTTGTAACATACAAAGGCACGCACGGAATATCCTGCGGAAACAAGTTTTTCCGTTAAGTGAGAGCCAATAAAACCGTCCGCGCCCGTAACCAGCAATCTTTTCCCTTTAAAGCCCATTTTGCACCTCCCCGAATGATTTTACGGCCGATTCGGCGATATTAATAATATATTCCGCCCTAAAAAAAATAGAAGTATAAAATCGCACAGCACCTAAAAATACGGCGATGAGCCGGAAACATTTCAGCTGACGGAGTGATTCTTATGTTGAAAAGCAACTGCCCGATGACAGCATGCTGTTTAACCGACGCATACGGAAATATCATAAGTCCTTATAAGCCGGGTTCCATCCGTTACGGTGTTCTGACCGGAAAGCAGCCTGGCGATACGGCTCATTCTGGTTCTATCGCCGTTTCCATACAGGGATTTGTTGCCGTTTGCACCGACGGAAAAAATCTGTCCGCACCCATCCCGTTCTGTATTATACAGAGGGTGTCCGTTTATGCGCTGAAAAACTCCCTGCTGAGTTTCCGGGTATACCGCTTCCGCTGCTGCGCCGCACCGGTCTTCACACCGGAAGGCAAGCCGACCGACCGGATACGTATATCGATTCAGATTCAAACCATCGCCGATTCAAAAGCCGCCGTCACCCTGGCGGTCCCCGAAGTAAACGCGGATTGCTCCGTAAAAAGCACGGTTTGCATCCGGGCAGATCGCATTTATGACTCCGTCTGCTTTCACAGCGAAACCTGCGTTACCTGGCAGCGTGCCCGGCTTGCGGCGGATGTCTGCCATTACAACGCGCTTTCGGACGGAAAGAAGAGAACTTACACCGATGATGACAACCTTAAGGATTACGGCGGCTGCGGTATCCTTTCCCCGGATGACATTTCCTATTACAATCTGTTTGTAAACGGCGTATTGCAGCCAAAGAAGGACTACCGGATAAAAAAGGGGCTGCTTGAATTTTTATCAGAAAACATTCCCATGAAAGAGCAAACCGTCATTCTTGTATTTGTTTCTTTCAAAGACAGTCAGGGCCGCCGAATGGACGTAACCGACAATCAGTACAATGCCGTTTCCCGCGCCGGGAAAAAGGTTTATACGGACGCAGACGAACTTAAGGGCTACGGCTGCAAAGGGATTCCGTCTCCGAATTCCGTTTCCTACTTCAATCTGTATGTCAACGGCATCCTGCAGCCACAGAATACCTATGCCGTTGAGCAAGGCATATTAAGGCTTACCGGCACAGACACTCCGCCGAGCGACGCTCTGATCACGCTGGAATCGGTCGTGATAAAGGACTCCTTCGGGCAGCTTTTCCGGTCGGATACCTATCAATATAACGCGTTTTCAAACGGAACCAGATTCTATACGGACTGCGACGAATTGCTGATGTACGGTAAAAAGGGAATTCTTGACCCAAAGCACAGCGCCTACCAGAATCTTTTCGTCAACGGTGTAATTCAGCCGGAAGTAAACTACACCGTTTATGAGGGCTGCCTTGTCTTTAACACGACAGATACCCCTACCCCCGGCGCGGCGATTTCCCTGCAATACATCGGCGACCGCTCGGAACACTCCTGGGGCGAGTACAGCATTTCAGACAAAGCCTACTGCAAATGGACTGACCGTTTTTCAGGCTTCAAAACTTTTGATTCAAAGGCCGTACCGGTTTATAAAACCGAATAAGGTCGGTACTGATATCAACAGATTTTCCGGTATATTCGCTCAATCAGTACTTGCAAAAAAATGTTAGACCGCCCGCAGGCCCTCCGTCCGGCGTGCGAAGGGTCACAAATTCGGGTCTTATTTTCCATCATGTATCGGGTGTATTAGAAAAATTAAATTATTTTGACTTTTTATATTGATTTTTCCGGCTGATTACGCTATAATAATCAAGCACTTTCAAAAACGGACGTTTAGCTCAGCTGGTAGAGCATTCGCTTGACGTGCGAAGGGTCACAGGTTCGAGTCCTGTAATGTCCACCAAAACAAAAGACACGGTGTGTAACCGTGTCTTTTGTTTTTGCGCATATTATGTGGCGAGAGCCTATTTTACCGCAAAAGAACAGCAGAAGAAAAGCGACTTGATAGGCTGCAACTTCTACCGCGGAACGCGGGCTGTTGTACATCACCTTCGAGTCCTGTAATGTCCACCAAAACAAGAGGCACGGATTTTTCCGTGCCTCTTTTTTCGCGATATTATGTGGCGAGAGCCTATTTTGCCGCAAAAGAACAGCAGAAGAAAAGCAACTTGATAGGCTGCAACTTTTACCGCGGAACGCGGGCTGTTGTACATCACCTTCGAGTCCTATAATGTCCACCAAAACAAGAGGCACGGTTAATACCGTGCCTCTTGTTTTCGCGCATATTATGTGGCGGGTGATTAAGGTAAAACAACCTGTTTAGTCGCAAGCTTTTCCGGAAAACGCGTGCGGCTGCACATCGTGAGCATATCTGGCATGGTCTTCCATCAACGGAGGAGTTCACAATGAAGTGAGCCATAAATATGGGTATAAAGAGTAAATATAAACATAGAGTTGCCCCAAAAATAATATTAGGCTACCTTAGCATCACGAACTTCGCAGTTTGTTTATGACATAAAGCGGGCCATATTATTGCAATTGTTTGCCTTTAGCACGGTCTGCTTTGTAAAATTTGAGGATAATCATTTATAATTCCGAGATTAATGTTCCTCAAATTTTTACTTGTTGTACACCCAATACTACAGTTTCACCATTCATATTCCACTCCTTGATAAAACCGTCCATTTTACCTAGTTGAACCTCATCAGCCAACACATCGCTTTTTATTGACTCCAAGTGGTCTGAAATAATCTTTTCAATCTTACAGTTGCCCCTTTCGTAAACAACAATATGATCAATTACATTAAAGTTTGCCTCTTTACGCATTGTTTGAATCTTACTAATAATTTCTCTGACAAAGCCTTCTTCTAATAATTCCTCGGTGATATTCGTATCTATTACAACCGTAATGCCATTATCCGTCATAGAAACATACTGCTCCGACTGTTTCGTTTCGATTAACAAATCATCCGGCGACAAGTAAATGTCACCATCACTTAAGAGAATTGTCAGAGTGCCAACAGTATCTAATTCTTTTTTGGCGGCATTCCCGTTCAAATTGGCAAGGAAGGCTTTGATTTCCGCTATCTTTTTACCATATTTTTGTCCAAGAGTTCTGAGCTGTGGCTTAAAGCTGTAGGAAGCAAAATCAGATACATCCTGCGTAAAGCAGACTTCTTTGCAGTTTAGTTCTTCCCTAATAATCTCCTGATAAAATTTGCTCAGTTCTTTCTCCGATTTTACATAGACTTTAGCAATTGGCTGTCTGTTTTTAATGTTAGCGGCATTCCTTGCGGCACGACCAAGCACAACAATATCAAGCACTAATTCCATATTTTCTTCCAGTTTCTTATCAATATGAGCTTCATTGGCAACTGGAAAATCACACAAATGCACGCTTTCAGGTGCGTTTGTGTCAATATTACACACCAGATTGCGATAGATGTCTTCCGTCATAAACGGAATCATCGGCGCTGCTGTTTTTGCTACAGTTACAAGAGCCGTATACAGTGTCATATAAGCGTTAATCTTATCCTGCGGCATTCCTTTTACCCAAAAACGTTCGCGGCTTCTTCGGATGTACCAGTTACTCATACCATCCACAAAATTCTGTAATGCCCTCGCGGTTTCAGGAATTTTATAGTTTTCCAGATTGCTGTCTACTGTCTTTATCAAAGTGCCCAGCTTGGAAAGCAGCCATTTGTCCATAACCGACAGTTTTTCATATTCCAGCTTATATTGTGCCGCATTGAATTCATCAATGTTCGCGTAGAGTACGAAGAACGCGTAAGTGTTCCATAATGTACCCATGAACTTACGCTGCCCTTCCATAACGGCCTTGTCATAAAAACGGTTTGGCAGCCACGGCGCTGAATTGCTATAGAAATACCAGCGGATTGCGTCCGCACCAAAGGTCTCCAGAGCCTGAAACGGGTCAACCGCATTGCCCTTGGACTTAGACATTTTCTGTCCGTTTTCATCCTGAACGTGACCTAACACAATCACGTTCTTGTAGGGTGCCTGGTCGAAAATCAGTGTGGAAATTGCCAGCAGAGAATAGAACCATCCCCTTGTCTGGTCAACCGCTTCTGAAATAAAGTTGGCAGGGAATTGCTGCTTGAAAAGCTCCTGATTTTCAAACGGGTAATGGTGCTGCGCAAACGGCATAGAACCGGAATCGAACCAGCAGTCGATTACTTCCGGTACGCGTTTCATCTGCTTTCCGCATTTTGGGCAGGTAATGGTAACCGCGTCAATATAAGGTCTGTGAAGTTCAATTTTATTCGGACAGTTTGGCGACATGGTCTTTAATTCTTCAATACTGCCAATGGAATGTCTGTGCCCGCACTCACATTCCCAAATATTCAGCGGTGTGCCCCAGTAACGGTTGCGGCTGACGCCCCAATCCTGAACATTTTCCAGCCAATCACCGAAGCGGCCTTTTCCGATGCTTTCCGGAACCCAGTGAATGGTGTTGTTATTCCGGATTAAATCCTCTTTTACGTCTGTCATCTTGATAAACCAGGAGTCTCTCGCATAATAAATCAAAGGCGTGTCACAGCGCCAGCAGAAAGGATAGCTATGTTCAAAACTGGGTGCCGAAAGCAGCAGTCCTCTTTCCTTTAAGTTTTTTAATATTTCTCTGTCGGCATCCTTGCAGAACATGCCCGGCCACAAGGTTTCTTTCGTCATTTCGCCCTTTGCGTCTACTAATTGAACAAACGGCAAATCATATTTACGCCCAACATTGGAGTCGTCTTCACCAAACGCGGGTGCAATGTGAACAATGCCGGTGCCGTCCGTCAGAGTAACATAGCTGTCACAGGTAACATAAAAGCATTTTTTATCCGGGCTTACAAAATCAAACAGCGGCTCATATTCCATATATTCCAATTCTTTGCCTAAATAAGTTTGAAGGACAGTATAGTTACCGGTTAAGACAGTGGAGGCAAGCGCTTCCGCCAAATAGTAAACAGTTCCATCATGATCAGCTTTTACGTAATTTTCGTTGGGGTTTACGCAAAGTGCGACGTTGGACGGCAACGTCCACGGGGTTGTTGTCCACGCCAGAATATAAGCGTTTTCACCTTTTACCTTAAATTTTGCAATCGCGGATTTTTCTTTCACGTCTTTATAGCCC
The DNA here is from genome assembly GCA_036260545.1 of Caproiciproducens sp. Lineage (GTDB taxonomy): Bacteria > Bacillota > Clostridia > Oscillospirales > Acutalibacteraceae > DATAML01. The sequence goes on from DATAML010000033.1 coordinate 16,906, forward strand.
TGTGCTACTTCGTGGCTGGAAAGGGGTGTTCCACATCTTGGACAATAAGGCACGATTTTAAAGCCTTTGTAAAGCAGGCCTTTCCCCCAAATTTGTTTTAACGCCCACCACTCTGATTCAATAAAGTTATTGTCATAAGTGACATAGGGGTGTTCCATATCCGCCCAGAAGCCGACCGTTCTTGAAAAATCCTCCCACATGCCTTTGTATTTCCAAACGCTTTCCTTACATTGTTTCACAAATGGCTCTAGTCCGTATTCCTCAATTTGGTCCTTCCCATCAAGGCCAAGCAGCTTTTCTACCTCCAGTTCCACAGGAAGCCCATGCGTATCCCACCCTGCTTTTCTGGGGACATTGTACCCTTTCATGGTGCGGTATCTTGGAATCATGTCCTTGATAACTCTGGTTAAAACGTGCCCGATATGAGGTTTGCCGTTTGCCGTCGGCGGGCCGTCATAAAAAGTATAGGTTTCCCCTTCTTTACGGCTGTCAACACTTTTCTCAAAGATATTATTTTTCTCCCAGAATTTTTGAATGTTTTTTTCTCTTTCTACAAAATCAAAATTTGCAGATACTTTTTCATACATATTACAAAACCTCCATAAATTTAGATTGGTATTTCATGAATAGAGGTCATAAATAAAAAAGCCTTCGTCCTGAGAACAGGACGAAGGCTTTGCTTCGCTATACCACCTATTACTACATACCATCATATGTGTTCCTGATAACGGTGGAAATCCGTCAAAGCTTACTTAATTATTTTTTCAGCCTGCAACTCTAGAGGGATATTCAGAAATAAACTACTCATATCGGACTCTCACTCTCTCCGACTCGCTTTAATTTTCGCTTAAACCCTACTGTCTCTATCAACGTCTTTAAAATATTAATTGCATATTATCACAACAGAATGAATTTGTCAAACCCATGGCACTGCATGCTGGTTTCGCATCGCAGCATGGTACTTCCATATTTGGTAGACAATTAAAAATTCAGTGTTATAATTAAATTACCTGCTAATAAACGAAAGCAAAATTATGAACACCAATCGCGTCCCAACAGACCTTTTGAACTTCGTTTCATGTTTATGATGGCTGTTACGGGTAAGGTCTGGTTATTTATATAATGACGATAATAGGAAGTAAAATTATGCAAGAAATCACGAAGGGCTTATTTATCATAGAAGATGAAGTACTTAAGGCAAATGTTTTTGTGCTGTTGTCAAATAACGGCTACTATTTGATTGATACCGGAATTTTTATGAAAACAAAGTATTTGATTCAGATATTGGAGACAAACAAATTTCCCCTTTCTGATTTAAAAATGATTATCCTGACCCACTGTCATTGCGACCATATAGGCGGAGCTTGTAAGATGTTCGGGCGCAAAGTTGGCAGCACACAAAAATGACGTTCCGTACATTTTGCAGCAAAGTGTAATTGAAGGCAACTATCACAAAATGATGTTGGAAGAACAGAAATACACGCGGCAGCTTGGCTGTGTAGTACAGCAAATAGATTACGTTTTGGAAAATGGCGACTTGATTGACATCATTGGCGGCTTGCAAGTTATAAATGTGCCTGGACATACTCCCGGAAGTATAGCATTATATCAAGCCGATAAAAAGATTATGTTCTTTAGTGATGTTATCAGAAATAACAAAGAAAAAGGCCTTGTAATTGGTGTCCCTGAGAAATTCAATGTAAATACTGACCAGGTTCATGCTGATTCGAGAGAATTATTGAACTATCCCATTGAGTACGCTTTATTTGGCCATGGCGCACCCATAATAAAGAATGCCAATCGGATACTGAATAAGTCACTTGGGCAATAAACAGTATCGTGCTGTGAGCATATCGATAGTCTGTATTTTTTTGACCACACTTACCGAAAATTCATGTATGTTATATTTGATCCAAATTATTATATGATGCATAACAAGTGAGATTTTAGTATATTTATTAACTATATAAAGTATCCGGGCACTCAAAATTTGTGGATTCTAGCTGCTTGATTTGAGCAAAATGGGCAGCAGCAAGGGCCGAACGAACTTCGTTTCATGTTTATGACAAGAAGGATAAAAATAAATTTGATAAACCCATTTGTAATGGCTTGTATATCAATACGCGTGAAAGGAATTACACATATCATCTTTTTTTATTGGTATTGTAATGAACTGCACTCATGCAAAACTTCTTATTAGCCAAAAATATTGATAGGAGAGTCAAAATGAATTCTGTAATAAATGAAAAAATAGAACAGGCTCAGCAGGGAATCGCCCGCTTACTAAAAATTGATTCTATGATTAAGCGGTTGGAATCTGAGCAAGAGGAGCTTAGAAGTAAAGAGATTGAAAATAAGGCTATTCTGGAAAAAGAAAATTATGATGTAGAGAAAATCGAAGGCAAGAGCATCGCCTCTGTCTTTTATTCCATGCTGGGTCGTCTGGATGAACAAGTTGAGAAGGAACGCAGCGAAGCGCTTGCCGCAAAGCTGAAATATGATCAGGTCGTAAAAGACCTGGAGAATATTAAATATCAAATTTCAAAGCTGTCCGCAGAACGGTTGAACTATGTCGATTGTCAAAAGGAATATAACCGTCTCTACGCTGACAAAAAAGAGCAGCTGATAAGGGATTCCGGAGAATCAGCACAAAAGATACTTGAGATGACAGAAAATCTAAATCATGCAAAGATTAATCTTAAAGAAATAAAAGAGGCCATATTGGCCGGGAAAAAAGTGCTTGATAGTCTAGCCTATACCCTAGATAGTCTTAACAGTGCCGAAGGATGGGGAACTTGGGATCTGCTTGGAGGCGGACTTGTTTCTGACCTTGCGAAGCATTCTCACATCGATGATGCCAAGGCGGAAGCGGAGAATACACAAAGGCTGCTTCGGCAATTTAATACGGAGCTCGCTGATATTACTATCCGTTCAGACATCAACTTTGAAACCGGAGGTTTTGCCAAATTTGCAGATTTCTTCTTTGACGGACTAATTGCAGATTGGTTTATGCAGTCAAAAATCAATGAGTCTCAGCAAAGCGTTTCGAATGTTCAAAGTCAAGTTTTGAACGTACTTGAAAAACTCGAGCGCATGGAACTGCAAACAAATGCCGATATAGAAAGGTTTTCAGAGGAAATCAAAGAATTTATCATTACAGCGTAGGATAACATAAAACTCATGGCGCCTTCCCAACTTCCTATTAGACCAGCAACCAGTATGTGAGGATCATAAGCGAACTTCGCAGTTTGTTTATGACAGATTTAAATCAATTTGACATCTTTTGATGACTATGATACTATAATTCATAGTTTTATAGGGTTCCGCAGTTAATAACTGGTCTGCACCGAGATAAAACGCACAGAATACTGTGTTCACGGAAGGATAAAAGCCTGGGAGATATTTTTATATCTCCTATGGCTTTTTTATTTTACTGATTTTTTAAAAGGAGTGAAAACATGCACTGGGTATTGTTGGCAGTCGCAGGCATTCTTGAAACATGCTGGGCGGTAAGCCTGAAGTTCTCACACGGATTTACAAAACCTATACCAAGCGTTATAACAGTAGTAGGAATGGCTGCAAGTTTCTATTTTTTATCATTATCCTTAAAACATCTCCCCTTAGGAACAGCGTACGCTGTATGGACTGGGATTGGTACAGTAGGAACGCTAATTTTGGGAATTATTCTATTTCGCGAATCAATTAGCATTCCTCAAATTCTATGTGTTGGTCTTATCGTAGCGGGAATTATCGGCTTAAAGCTGTTGTCCCCCCAATGACCGCGTTATCTAAAATTATGTGATGAAAAGCGAGGAATAATATAATGTTTAGAGAAATGAGAAGAAATAAGCAATTATTATCCATAGAAGACACCGTCGCTGTAATGGACAGATGCACAAACGGTGTTCTGGCATGTATGGGTGATGAAGATTATCCTTATGCAGTTCCACTTAGCTATGTCTATTTTAATGATAAAATTTATTTTCATTCAGCAAAGGCAGGGCATAAAATTGATGCAATTAGAAAAAATTCGAAGGTATCTTTTTCGGTAATAGATGAAAATACGGTAGTAAGCGCAGAATATACAACGTATTTCCGCAGCGCTATTGCTTTTGGCAAGGCAAGAATTACAGAAGGGGATGAACGTTTGGAAGCCTTTAAGGCTTTAGTTGAAAAATATTCAGGAGACCAACCTGAGGAGGCTAAACATAAGGAAATAACCGGATGTACGCAATCTTATGTTATTGCAATTGACGTCGAACATATAACCGGCAAGGAAGCCATTGAATATGTCAAAGCAAAAAGACAATAACTATTTTTCAGACTATTAACAGGAAGCATCAAATGAGACAGGACAAAAAATGCCTACGAATTTCCGCAGGCATTTTTTCCGCTTGGCCGGGTCTTTAGCTGCAAATACATCGTTTCTACTTGATTCGGATTATTGTTGTGAAAACTATCCCATGGCAGCCCAAAAAGGCCGCAATTACATAAGCCCCCATAAACTGCGAACTCGAAAAGATATAATTTTTCTGCGGCCTAGCCACAACCGAGATGGACGGCTGCCAGCCAAGCTCAGAAAGTTTGTTAAGATATGTATTAATCTTCTTCTCAGAATTAAGCTGATGATATACGGAATGTACGGCCCCATTTTTGTACGGCATACAAATACCATTTGGTTCAATGCAAAAAATAAATTTCAAATAGCTCTTGACTTGGAGTTAACTCCAGGTGTTACACTGTTTGTAAAGCGGATTCCCGTTTCCGCGGCTAAAATTGGCAAAAGAAAACATTCTGATACTTAAAGGAGATTTAAAATGTCAACAATCGCTTTAAAAAGAACGTCCATCAAAATGAAATCCGTCACCGCGGCTCTGGCCGTTGTAACAGCCGTCGCGCTGCCGCAGCTTTTTCACGCGGCAGGGGTGATTTCCGGCACAGGAGCGGCGCTTGGTTCCGCATTTTTACCCATGCATCTGCCGGTTCTGCTGGCAGGACTTTTGGGCGGGCCGATCGTCGGTATCATTGCGGGCGCGGCAAGCCCCCTCATCAGCTTTTTGATTTCCGGCATGCCGGCTGCCGGTATGCTGCCGTTCATCACGCTTGAACTAGCGGCGTACGGTGGTGCAGGTGGATTCCTCGCCAAAACAAAAATCCCGGTATTTGCAAAGCTTCTCCTGATACAGCTTGCGGGACGCGCGGTGCGGGCTCTGGCGGTGGCTGCCGCCGTCTATGGCTTGGGAAGTCATACCGTGCAGATTGCTTCCATCTGGACCATGGTAACCGCGGGGCTCCCCGGCATTCTTCTGCAGTGGGCGCTGATCCCCCTGCTTATGTACCGTCTGGAGGGTACGAAGAATCATGAGTGATCTCGAGCGGGCAATAGAATTATTGAAAGCCGGCGGCTGCAGCTGCGTGCTGTTCCGGGACGGGACTACTTACACCAGCACAAAGCGGGGCGTCGCTCCGCTGGTGGAATGGCTTGCAGGCGGCACCGACATCATAGGTTTTTCGGCCGCCGATAAAATCGTAGGAAAAGCTGCCGCGCTTCTTTTTATTATGGGAGGCGTAAAAGAGGTTTATGCGCCTGTCATGAGCGAAACGGCGGCGGAGATACTTGCACACCACGGAATCCATGCGGAATACGAAACGCTTGTCCGAACAATCATCAACCGCGGCGGTACCGGCCCGTGTCCCATGGAGCAGGCGGTATCCGGCATTGATGACCCTGCGGAAGGGTTAAAAGCGATTCAGAGTACAATGGCGGCTCTTGCCGCCGGGAGAGAAGGATGACCGCAATGAAAAAATTAGGATTCGGCCTGATGCGCCTGCCGCTTACGGATAGAAACGACCAGACAAGCATCAATATGGAAGAATTGAATCAAATGGTGGATACCTTTCTTGAGAGGGGCTTCACCTATTTTGATACCGCGTATATGTATCATGACTACAAAAGCGAAATTGCCGCCCGTGAGGCGCTTGTGAAAAGACACCCCCGGGACAGCTTCACGCTGACGTCGAAGCTGCCGACCATGTTTCTGAAAATGAAAGAGGATATGGAGCGCATTTTTAACGAGCAGCTTGAAAAATGCGGCGTGGACTATTTCGATTATTATTTGCTTCACAATCTCGGCGTATCGCATTATGCCATTGCGCAGAAGCTCGACAGCTTCGCGTTCATTCAGAACAAGAAGCAGGAAGGCAAAATCCGTAAGATCGGCTTTTCGTACCATGACAACGCCGAGCTGCTGGATGAAATCCTGACCGCCCACCCCGAGGTGGATGTGGTACAGCTTCAGCTCAACTATCTGGACTGGGAGAACGAAAGCATCCAGTCCCGCAAATGCTATGAAACGGTACGCAAACATGGGAAGGATGTCATCGTCATGGAGCCCGTCAAGGGCGGTACTCTGGCAAATGTCCCGGAAAAAGCGGAAAAGCTGTTCCGGGACTACGCGCCGGATTTATCCGTGCCTTCCTGGGCGATCCGTTTTGCCGCAAGCCATGAAGGTATTCTGGTTGTGCTCAGCGGTATGAGCAACATGGAGCAGCTTCTGGACAACACCGGTTATATGCAGGATTTTAAACCGATGACACAGGAAGAATTCGGTATTGTGGGGAAAGCGGTCAACATCATCCATGATTCCATTGCGGTTCCTTGCACCGCCTGCGGTTACTGCGTGGAAGGCTGCCCGAAAAAAATCCCGATACCAAAATATTTTGCTCTTTACAACGCGGAAAAGCAGGAGATAAAAAAGTCCTTTTCCATACAGGGCGCATATTACGAAAATTATGCCAAAACCTACGGGAAGGCTTCCGACTGCATCCGCTGCAGACAGTGTGAAAGGCAATGTCCGCAGCACCTGCCAATCTCCGACCTGCTGAAGGATGTGGCGGCAACGTTCGAGTAAGAAGCCCTTATACCGATCTGGGATAAATGGAACAAAAAAGAGCCGATGGAGGCAGTCTTATGACAATCACCGAAGTAAGTAAAAAATACGATTTATCGCCCGATACGCTCCGATACTACGAACGCGTCGGGCTGCTGCCCAATGTTGCGCGCACGGCGGGCGGTATCCGCAACTATTCCGAGGAGGATTGCCACTGGGTCGAATACATCAAATGTATGCGCTCGGCAGGCGTTTCGGTGGAAACACTCATCGAGTACGTCGCACTGTTCCATCAGGGAAAAGAAACCATTCCGGCGCGCAAAAAACTTCTCTTAGAACAGCGCGGGCAGATTGTTGCGCGCATTCAGGAGCTGAATGAGATTTTGGCAAGGCTGGACTGGAAGCTTGACGGCTATGAAGAGCGAATGCTGAAATGTGAAGAAAATCTAAAATAATCACTGTATGAGAATGCCGCCCGGATCAGTAAAAGCTGAGCCGGGCGGCATTCTCAGGTTTATTAGAAAATAAGTATAGCCTTTGCGGGCTCTCAAAAGTGAATTAAAAAGTTCTACCCTGAACCCTGCCTTTTGCAATTACCATCCGGATATCGAAATTTTCATCCAGCACGACAAGGTCTGCGTATTTCCCCACACGGATGCTGCCAACCTTCTCCGCCTCCCCTATTTCCAGTGCGGGGTTGATCGTGGCGGATTTGATTGCCTGCCGGAGCGGGATTCCGAAGCGAATGAGATTCTTCACTTCATCGTAAAGGTTCGTGGTGGAACCGGCAATCGTGCCGTCAGCAAGCCGCGCCATGCCATCCTTTACGAAGACCTGCTGCCCGCCCAGCTCCGAAACGCCGTCCGGCAGCCCCGCCGCCCTCATGGAATCGCTGATCAGGACGGTTCGGTCCTCACCTAAAACCCGGTATGCCATCCGCAGCACGGCGGGATGGATGTGATACCCGTCACAGACCAGTTCCGCTCTGACCTGTTCATCGTCAAAAACAGCGCCGACTGCGCCCGGATTGCGGTGATGTATCCCGCTCATGGCGTTGAACAGATGGGTCACATGGGTAACCCCGTGCCGGAACGCTTCCTTCGCCTGATCATAATCCGCTTCCGTATGCGCCAACGTGACCCGGCAGATTTTGCTTGCCTGTTCGGAAAATGCAAGGCCGCCCTCACATTCCGGTGCAAGATTCACCAGCTTGACAATGCCGCCGCACGCTTCAAATATCTTTTTGAACTCCGGAAAGTCCGGTTTATGAACATACTGTGCCATCTGCGCGCCCCGCCGGTTGGGAGAAATGTACGGGCCCTCCATATTTGCCCCGAGCACGGCAGCCCCCTCCGGCGGATGCTCCATGCAGTCTTTTATGACGGAAAGGGCGGTCTCAATCTGCTCCATGGGCAGAGTCATGGTGGTCGGGCAGAAAGAGGTCACACCTTTCGTGACCAGATGCTTTGCCATTGTTTCAACCGCTTCCCGTGTGCCGTCGCTAGTATCCGCGCCCACACATCCGTGAATATGGATGTCGACAAAGCCCGGCGCAATCAGGCAGCCGCTCAGATCACAGGCATCATCTCCCGTCAGTTCCGGAGCGATTGCTTCAATCTTCTGCCCGTGCACCAAAACGTCAGACCGTATGATCTGGAAATCCTCATCGATGATTTTCGCATTTTTCAATATCATTGCGCTCATGATCCTTTCTTTGGAAGTTTGCCGTAAACGGCGGCCAGCGCATCCTGATCGGCCACCACGGTCACATCCGGATGGAGCTGCAGAATCGACGCCGGAATCTCCGGCGTAACCGGGCCGTACAGTGCCTTTTCAAGGATTTCCGCCTTGCTGTCCCCGCTGACCACCAGCAGAATTTTTTTGGCCTGCATCATGGCCTTGATACCCATGGTTACGGCAAACCGCGGCACCTCGTCCGCATTTTTAAAGAAACGCGAATTTGCGCTGATGGTCTGCGGCTTGAGCGTAACCTTATGCGTCATCTTGTCAAAGCTTTCGTTGGGTTCGTTGAATCCGATATGCCCCGTATTCCCGAGTCCCAACAGCTGCAGATCAATGCCGCCCAGCTCCGCAATCAGCCGGTCGTACCCCGCGCATTCCGCTTCAATATCCGCGGCCAGACCATCCGGTATATGAACGTTTTCCGGCCGGATATTGATCTGGCTGAAAAAGTTTTCCCACATATAAAAATGGTAGCTCTGCGGGCTTTGAGGAGAAAGTCCGCAATACTCGTCCAGATTTACGCTTCGCACTTCGCGGAAATCCACATCGCCCTTCTGATACCAATCGATCAGCTGACGGTAAATTCCCAGCGGGGTGGAACCTGTTGCGAGCCCCAGAACGCTCCGGGGGAAAAGAATGACCTGCGCCGAAATGATATTTGCCGCCTTCCGGCTCATGCTCTGATAATCCTCTGCTGCAATTATTTTCATATTTTATCATACCCCGCCCGCTGTTTTATAAGATTCTGAATAGGAATCTATTTTCTATATGTTATGACGGCGGTTTGCCCGCCTGCAACGTTTCCGAGCTGAAAATCAATACTTTTCACACTGTCCATATTCGTGACGATACAGGGTGAAATGGTTTTATATCCCTTCGCCTCAATGGCGGCAATGTCCATATCCATCAGCTTTTCTCCCGCTTCAACATGCTGGCCGACCTCAACATGGCATGTAAATCCTTCTCCGTTCAATTTCACGGTATCAATGCCAAGGTGAACGAGTACCTCCACCCCGTCGTCTCCTTCAATGCAGACGGCATGCAGGGTATGGGGAATCTGTACGACCGTTCCCGCTGCCGGGGAATACACCTCGCTGCCGCTTGGAATAATCGCGATCCCGTCGCCTAAAACCTTCTCCGCGAATACAGGATCCGGCACATCGGTGATTGCGACGGCCTTTCCCGTCTGCTGAGCCAGTAACTTTGTTTTTTCCTTGGTAAACAGTCCCATAGTAGTCCTCCTGTTAGTGCTTGCCGGCAAAACCGAACAAATACATCATTTAAAAAACGGGGTTCCCTCCCCCACTTTTCGCAGAGGAGGGAACCGCAGCGCAAGATTATGCGGTCTGTGTGCCGAACCTGGGGAGATATTTCTTCATTGCATCGACAAGGAGCTCCGCCTTTGTACCCACGATCACCTGAGTGACCTGTGTGCCGGCTTTCATTATACCAGAAGCGCCGAGCGCTTTAAAGGTTCTGTCGTCGAGTTCCTTGTTGCTTACAAGGACCAGACGGATACGGGTAATGCAGGATTCGATTTCCTTGATGTTTTCCGCACCGCCCAGCGCCGCAATATACTTCTTTGCCATCTCGTCAAAGCCGTTGTCGTCAACCAGCTTGGAGAAACTTTCTGTTTCATTGTCGTCCTCGCGGCCCGGGGTCTTGAGGTCAAATTTCTTGATGAAGAATACAAACAGGAAGAAATAAACGACTGCAAACACAAGGCCAACCGGTATGATCAGCCAACCGTTTGCCGCCTTGGTCCAGTTGATGAGGTAATCGAAAAGGCCCGCGGAGAAAGTGAAGCTGTCGCGGATGCCGAGCATATTGCAGACCACAAGGGAAAGGCCGGTAAGACCTGCATGGAGTACAAAGAGCACCGGAGCAAGGAACATAAACATGAATTCAATCGGCTCGGTTACGCCGGTAAGGAACGCAGTCAGTGCAACGGAGAAAAGAGCGCCGCCGACAACCGCTTTGTTTTCCTTCTTGGCGCAGACATACATGGCAAGAGCCGCCGCAGGAAGCGCGAACATCATAATTGGGAAGAAACCGGCTGTAAACATACCGCCGTTCGGGTCGCCCGCGAAGAATCTCCACAGGTCGCCGGAAACTGTCTTGCCGTCCGCGCCTGTGTATGTACCGAAGTTAAACCATACCGCTGTATTCACAACATGATGCAGACCAAACGGGAGGAGCAGTCTGTTCAGTGCGCCGTAGAGGAACTCGCCGATTCCGCCGCTTCCGGTCATCCAATTTGCAGCCGCGTCCAAACCCTTTTGGAAGGTCGGCCACACAGTGCCGAGCAGTCCGCCGATTACCAGTGAACAGCCGCCGGTCACAATCGGGACAAAACGTCTGCCGCCGAAGAATGCCAGCCAGTCCGGCAGCTTTGTGCTGCGGAATTTATTGTAGCAGAGTCCGGCGATCACACCGGCGATAATGCCGCCAAAGTGCATCATTTTGATATCGGTAATGGTTTTCGGGAACCCGCCGACAGGAGTAAAAATTGTCTGGACCTGTAATGCGTAGTTGACCGCCTGGCCGGCCGCATTCAGTACAAAGAAGGCTACCGCACCGGCCAGCCCCGCCGCGCCGTTGCTGTCATCCGCAAGGCCGACCGCAATACCGATTGCAAACAGCAGCGGCAGATTGTCAAACAATGCGCCGCCAGCGTTTGCCAGCAAAGGAATATTGAGCATATCGCTCTGGCCGAGCCTGAGAAGGATGCCCGCAATCGGCAGAGACGCGATAGGCAACATAAGAGATTTGCCTAACTTTTGAAGCGCTGCTAATACTTTTTTCATTTTCTTACCTCCAGAATATAATATTTTCATCGAGTTTCCTCGAATGGGTTACATTTGCCTGAGCCTTTCAATATCCGCCGTAATAAACGCAACCGCATCCTCACTGAGCTGAATGCCCATTTCTTCTTCAATCAGCTTTGCGACCTTTAGTGCGGTCACATAGGAATCCGCCATATTCAGCTTCACCTGCTGCTTCAGATTCATCACAATGGAGTTGTTGTTTGCGGTCATGGTAACCAGGCAGTAAACATTCAGCAAAAAGGACTTTTCAGGGGAATGCATGTTCTGCTTTCTTCCAATGGAACGGCAGACCATCCTTAAAATCTGGCTGTAAACCCTTGTGTTCTTCATGGCTGCCCGGATATGCTTCTTTTTGCGCGCCGAGTAAAGGTGAAGAGCAATAAAGCTGGTTTCCGCGTCGCCAATCTCCACGTTGATGCGTTCCTTGATGATTTCGGCGGCGATCTGCGCCGTCTCATATTCGCGGCTGTAAAGGATCGCGATTTCACCGCAGAACGGATTATCGATGGGCAGTCCCATATGCAGACATTCGATTGCAAAGGTAATATGGTCAACCAAAGCGTCGTAGAGGTTGTCGTTCTCAATCTGGAGCCGCTCCTTTGCAATCTCTACGATTTCGCGCGTGACCTGCTCCACTTTTTCCGCGTCGCAGCTGAGCTGCTTGATTTTTGACGCGCTGACAGTACCGTCGTGGATATAAAATATTTTTTGGTCTTCTCCGCAGTCCTGAATAATTTCACCCGAACGCCTGCCAAAACCGATACCCTTGCTCATGAGGACGGCCTGGTTTCCGGCGGAGTCCTGCGCCAAAACAGCGTTGTTGCTAAACACGTTCGCTACGCGGTAATCCATCGGCATAACCCCCACACAGTTGTTGTACGATTTGATCCGGATTTTGCGGCAGCTGTGTCTGCTGAACCGTCTTCCGCAGCTCAAGCACGGCGGAGGGCGTAACGGACAGCTCCGAAATGCCAATTGCCAGATAGAACGGGGTAAGCGTTCTGTCCGCCGCGGACTCCCCGCAGATACCGACCGGAATTCCGGCTTTTTTTCCGTTTTCCGCCGTCATTTTAATCATGCGCAGCACAGCCGGATGTCTTGGATTGAAAATGCCGCTTACCGCCGGATTCATTCGGTCCGCCGCCAGCGCATACTGCGTCAGGTCATTTGTGCCGATGCTGAAAAAATCGACCATCGGCGCCAGAAGGTCGCTGACCATGACCGCGGCAGGGGTTTCAATCATAATACCGAGCTCAACGTTTTCCGCAGCCGGGAGGTTTTCTGCGGCCAAATCGGCTTTTACCCGGCGCACGGTTTCCCTGATCTCCAGCACTTCCTGCACGGACGTGATCATCGGGAACATCACCGCCAAGCGGCCGTAAACGGAAGCACGGAGCAAAGCGCGCAGCTGCGTGATAAAAATTTCTTTGCGGTCCAGACAGATTCGGATGGCGCGGTAGCCCATCGCGGGGTTATCCTCCGGCTTTAAATCCAGATACGGAACCTTTTTGTCCGCGCCCAAATCCAGCGTACGAATGATCACACGCTTTCCGTCCATCTTCTGCAAAACCGCTTTGTACGCGGCAAACTGTTCGTCCTCCGTTGGGAAACGGTCGTGCTTCATATATAAGAACTCGCTGCGGAAAAGGCCGATTCCATCCGCGTCGTTGGAGACAGCCAAGTCTGCATCAGCCAGGGAACCGATATTTGCGTTGATTTCGATTTCTGTTCCGTCTTTGCTGACCGATTTTGTACCCTTCAAATTTTTTAAGTTCTCCCGGTGTTCCAGATATTCTCTTCGCTTCTCCGAATAGGTAAAAACGCTCTGTTCATCGGGCTCCAGAATGATCTGGCCGGTAAAACCGTCCACGATCACGTTCATTCCGTCCCGCAGGGCTGCAAACGCCACATCTAAGCCTACAATTGCGGGGATTCCCATTGTCCTTGCCAATATCGCCGAATGGGAGCTTTTCGAGCCCTTCTGCGTAACAATGGCAAGCACTTTAGCCTGATCGATCTGTACGGTCTCGCTGGGCATCAAGTCGGCTGCGGCAATCACCGCCTCGTACTCAAGGCTCTTTAGCTCACGCCCCAGAGCGGGGTTCAGGCTGCGAAGAAGCCGCTTTGTAATATCCATAACGTCGGCGCAGCGGGCCTGCATATAGGGGTCATCCAGCTGATCGAACATTTCGTAAAACTTCTTGCCTGTCTCCCAAATGGCATATTCCGCGTTTGCGCTCTCATTTTCAATAATGGAATTGATAGACTCAATATAATCTTCGTCCTGAAGCATCATGATGTGAATCTGAAAAATCGCCGACTGTTCTTCGCCGACGCGATTCACGGCATCCAAATATAGCTCATTGAGGCTGCTTTCGGCTTTTTCCCTTGCCGCCGCCGCCCGCTCAGTTTCCGCCTCAATGTCGGTAATCCTTGTTTTGGCAATTTCAGCGTCGCGGCCGGTATAAAGGGCAATTCTGCCGATCGCAATTCCGTCCGACGCTCCGATTCCTTTGATTGCTGTCATAAAATCACATCACTTTAAAAATTTTCCTCACAGAACCTTTTGATTTTCGCGCAGTCTGCCTCTTCCTCCGGGCCGGTCACGGTGAAGGTTATGCTGTCGTTCTTTTTGACGCACAGCCCCATAACGCCGAACAGCTTTTTCGCGCTCGAGGTTTTATCGCGCACGGACAAATTCACCTCTGAGGAACAGCCGGAAACGCATTTCACCAATAGGCCCGCGGGTCTTGCATGAAGCCCCAGTTCGTCTTTTACAACATACTTAAAGCTTTGCATTATCATCACCTCCGAAAAAATAAAGGCATAAACGGTCATAAAATAAAATTTATGAAAGTTTATGCCTGATCGAATCAGTTACACGCTTTTCTATTCAGTTTTGAATTAATTTCACAATCTCATTATATTTATTTTTAATAATTTGTCAATAGACTATTTAAAAATTATATATATTTTGAATAAATCTTAATTATAGAAGGGTATTTTTGAAAATAACTGAATTAATTAAGTATTGATAAAAACGGGTTTCCACGCAGGAAATTTGCTGCCAGCCTATTGATTTTATGAATTTGAGACTTATAATTAGCCTAGCATATGTTTCGGTATACAAACACGGATCCGTGGTTCTTCGTCGTCTGATTTATTCCAAACGGAGGGACTTATGAACTTTACACATATCGTATTCGACATTGACGGCACCCTGCTGGACAGCGAAAGCGCCGTCCTTTTCTCCCTGAGGGACATCATTGAAGAAAATCAAAGACGCACGGTCGGACTTGACGAGCTGAAGTTTTCTTTGGGGATTCCGGGTACGGACGCCCTGAAAAGGCTGGGATTTGACGATCCGGAATATTTCAATACGCTCTGGGAGAAAAAGTTTCGGGATTATTACGGCTTAATGCGTATCTTTGACGGAATTAAAGGCACTTTGGAAAAGCTGAAAGCGAAAGACATTACGTTGGGGATTATAACCTCCAAGAACCGGAGGGAATACCGGAACGATTTTGTGCCTTTCGGTCTGGCCGGTTATTTTGACACGGTAGTCTGCGCGGAGGACAGCGTAAAACACAAGCCTTTTCCCGAGCCGATGGAAAAGTTTCTGGAACTCTCCGGCGCTGCTCCGGAACAGGTTCTGTATATCGGCGACACGCTGTACGATTTGCAGTGCGCAAAAGGAGCCGGCGTAAAATTTGCTCTTGCAAAATGGGGATGCAAAGCTTCTGGGATTGCGGCGGATTACTTCTTTGATGCACCGGAAGACATTCTCAGCCCGTTCTCCTGCAAATCTATACTACATAATTAATCTTTGTAAGGTGGCAAATGATGATGGGACATTTCGGTTTTTCTTATGTCGGTCTGGTCTATCTTCTGATGCTGTTTATTCCAAATATCATATGGAGCAGACACCAGCCGAAGGACTACGACCCAACCGGAGAAAACAAAGTTTTACGGGTATTTGAACGTGTCGGCCAGGTATGCTGCACGTACAGCATTCTGCTCTTCAGCGATTACAAACCTGCTTCGCTTTCGGCGTGGAGCGTATGGTTTTTTGCATCCCTATTCCTGATGGTACTTTATGAGATCAGCTGGGTTCGGTATTTCACCGGGGAACCTACGGAATCGAACTTTTACCGCAGCTTTCTGGGAATTCCCGTACCCGGCGCAAGCCTGCCTGTTACGGCCTTTCTGCTCTTGGGCATTTACGGAAGAGTCGTCTGGCTGATTGTGTCCTCCATCATTCTTGGTATTGGGCACATCGGAATCCATATTCAGCATTTAAGGGCGATAAAATGAATCCCGTGCAGCCGCTGTTATTCCTTGCTTTGGACTTTTCAAATACCGGGTTTTGAGGTATAATTAAAATTCAAACAAGGTGACGGTGCGAAGGACGGATAAAACGACTTACGGTATTTCTTCTGTTTGGGGAGCCGAACCCTTCCGGGTTTGAGCCCCCCTTTTTGTATTCCCGGAAAGCACCGAAGAAGAAAAGGAGAATCCGTTTTACGGCGGGTACCAGAACGATGGGTTTGAAAATACAGTATATTCCTGTGGAAGGGGGCGCAGCCGTTCTTTCCTGCACAGGCTCCAGTTTTGCTCTGCGTCTGCCGGAGGAAATCGGAGGGCTGGCAGTCCGGGAGATTTGCGCGTATGCGTTTTCCTCCCCGGAAGCCGCGCAATATCTTCCCGCCGGAACCGAAATCCGCACGGCGGAAACGGGCGGCCCCGCCGCGCCGGGCAGTGAGGAGAAGTTTCTCGGCGGGCCTGCCCTGCGGGAAATCATTCTGCCGCGCGGAATCCGCTCCATCGGGGAATATGCGTTTTATAACTGCACTTCGCTTGCCCGCATCGGATTGGACGAAGGGGACGCGCGGGTAGGCAACGGCGCGTTCATGAACTGCGGTTCACTCGGCAGGATTGATTTTTCCGCTCTGCCCGACGCGCAAACCTGCCTTCCCGGCCTGCTTACGGAAATTCAGCGCGAGGTGCGCGTCACCTTTCGCTCCGGCGGGGAAACCGCCGCATGGATTTTCCCCGAATATTACGAGGAATCCGTGGAAAACACACCCGCGCGCATCTTTGAACATTTTATCCACGGGGCGGGCTACCGCTACCGGCAGTGCTTCAAGGGAGGACGGCTGGAAGCGGAGGACTATGACGCGCAGTTTTCCAAGGCGCGCAACGAAGCCGAGCCGGAAACGGCGCTGGGTATCGCTCTGGTACGCCTGCGCCGCCCTTACCGCCTTTTGGAAGCAGCCGAAAACCAGTATCTTTCTCATTTGAAGGAAAACGCGGCTGCCGCGGCGGAGCTTCTGATTGCGGACGACGACCCGGAAGGGCTGGCATTTTTAGCCGCACGCGACGTTTTGACGCGGGAAAGCATCGGGAATGCGGTGGAATCGGCGGCACGAAAGGGGCGCGCGGAATGCCTGAGCGTCCTGCTCAACGAGCAGCATACCCGGTTTGCACCCAAGGAAAAAACGTTTGATTTATAAATTATTTACAAGGGAAAGGAGGCGGCGTTATGCAGGATGAAACAGAAGAACAGATACGGAAAATAGGCGCCCGGATTCTGACCGCCTCGCGGACGGAACTGTATCTGCACATGCGCTTCCTTGACCTTGCCCTGAGCGGCCTCGCTTATGAAATGCAGCCGTCCGCAAACTTTATGGGCACGGACGGCACACATCTTTTTTACGACCCGGACGGACTGTTTGACCGCTACCGCAGGAACCGCGTCCTCATTAACCGGGGCTATCTCCATCTGGTGTTTCACTGCGTGTTCCGCCACCTCTGGAAGCCACGCCGGGAGGACCGCGCACTCTGGGACCTTGCCTGCGACATCGCGATGGAACTTCTTCTGGACGGTCTGCCGCACCGAAGCGTAAAACTGCCCCCGTCGTGGTACCGGCAGAATTTTTACGAAACCCTGCGTGCAAAGCTCAAGGTACCCACGGCGGAGGGGATTTATGTGATGCTGGAGGAAATGCATCTGCCGCCGTGGGAGCAGGAACGTCTGGAAAAAGAGTTCCGCGTAGACGACCATTCCTTCTGGCCTGATCCGGACAGAAAGCCGCCGCAGGGCGCGCCGTCGCCCCTGCAGAAATGGGAAGACATCAGCCGAAAAATGCAGACCAATATGGAAACACTCTCCCGCGACCCCGCCGAACAAGCCGAAGCACTGCTGCAGCAGGTGCGCGTGGAAAACCGTCAGCGGTACGACTACCGGCGTTTCCTGCAGAAATTTTCCGTACTGCGCGAAGAACCCCGCCTTGACCCGGATACGTTTGATCCTATCTTTTACACCTACGGCATGCAGCTTTATGGAAATCTGCCGCTGATTGAACCGCAGGAAACACGGGAGACCCGCAAGGTCGAGGATTTTGTTATCGCAGTGGACACCTCCATGTCCTGTTCCGGCAGACTGGTACGCTCGTTTCTGGAGCAGACCTATTCGGTTTTAAAGGATACGGAGAGCTTTTTCCGCAAGGTGAACATCCATATTATCCAGTGCGACGAAGCCGTGCGCTCCGACCGGAAAATCACCGACGAAAGCGAACTGCGGGACTATATGGACCATTTTGAGCTGGTGGGCAACGGCGGCACTGATTTCCGCCCGGTGTTCCGCTATGTGGACGAACTCCTGGAGCAAAAGGCATTCCATCGCCTGAAAGGGCTGGTTTATTTTACGGACGGCCGGGGAATCTACCCGCAGCGGCGTCCCCCCTACGACGTTGCGTTTGTGTTCCTGCGGGAGGATTACACCGACGCCGAAGTTCCCGGATGGGCCATGAAGCTGATTCTGGAACCGGACGATCTGGAAAGTGTGCCCAAAGCCCCGCCGGAAAACCAAATTGAAGACTGGGAGGAACAACCCCATTATGAATATTAAAAACGCCAGAGAAGAAATTCAAAACACCGTGCGGGCGTACCTGCAGCGGGACGAAAACGGCAATTACCGCATCCCCGCCATCCGGCAGAGACCGCTGCTCCTCATGGGCCCTCCCGGCGTGGGAAAAACACAGATCATTGAGCAGGCGGCGCGTGAATGCGGGGTTGCGCTGGTAGCCTATACCATCACCCACCACACGCGGCAAAGCGCCGTGGGATTGCCGTTTATCCTGAAAAAGACCTACGGCGGCAAAGAATATTCCGTTACGGAGTACACGATGAGTGAAATCATCGCCTCCGTCTACGACAAGATGGAAAGCACCGGTCTGCGGGAAGGCATCCTTTTCATTGACGAGATCAACTGCGTTTCCGAGACGCTGGCCCCCACTATGCTCCAGTTCCTGCAGGGCAAAACCTTCGGGAACCAGAAGGTGCCGGAGGGCTGGGTCATCGTCGCGGCCGGGAATCCTCCCGAATACAACCGCTCCGTGCGCGAATTTGACATCGTAACGCTGGACAGGGTGCGAAAAATCGACGTGGAGCCGGATTTTTCGGTATGGAAGGAATACGCTTACCGGCAATCGATCCACGGCGCGGTGATCTCCTATCTGGAAATCCGGCGCGATTATTTTTATAAAATTGAAACAACCCCGGACGGCATCCTGTTTGCCACGGCGCGCGGCTGGGAGGATCTCTCCGAGATGATCGGCGTCTGTGAATCGCTCGGGCTGGCGGTCGGTCAGGAGCTTGTTCTGCAATATATCCAGAACCCCGCCATTGCAAAGGATTTCGCCAATTACTACGAGCTTTACAACAAATACCGTGACGATTACCGCGTGGATGAAATCCTGCGGGGACATTTTTCGGATGAGGCGGTCACCAAGCTGCGGCTTGCGCCGTTTGACGAAAAGCTCAGCGTGATCGGGCTGCTTCTGAGCAAGCTGAATGAGCGGTTCCGCGAAGCGTACCGCACCGACCGGTTTACCGGGGAGCTGTTCGAAAAGCTGAAAGAATGGAAAAAGCTGCTGTCCGGCACGGAGGATACGCCCGAAGCCGCGCTGCGGCAGCTTGCGCGGCAGACAGAGGACGCGCTTGCCCTGCGCAAGGAAAACGGACAGACAGGCAGCGAGGAAGAAGCGGTGTCACGCCGCAGTGTGCTTGCGCTGGAGGGTTACGCGGAAGCGCTTCGCATGGCCGGCACCTGTGCGCCGGACGACGCGTTTGTGTTCATAAAGAAACGCTTTGGGGAAGAAACCGCGCGGCGAAAAGCTGAAATTACAGCCGTTTCCGCCGAGCTGGAAAACGCCTTTTCCTTTATGACGGCGGCGTTCGGCGAAAGCCAGGAGATGGTCATTTTTGTTACCGAGCTGACCGTAAACTTCTACAGCGCCAAATTCATCTCAGAAAACGGGTGCGACCCGTATTATGTCTACAACCGCGGCCTGATGTTCAACGAACGGCAACAGGGCATTTTAAAGGAGATCGACAGCCTGCACGCCGCCGACTTCAACGACGAACTGCAGTAACGAAAAACATATGCATCATTTAAAAATGCAGGGAGCTGGGATGATCATCCTTTCTCCCTGCATTTTTTAACGACCAAACCGGATTATGTGCAATCCCGCGTTTTGTTTTAAACTTCCAATAACTTGCGCATGCAGTCTTTTCCTTGTATGTTTTCACCGCAAACAGGCAATCTAATTCTGAGGTGATTTTTATGGCAGGGCCTTATTGCGGCTGGAATAAAAGCTCAAGGAACGACGGAGAAGAAGCCAGTGACTTCGACTTTTTGCAGATCAGCGAGCCGTTCAGCAGAGTCGGTATCCCTGAACCGGAAGAACCCGAAAAAGAAGAAATCGATTAAAGGTGATAATTATGGAACAGAAAAAACAATTCGGCGAACCAAAGGCAGACAAACCGATTTTTAATCCTTGCGCCGGTACAGAGCCGCCCGCGGCGCAGCCTGAAGTAAGAGATACCATGCCGGATTTCGGGCATGAAAATGAAGACAGCCGCTCTTGAAAAAGGGCGGCTTTTTACGGTTTATTCCGGTGCACTGTTTTCGTCAAAATTCAGATTTTTGCGCTGGTCCAGCATCTGCGTGCCCTCCGGCGTATACGGTCTGCCGCAGGCCGGGCAGAAATTAAAGCGGTGCGCTTCCCCGTTAGCTTCAAACAGTTCGCCCTGAAAAGTTTCGCAGAACGTACAAGACGTGGTAACATCCATTATGAATCACTCCTTACCAATTGTTATTCATACGTTTCCTCAGTTCAAGGCGTTTCATTCAGGGATTATTTGCCATCCGGCTCCCTGATTCCCGGAATTCTCCTCTCTTGAAAAATCCGGATGAAAAGTTTAAAATAGCAGTGCAGAGATAAAAACACAGCTCCGGTTGGTAGTCCGGACGCGGGGAATCCGTACCTCGTCAGTAACCTGCCTCCTAAGGTTGTCCGTTCCCTGCGGTTTATATTTAGGAGGATTTTTATGAATGTCCAAACAAAGCTTACCGTGTTTTTTGAAGAGCCTTTCTGGGTCGGGGTTTACGAAAGAATGAGCGGAACCCGTCTGGAGGCAGCAAAGATTACCTTTGGAGCGGAACCAAAGGATTACGAGGTTTACGGTTTTATTCTGAAAAACTGGCACAGGCTCCGTTTCAGTCCTCCGGTCACCGGAAACGGGACGGAGGAGCGCAGGCAGAACCCAAAGCGGATGCAGCGGGCAATCCACGCGCAGCTTTCGCAAACCGGCGTGGGAACCAAGGCGCAGCAGGCGCTCAAGTTGCAGCACGAACAGACGGTAACGCTGCGGAAAGCAGCTTCCCGGGTACGCACGCAGGAGGAAGAAGACCGTAAATACGAGCTGCGGCAGGAAAAGAAAAAAGAAAAGCATAAAGGCCGGTAAGCGGCAAAAAGGACGGAACCTCGTTGAGGTTCCGTCCTTTTAAATTGCAGATATATAAATTACGC
>DATAML010000041.1:0-3569 GCA_036260545.1 Caproiciproducens sp.
GCACCCCCACGCGGACCATATCGGCGGCATGACGCAGGTGGTGGAAAGCTTCCCGATCGGGAAAATTTATATGCCGAAGACAGCGGACAGCCAGATCCCCACGACCGCCACTTACGAAAACCTGCTAAAGGCGATTGAAAAGAAAAATCTGAAAATTACCGCGGCAAAGGGCGGCATGACGGTTCTGGAAAACGGGGATGAAAAGCTGGAAACGCTTGCGCCCAACTCTTCAAAATATGAGGACCTGAACAATTACTCCGTCGTATTGAAGCTGACCTCCGGGGAAAAGAGCTTCCTGTTTGCAGGCGACGCGCAGACGGAAAGTGAAAAAGAAATGGCGGCGAAGGGCTACGATCTGAAAAGCGACGTGCTCAAATGCGGGCATCACGGAAGTTCCACTTCCACCGGTGCCGCATTTTTAAAAGCGGTTTCTCCCGGCGCGGCGGTTATCTCCTGCGGGGTGGACAACGATTACGGTCACCCGAACAAAACGGTGCTGAACCGACTGGAGAAAGCCGGAGTCACCGTTTACCGCACCGACCAGCAGGGACCCATCCTTGCCCGGTGCGACGGAAAAGACATCAAGTTTTCCACCGGACAGCCTTCTGTGGTGAAATAAAAAGCGGAATCTCTCTGTCATCTGCGAATGACTTCTCCCTTTCACAAGGGAGGCAAGAAATTTGCCCAATCGGATAGGTAATAGGAACATAATGATAAAAAAACGGGGCGGATCATATCAATCCGCCCCGTAAATTATTTATCTTCGTCTTCGTTGAAGAATTCTTCCCAGTTAAAATTACTTTCCGTAACCGGCGTGGCCTGTGACTTGGGCAGGGCCTCCTTTGCCGGCTCCAGCGCGGGAGCCTTGTTTTTGGGGAGTTTTTCCTGCACTGCCGGGGCAGCCGGCTGAGCGGCTTCGGGCTGTGGCTTTACGGCTTCCTGAACCGGAGGCGCAGCCGGTGTTTCGGGTTCGGTAAGAGATTCCGTTTCGGCAGACGCTTTTGGTTCCGAGGGAACTTTAGGCTGCTTGGCAGGCACGGCAGGCGCTTGCGGAACCGCCGCGGGTGTCTTGGCCGCGGGAGCGGAAATGGCTTCCAGTCCGCTTTCCCCAACATGGCCTTCGCTGTTTGAACTGATATCGGTAAACTCCGTGGACTCGGAATCCTTGCGGGCCGGCTTCCCGGAAGAACGGCTGCTGATATCCCGCGGGCTGCCGAAGCTGTCGTCGTCATCCTTGATAAACTGCTCGTAAATAAAGAAAGCAATACCACAGAGGGAGAGCACAATCAAAATGATCCCGGCGATCAAAAACCAGGAAATGCCGCCCCCGCTCCCGGTGCTCTGGGAGGACGCACTGTCAGACACCGTACCTGCAGCGGAGGACGCCTGTGACTGGGAGCTGCTTCCGCTGGAAAGAAGCTCGCTCCAGTCCTGCGAGGAAAGGACGTCAGGGTCACTCACGGCCTGTTCTGCCTGGGAGGCAATTGCTTCTACCCGTTTTGTTTGGGTGTCAACCGGTTTCTGGTTAACCTGGGGCTTCGGTTTGGCGGAGGACGCTTCTTTACTGGAAGAGGAGTTGCCGGCCGATGAATTAACGGAAGACGCGCCGGAGCTGCTGCCCGTGGACGACTGCCCTTCCGGGCTTGGCGTGACGTTCCCGCCGGTTCCCGCTTCCTGACTGGACGGGCTGGAAGTATCACCGGGAGGTGTTTCCGCCGGGGACGATGTACCTTCGGCCGCCTGTGAAGCAGTGGAAGTACTTTCCAATGGAACGGTTGCCGCCTGTGCAGTATCCGTTCCGGTTGCAAACGCGGCAACCGTAAATACGGAAACCGCAAAGAGCAGGGTCGTCACGATGGTAAGGAACCGGTGTGTCTTTTTACCGTTTTTTATCTTCATCTCTATTACAATTCCTCTCAAAATAAACGATGATTATAATTACCCAAATTTAATATAATAATAACATAGAAATGAAACCAATTACAACTGTTAATTTTGGGTGTTTTCGCTACCGGATTCGGCAGATTCTCCGTGCAGGCCGGCAGCCGGAAAAAACTGTATTGACAACCGGGGAATGTACGGGATATAATACATTCAGACTGAAAAAGATTGGAGTTGGAAGGATGCGCAAAATTTCTTGCTGACGGAATATGCACGGCAAAACCGCGCGGCGTTGCAAAACGTCCGGCTTGCTGTGCCCAGGCAGGAAAGCAACGCATTTTCCAACCCGTAATATAAGAGGAATGCTGTGATTTTACAGGCTTTTTCTCTGTATTTTTGGGCTGCAGGAATTCGCTTTCCTGCAGCCTTTTGATTTGATACGGAGGAATGAATGATGTCGTTAATCAGTATTTCCAATCTGACTTTTTCGTATGAAGGAAGCTTTGACAATATATTTGAGAATGTTTCGTTCCGGATCGATACCGACTGGAAACTCGGCTTTACCGGGCGGAACGGGCGCGGAAAAACCACCTTTTTAAATCTGCTGCTGGGAAAATACGAATACCGGGGAACCATCGCGGCGGGCGTGAATTTTGAATATTTCCCGTTTGAAGTGACAGACAAATCCCGTGGCACGCTGGAGATTGCGCAGGAAATCGCCGGGGAATGCCCGCAGTGGGAGCTTCTGCGGGAGCTCTCCGTGCTGGAGGTTGCCGAGGACGCGCTGTACCGGCCGTTTTCCACCCTGAGCAACGGGGAGCAGACAAAGGTGCTGCTGGCCGCGCTGTTTCTGCGGGAGAACAGCTTCCTGCTCATCGACGAGCCGACCAATCATCTGGATATGGATGCCAGAAAGCTGGTGAGCGATTACCTGAACCGGAAAAAGGGTTTTATTCTGGTTTCCCATGACCGCGCTTTTCTGGACAGCTGCGTCGACCATATCCTGTCCATCAATAAAACCAATATCGAAATCCAGAAAGGGAATTTTTCGTCCTGGTGGCAGAATAAGCAGAGGCAGGATGAGTTTGAGCTTGCCGAAAACGATCGGCTGAAAAAGGATATCGGGCGGCTGAAAAGCGCGGCACGGAGGACTTCGCAGTGGGCCGATCAGGTGGAAAACAAAAAAATCGGGTTTACCCCGTACGAGACGGAGAAGAATATAGGCAGACGCCCGGTTTGCGGGGCGAAATCAAAGAAAATGATGCAGCGCAGCAAGAGCATTCAGCACAGGCAAGAAACCGCCATCGAGGAAAAATCGAAGCTGCTGAAAAATATCGAGGAGACGGAAACCCTGAAGCTTGCGCCGCTTGCGTACCACGCGAAACGGCTCGTAACCCTTGAAAAAATAGCCCTGTTTTACGGCGAGCGAAAGGTGGCGGACAACATCGGCTTTACAGTGGAGCAGGGCGACCGGATTGCAATATGCGGCCGAAACGGCGCGGGAAAGTCAAGCCTGTTAAAGCTGATCTGTGGGGATAATATCTCCTATGAGGGCAGCATGCAGAGGGGGAGCAATCTGGTGATTTCCCGCGTGCCGCAGGACGCCTCGTTCCTGAACGGCGGCCTTTCCGATTTCGCGGAGGAAAACGGGCTGGACGAAACCCTGTTCAAAGCTATCCTGCGCAAGC
>DATAML010000042.1:0-15945 GCA_036260545.1 Caproiciproducens sp.
ATCAGGGGCCTTTCGTCCAGGCCGAGCGCCTTTCGCGCCGCCGCGCGTTCCGCACGCAGAACCGCCGGACGAACCGGGTTCCCGGTGAGCACACACCGCGCCGCGGGGTCAAGGTATTTCTGCGCGTCAGCTACCGCCAGCATGGTTTTATCGGCACGTTTGGAGAGCATTTTATTGGTCACGCCCGGGAACGCGTTCTGTTCGTGGATTACGGACGGGATGCCCATCCGTATTGCTTCGCGGATCACCGGCCCAGCCACATAGCCGCCTGTCCCCACGCAGATATCCGGCTTGAATTCGCGGATAATCTTTTTTGCTTCCGTACTCGACGTAAATACATGAACCAGCGTTGCCGCGTTCTTTTTGATATTCTTCCAGCTCAGCTTCCTCTGGAAGCCCGAAATGGTGATACTCTTAAAATCAAAGCCTGCGGCGGGAACCAGCCGTTCCTCCATCCCGTCCTTCGCCCCGATATAAAGGATCTGCGCGTCCGGCTCTTTTTCGCGCAGATACCCCGCCACGGCGAGCGCCGGGTTGATGTGCCCCGCGGTGCCGCCGCCTGCGAATAATACTTTCATACTAAAACCCCAATCTATTTTTTATCCCTCTGTCACTGTGGTGACATTTCCCTAAAAGGGAAATAGGATTGAAATATCAAAATTGTAACGCTATGTTTTTTCGATCGCCGACGTTCGTGAAATGGACAGCACCACGCCCATTTCCGCAAGAAGAATATCCAGCGAGGTTCCCCCGTAACTGAAGAACGGCAGGCTGATACCCGTGTTAGGAATGGTATTGGTCACAACGGCGATATTCAAAACCACCTGGAGACCGACCTGAACGACAAGGCCGATTCCGAGCAGCATCCCGAATTTATCCTTCGCCTTCAGCGAAATGGTAACCCCGCGCCACACAAGCATGGCGAACAGGATGATAATGATCAGCGCGCCGATAAACCCGAGTTCCTCGCAGACGATGGCAAAAATGAAGTCGTTTTGCGGCTCCGGCAGATACAGGTATTTCTGTCTGGACTGCCCCAGACCAAGCCCGAGCAGACCGCCCGAACCGATGGCATAAAGCGACTGCCGGGTCTGCCAGGTATCCGCCATCAGCTCTTTGCTTTCCGTGGTAAAGGGGTTCAGCCACGCGACGATACGGTCGTTGGCGTAGCTAAATTTCTGCGTAAACAGGACAAGATAGGCCACCGCCGCGCCCGCTCCACCGAACGCAATCCCGAACCAGCGCAGGCGAACGCCGCCGATAAAGAGCATAACGCCGGCCAGGAACACGATGATGACCGTCGCCGAAACGTGCGGCTCCAGCACCAGCAGGCCAGCAGCTGCGCCCAAAATGAGGATGTAGGGCAGAACCCCGTAGCGGAACGTGCTCATGCGCTTGAAATTCAGGGAAATCAAATGGGCAAAAGCCAGGATAAGACCGAATTTAGCAAGCTCGGACGGCTGGAACTGGCCGAGCGGCCCCAAGCTGATCCAGCGGTGAACGCCGTTGATACGCGGCGTAAAAAGCACCAGAACCAGCGTCAAATAGGAAAAAACCAAAATAGGAATCGCAAATTTATGCAGATGGTGGTAATCGAAATAGGATACCGCGATCATGGCGATTACGCCGAGTACCGCAAAAAATGCCTGACGGCTGATAAAGAAGTAGCTGCTGCCATGGAGGTAATACGCGTTTGCGTAGCTTGCCGAAAAAAGCATCACCAGCCCGATGATCAGCAGCGTGAGGGTAAGGAACAGGAAAGGCATATCCATACCGGAACGGATGGAAAAGATGCGGAACTTTTTACGTATCTTCCTTGTAATGGAAGCCTTTTCTCCGTGCTCCGGAGGATTCCCGCGGACGGGGGCGGTATTTTGCTTTGCGTTTCCGTGTACTGCGGCCATATGTCCTTCCCTCCTGTAATCTGAGGTATGTAAACCCGCGCTTCCATAAAATTAAAGCATAAGTACGCTGTCTATTTTGTCATTTCCTGCGCTCGGTTAAAATCCATAGACGACCAGAAGAGCGGAAAGCGCCCCAAAAATCGCCGTAACCACGCTGAATACGCCGCAAATCTTCACTTCACTCCAGCCGCACATTTCAAAATGATGGTGGATGGGGCTCATTTTAAAGATTCGTTTCCCGTGCGTAGCTTTAAAGTAGGTCACCTGCAGCACGACAGAAAGCATTTCGCAGATATAGACGATACCGATCGGCACAATCAGGATCGGCATATTCAGGCCGAAACCCAGAGCACACACCATTCCGCCCAGAAACAGCGAACCGGTGTCGCCCATGAACACCTTGGCGGGGTTGAAGTTCCAGACCAGAAAGCCGAGGCACCCCCCTATCAGCGCAGCGGAAAGAATACCGATCCCGGTCATCTTCAGGATACCGGAAATGATCAGAAAAAACGCTCCGGCAAAGAAAGTAACGGACGCATTCAGACCGTCGATCCCGTCGGTAAAGTTGACGGCGTTGACCATGCCGACAATACCGAGCAGTGAAATGACCCAGTACCACAGCCCAAGGTTCACGCTGCCCGCAAACGGAATCAGTGTGGAAGGACCGCAGCCCGCTAGGTACAGCGAATACAGGTAGGCGCCCGCGACCAGAAACTGCAGAACAAGCTTCTGCTTTACGTTGAGGCCGAGGTTCCTCTTTTTTACCACTTTGATATAATCGTCAAAAAAGCCGACCGCACCGAAGCCGACCGCCATGAACAGGCCGCCGAATATCTTGGTGCGCATCAGCATATCGAGCGAATTCTGATTTGTCACGCTGTAATAGAGGGGCACGCACAAAAAAACCGTCAGGACAATTCCGATGATAAACATGAATCCGCCCATCGTCGGCGTACCGTTCTTCTTGCGGTGCCATTTTGGACCTACTTCACGGATCGTCTGCCCAAAGTTTATTTTATGCAGAAAAGGAACCATCCATTTCCCAAGCAGTGCCGTGATCAGGAAAGAAAGAATTGCCGCCGCCAAAATCCAAACTGAGTTCATATGTTCTTATCTCCACCTTTTATCATTGCTCTGCCGGCCGGTTATGGTGCGCATGCTATTTCCGGCCGGTAAATTACAGAATTATTATAGCACAATGATTTCCGTTATTCTTCCTCTATTTCAATGTGGTTCAACGCCTCCAGCACCTCCGCAAAGGCAATTCCGCAGGAGATTGCCGCCGCCGCCGCGGCCAGCACCGCTCCGACGTACGGTACGCTGTCCCCCGCAAGCCTTACGCGACCGATCACGCCGACGCCGACGATTTCGAACGCGGTAAAGCCGTCCTGCGTTCGGCGGATATTTCTTGCCGTAAAATCGGCGCTGTCGCTTTCCGCCGAGAAGGTGACCGGGCGCAGCCCCTGCAGCTCCGGCCGCGCGGCGATATCGTACCCGGCAACGCAGACGGGGAACCGGTCTGCGTCCGCAGCCTTCACCGCGTCGCAGAGAAGCAGCACCGCCGGATGAACTCCCGGTTCCGTCGGCTCGCCCGCAGGCGCAACGCGGCAGTTGCCGCGCCCGCAAAAGGCCAGAATTTTTTTCAGTACCTGGGTAGTATACCCGTTTTTATCATAAACCGCGATGACCTTTGCAGTATGATGTAAATTTGCCAAACAACCATCCCTTTCGCGGGTAAGATATCCATAAGACTCTTACTGTACCTGGTCGGGCTCGATGAATCCTACGGTAACCACAGTACCCGGCGTAACCTTCGTGCCCTCCGGAATGCTCTGGGAATTGGAAACCGGATTGGTTCCGGTAAGGGCAGCGCCCGTAATACTGATGTTGACACCGGCGTTTGCGGCCGTCTTATTTGCCGCGGACAGCGACATTTTCAGCAGGTTCGGCACCGTGACTGTCTTTGCCGTACTGCCTTCATCGGTAAACAGAACCACCGTGCCGTTCTGTGGAATCGTCTTGCCCGGTTCCGGCACCTGGGAGAGTATTTTCTCTCCGCTTCCGTAAATCTTCGGAGATAATTTGGCTTTATAGAGCGCATTTTTTGCCTCAGCGAGTGTCTTGCCGACTACATCGGGCGCCTGCTGATCAAGCTTTGCAATCTCCTTATCCGTATATTTCCGTTCCACGCCCAGATACGGGAGGATTTCTTCCATCGTTTTCGCAAATACCGGCCCTGCAACGGCGCTGCCGTAATAGCTGCTGCCGTGCGGTTCGTCAAAGAATACCAGCATGGCAATCTGCGGGTCGTCCGCGGGAGCAAATCCGCAGTAGGAGGCGATGTATTCGCCCTTTAAGCCCGTCTTTTCCGAGGTGCCGGTTTTGCCCGCAATGCGGTAACCGGGCAGATAACCGTTTTTCGCGGTACCGATGGTCGCGTTCGTCTGCAGGATCGCGCTCATACGCCGGGAGGTTTCACTGGAAATGACCTGACGCTTTGGGCTGGTATCCGCCGATTTGATGATATTTCCGCCGTCATCGATAATTTTGGCTACCACATGGGGCTGCACCAGATAGCCGCCGTTCGCCACGGCAGCGCAGGCGGTAACCATCTGAATCGGAGTGATACTGTTGCTCTGGCCGAACGCCGAGGTGGCAAGTTCGACCGGATTCAGTTCGCTCGCCGAATAGAACAAGCTGCGGGATTCACCGGGCAGATCGATTCCGGTGCGGCTCGTAAAGCCGAACGCCTGAAAATATTTAAAGAAGCGGTCCGGCCCGAGCCTGCGGCCGATCTCGATAAACACCGGGTTGCAGGAGTTGCAGAGTCCCTGTACAAAGGTTTCGCTGCCATGCCCGTATGTACGCCAGCAGTGGATTGTTTTATCCGCTACAACAACCGAGCCGCTGCAGAAGAATGGACTGCTTTCTGTAATAACGCCTTCCTCCAGTCCCGAGGAACCGGTAACCATCTTAAAAACGGAGCCGGGGTAGTAAACGTCGCTCACGCACTTGTTTCGCCACTGCTTCTGTCTTGCAGCGTTCAGCGCGGTCGTTCTGGCTTCCCCCTCGGGCATCGCGGTGATTTTTGCCGCTTCCGTTTTATCCGCCACCGTAAACGGGTCGTTCGGGTCAAAATCGCCCTTGACCGCCATGCCCAGAATGGCGCCGGTCTTAACGTTCATTACAATGCCGCAGGCACGGTTCTGAACCTTGTTGACGATTACGCCTTCCTCCAGATTCTTTTCCAGAAAATGCTGCACCACCTCATCGAGGGTCAGCACCAGACTGTTTCCGTTCTGTGCGTCCACCTTCTGTTCGTACTGGAAGGGCATATCCGTGCCGATCGCGTTCTTCGCGGTAACAAGCTTTCCGGACACACCGGTAAGGTAGCTGTCGTATTTTTCTTCCACGCCGGCAAGCCCCTGGCTGTCCGCGCCGGTAAAGCCCAGAACGGAAGCGGCAAAGGTACCGTAGGGATAATATCGCTTATAATCCTCGATCAGGCGAACGCCGTTCCCGACCTTGTTATCATTTTTGAACTTGAGGATTTCATCCTTGACGTCGGTTTCCACCTTGCGTTTCAGTTCGTCGTAGTAAGTCTTTTTATAGCTCCGCTTCAAAATATCCGCTTTATCCATCCCGAGGATTTTGGAAAGCCCGTCGGCGATGGTTTCACGATTTTTATCGGTGATGAACGCGGGTTCCAGAACCACCTTCCAGACGGTCGCGCTTTGCGCAAGCGGCTTCATGTTGCAATCGTAAATCGTGCCGCGCTGCGCGCTGATGGTGGTGTTTTTCAGCTGCTGGTCAACGGCGCGCGTCTGAAGGTCCGCACCTTCCACAAGCTGAAGCTTGGCAAGGCTGAATATAATCGCGCCGAACCCAATGAGAACCAACACCAGCAGTACAAAGATCGAACGGCGCCACATGCGGATTGTCGTGCCTTTTGCCATTTTTAGACCTTGCCTTTCCGGCCTGCTGCCCTATGACCGCCACGGCGGAAGAAAACAGAGAGCGTATCTTACAAAAATGAGAGTCAAGATCAGCTCTTAACTCTCCTTTTGCATACCAGACCAAAATCTCAACAAATATCGGTACTAATACTTATTTATAAATTATTTCGATTATGACAGCATTTCAAGGATTGTATCCCACAGGGAAGTAAGCGGGTCCTGACCGTCCGCGGATTTTACCACCTGCGTGCGGTCCCCCTTGGAAAGCTCGACCGGCTCAATCTGATTCTGCTCGATTTTTTTCATGCCGAGCTTCTGCGTCGCGTAATTTTCCACTGTTTCCAGCGAAAGCTGGGAATCCGATTTCATTTTCAGCTGAGTGTAGACGCTTTCCTGCTCGTTCAAAACTTTTGTCTTTGCATTCAGTTGGTCGGTAAGCTCCGTAAGCTGAACCTGACCGTAAACCATCGAGCCGACCATTCCCAGCATAACCGCCAGAGTGAGAAAACCCATAAAAGCTTTAAAGGGATTTGTACGGGTTTTTCGGTTCTCTTCCAGCTTTTCCTTCGGAATCTCAATGATATTGCTTTTTTTCTGCGGCGCTTCCTGCTGCCGCTTGGGTTCAAAGAGCGCAAAATCATACGCTTCATTGCTGTTTCGATAAGCCAAATTTCCCATCCCCTGTCTTTATAGCATATATTTTTATAGTTTAATGCAGACGCGGAGTCTTGCGCTCCGGCTGCGCGGGTTCTGTTCCAGCTCGTCCCTGCCCGGGGCAAGGCCCTTTTTATAAAGCAGCTCTGCTTTCGGCTTTTTTCCGCACACGCAGACCGGAAAGTCCGGCGGGCAGGTACAGCCTGTGCACCACTGTGCCATGCGCTGCTTAACGATTCGATCTTCCAGAGAATGGAAGGTGATGACCGCAAGCCTGCCGCCCGGTTTTAACACCGAGAACGCGGCGTCCAGCCCCTCGGAGAGCCTGTCCAGCTCACCGTTGACCTCGATGCGCAGCGCCTGAAAAGTTTTGCGCGCGGGATGTCCCTGTTCGCGCCTTACCGCCGCCGGCACGGAAGCCTTTACAATCTCCGCCAGCTGAAGCGTGGTTTCAATCGGCTGCTGTTCGCGCGCCTGAACGATTCCCTTCGCGATGCGGGCCGCATTTCTATCCTCGCCGTAGCGGCTGATGATCTGCGCCAGTTCCTGCCAGGTTAGCCGGTTGACCAAATCCTTTGCAGAAACGCCCTGTTTGCTCATACGCATATCCAGAGGCGCGTCGTAGTGATAAGAAAAACCCCTTTCGGGATTATCAAACTGGAAAGAAGAAACGCCGATGTCCAGAAGGACACCGTCAACGGGCGCCAAGCCCAGTTTTTCGGCCGCTTCCGCCATCTCGGAGAAATTCGCCTGATAAATAACGGAGCACGGATTGCCCTTAAAACGCTCGGTGACCGTTTTGATCGCGTCCGGGTCCTGATCGATGGAAAGAAGTTTTCCCGTTGCGAGCCTGTCCAGAATCGCCTGAGAATGTCCCCCGCCCCCGGCTGTTCCGTCTATATAGATGCCGTCCGGCTGAATGTTGAGGCTGTTTATGGTTTCTTCAAACAGTACCGGCTTATGCTGAAATTCCATATTCACACCGCCCTTTATAACTCAAGCAAATCCATTGCCTCGGCAATGCTGTCTTCGGTAAGGGTGGAGTTGAATTCGTTCCAACGCCGGGTATCCCAGATTTCCGCGCGGCTCGATGCCCCGATGAAGGTAATGTCCTTCGTAAGGCCCGCATGGTCGCGCAGCGGCTGCGGCAGCAGGATACGTCCCTGTTTATCCGGTTCGGCCTCCGCCGCGCCGGAAAAGAAGAAACGCTGCAGCCCTCTGGCTTTGGAAATCGGCATGGCCTTGATTTTATCCTGAAGCCTCGCCCATTCCTCCGGTGAAAGTACAAAAAGACAGCCGTCAAGGCCTTTTGTAACGTAAAACAGATCGCCCAAATCCTCGCGGAATTTGGCCGGAACGATTACGCGGCCCTTTTGATCGATATTATGTTGGTACTCGCCGATCAACATAACCTGCCACTTGTCGGGCATACGCCGTATGTGTTTACCACATCGTGCTACTTGCCCCCACCTTTCACCACTTTGTGTTTTGATTATATCGTATCTGTTCCAAAAATGCAACCCTTATTTTTTTAGTTATTTCAGACATATTTCACTTAATTTTTTCGATGTACCCTGGAAAAATACATTGTATGTGAAAAATTCAATATACAGACAGGGAAATATAGTCATTTTATTGGAGCAGCTCCGCAAAGCCGTAAAAATTTGTGACTTTAATGTCGCTGAGGGATTTTATCTGCGGTATGCCGGTAAAAATGCGCAAAAAAACACGCCGCAAATCTGCGGCGTGTTTTAATGAATCAGAATCAGTTTTGCCCGGAGCGCTGGGAAGCCTTGATGTTCTGCCGGGTCTGGCGGAGCTCCGCAAGATTTGAGGCGAGCCCTTCTTCCGTCCGCTTCATCAAGTCGTCTATGTAATCATTCGAGGCTTTGCGCATCTCTCGGAATTTTGTCTGGGACTGCGCGATCAGGTCGTTTGCCTTCTGCTGCGCCTGCTTGACGATCTCATCCTGATTGATCATTGTTTTTGCCCGTTCCTCGGCCACACGGACCACGGTTTCCGCTTCGCGCTTGGCGTCGCTGATAATCTGGGCGCGGTCGGCACAGATTGCTTTTGCCTGACGGATTTCCTGTGGAAGATTGTCGCGAATCTCATCCAGAATCTGCTTTACCTCTTCGCAGTCCAGAACGGCACGACCGCGGCTGAGCGGAAAATTCCACGCTTTATCTACCATATCATACAGTTCGTCAAGCAGTTCTTCTACATTCAGTTCGCTCATCTGTTTTTCCCTCCTGCGCTCAGTATTCTTTGTTTGATATCGCTCAAAATACACTCTGGCACAAAATTGGTAATATCGCCGCCAAAACTGGCGATTTGTTTTATAATGCTGGAACTTAAAAACATGTTTTCCGCGTTTGTGGTAAGGAACATGGTTTCAAGGTTCGGGTTCAGCTTTTTATTGGTAAGCGCCATCTGGAATTCATATTCAAAGTCCGAAAGGGCGCGCAGACCCTTTACAATCGCCGTTACATTCCGCTCCCGTGCGTAATCTGCCAGGAGTCCGTCAAAACCGACCACTTCGACATCCGCCATATCGCAGGTACATCGCTTAAGCAGTTCGATACGCTCGTCCACTGTGAACAGCGTGTGCTTTTCGGGATTGACCAGCACCGCCACGATCGTTTTATCGAACACCTTGCGGGACCGGTTGATAATGTCCATATGTCCCAGCGTAACCGGATCAAAACTGCCGGGGCAGATTGCCGTTCTTATCATTCCTGCGTCACATCCTTATGCCTGTATAGCGTGAGCACAATCTTACCGTAACGGTAGGTTCGCACGCGCACAAATTCTCCGGCGGATTCCGGCATTTCCTCGTCGGCCGGGTTCTCGCAGAGGATCGCCCCGCCCTTGTTCATGGCATCCGCGACCATGGGCAGCGCCCGCTGAAGCAGCCCGGTGCGGTAGGGCGGGTCCAGAAACGCCAGATCAAAGGGTTCCCGGTTCTGCATCAGGAATGCGGCAAAATCCATATTTTTCAGCTGCGCGTTTTCCGCAAGGCCGGTACTTTCCAGATTTTTCTGCACGACCGCGGCGGAATCCTTGCTCGCGTCCACAAATACGGCCTGTCTTGCGCCGCGGCTCAGCGCCTCAATTCCCAGCTGGCCGGAGCCCGCAAATAAATCCAGCACGCGCCTGCCCTCAATCTGAAACTGAATGATGCTGAACAGCGCCTCTTTCACCCGTTCCGGTGTGGGGCGCACGCTTTCGCCTTCCAGCGTCATCAGCCGTCTGCCGCGTGCCGAGCCGGTTATCACTCTCATATATAAATACTCCTTATATTTCCCGAATGTTTTCAGCCGACATATCCTGCATCTTACACAGATGCCGATTCATGGATAATTTAGCATTTTTTATTATCCCATTATCCTGCGGTTATGTCAACTCTTTCCTAATTTTCTCCGTCCGGGTGAAAATATTCATAAACGCGCTGTGCGGCGGGTTTTGTCATGCCGGGCGCGGCGGCAAGCTCCTCCAGATCGGCATTTTTAATTGCGCTGACCGTTTTAAAATGCTTTAACAGATATTTCGCCCGCGTCAGCCCGACGCCCTCAATGGAGGTAAGGGTGGAGGAAATCGTTGTTTTCTTGCGCACCTGGCGGTGATAACCGATCGCAAAGCGGTGCACCTCGTCCTGTATGGAGGATACCAGCGTAAACGCGCTGCGGTTGGAATTGATCGCGATCTCGCCGCCGTCCTGCGCAATCGCTCTTGTTCGGTGTTTATCGTCCTTTACCATGCCGAAAAGCGGAACCGGGAGATTTGCCGCCTCCAGCACAGGCCGCACGGCGGCAACGTGTCCTTTTCCGCCGTCAAGCAGGATGAGGTCGGGCAAGCGGCCGAAGCCCGTTCCGGATTCCTTCTGCGCAAAATATTCCTGAAGTCGGCGCGTGATTACTTCCCGCATGGAGGCGTAGTCATCCTGCCCTTCCACCGTTTTGATTTTAAACTTACGGTACGCGGTTTTCAGAGGCCTGCCATTTTCAAACACAACCATGCCGGCTACGTTTTCTCCGCCCGCCAGGTTGGAAATATCGTATGCTTCAATATACTGCGGAGGCTGTTCCATCCCCAGCAGCCTGCCCAGCTCGTCCAGCGCGGAGGCTTCCTTTCCGGTACGTCCGGTGGCCTGCGCAAGCTGTTCCGCCGCGTTGCTGCGGCACATTTCCACAAGCTGCGCCTGCTCTCCCTTCTGCGGGACGGAAACCGTCACCTTTCTTCCGGCCTTCTGCGTCAGCCAGCGTCCCAAAAGTTCGCTGCCTTCGGCGGCGCCATCCAGGCAGACGCGGGGCGGAATCCGCTCCCGCATGGAATAATACCGCTCGATAAACTCGCTGCGCGCGGTTTCCGGGTTCCCGGTTTCGCCCATCAGAAAGGTTTCGCGGTCGCAGAGCCTGCCGTTCAGGAAACGAAACACCTCGAAGCAGCTGGTTTCCGCGCCCTGCGCAAGCGCGATGATGTCCTGCTCCTTCACCTTTGCCGCAACCACCTTTTGCCGGTCGCCCATTTTTTTAAGCGCCGCAAGCCGGTCGCGGATTCTGGCGGCGCGCTCAAACTCAAGCGAATCCGCCGCGTCGTTCATCTTTTTGGTCAGTTCGCGGATACTTTCCGCGCTGCCGCCGCGCAGGAACTGAATCGCCTCGGATACCGATTCATTGTATTCCTCTGCATTGATCCTGCCGCGGCAGGGGGCGCAGCACTGCTTGATATAATAGTTCAGGCAGGGTCTTGTCTTGCCGATGTCCTGCGGAAATTTCCGGGTACAGGAAGGCAGACGGAAGATTTTCAGCGCCTCGTCCACAGACTGCTTTACCGCCCACGAGCTGACAAACGGCCCGATATACTCCGCGCCGTCTTCCAGAATCATCTTGGCCTCGGAAATCCTCGGCCACGGGCCGGAGGTCACCTTGACGTAATGGTATCCCTTGTCGTCTTTTAACAGGATATTGTATTTGGGATTGTGCTGCTTGATCAGGCTGCATTCCAGCACAAGCGCCTCGAATTCGCTGTCGGTCAGGATATATTCGAAATATTCCACATTGCTGACCATGCGGCGAACCTTGTCGTCATGGTTCTTCTCCGAACCGAAGTACTGGCTGACGCGGTTCTTCAGCGCTTTGGCCTTGCCGATATAAATGATCTTGCCGGTCTTGTCGTGCATGATATACACTCCCGGATGGAGCGGAAGGCGCATGGCCCGGCTCCGCAACTCTTTGATATGCTCTTCGTGATCGGTCATGGCGGCCTCCTTTTTCATCTTATGTACCAATATACCGCATCAGCAAAAATGTGTCTCTCCCCATAAGAGTATCTTTTGTGTAGCAGTC
The DNA here is from genome assembly GCA_036260545.1 of Caproiciproducens sp. Taxonomy (GTDB): domain Bacteria; phylum Bacillota; class Clostridia; order Oscillospirales; family Acutalibacteraceae; genus DATAML01. Next base: position 11,863 of record DATAML010000042.1, read on the forward strand.
AACAATTTGAAACCCGGCTTTTCGGTAGCATTTTATTGCTCTTTGGTTAAATTCCCGCACTTCGAGTTCCGGTATCTTACCCGAAAAGCGCCGGCTGCATTCAGCAAGAATCAGCTTCATCAGTTCGCTGCCATAGCCTTTTGAGCAGTCCTGCGGATTTAATCCCAGCCCGATCATCACCCTGTTCCCGTCTTCGACAAGGCGGAAGAAGCCGAACAGCGCATTTTGCTCATCCAGCACTGCCACAAACTGTGTTCCGCGCTTTTCACTGTCGGCGATTGCCCATTTCTGCTTCTGAACGGTTTCCCAGGAAGTATTATATACGCCGTATTCTCCTTCGTATTTCCACCCGCATATCAACTCTGCCTGTTCTTCCGTTAAATCTGATCGATACAGCATCGCTTGCCGAATCTCCTTACTGTTATTCCCGCCGCGTCGGCGTTTCTTAAACAAAAAAAGCACCGCCGATAAAGCGGTGCTGTTTGAAAGACAAACTTATTCGGCAAACCCGGACTGAACCAGTTCGACAAGGCTGCTGACTGCTTCCTCTTCATCGTTACCGTCCGCAATAATGCGAATGGTCGTGCCGCCGACAATGCCAAGCGACAAAACGCCGAGAAGGCTCTTTGCGTTTACGCGCCTTTCTTCTTTCTCTACCCAAATGGATGATTTATATTCATTTGCCTTCTGAATGAAAAAAGTAGCCGGACGAGCATGAAGCCCAACCTGATTTTGGACTAACACTTCTTTAACACACATTCTATTCCCCTCCTGTTAATCAATCTAACAAAAAACAGTATAAAATCTAATTATCTTTATGAATTAAGGTTATTATATCACATTTTAACACACCGTCAACCAAATTGAAAAACTTTGGATTGATAACCGAAACCATGCAATTCTTCGCAGCACTTATTTGTGCAACTTGCTGTAATTGTTGAAAACTTTTGTTTTCTCTGCCTGATTATAACTCAAACAGTGCTCATTGCACAAAAAATTATAAATTCTAATTTTCGATTATTTTCGGCTGTGATTCCAATTCCACCAAAAACTTTCTGTCCTCTTTTGATAAATCCGCACATTTCAGCATTTCGGGCCGCTTTTTTTGCGTACGGAAAATTGACTGCTGCCTACGCCATTTTTCTACATTTCCATGGTGCCCGGCCAAAAGGACATCCGGCACTTTTCTGCCACGCCACACGGCCGGTCTTGTGTACTGGGGATATTCGAGCAGGCCGTTAAAATGGCTCTCTTCCTGAAAGCATTCCTCATCCGCAAGCACCCCGTCGATCATGCGGCAGACCGAATCCGCCAGCACCAACGCGGGAAGTTCCCCGCCGGTAAGCACATAATCGCCGATGGAAACTTCTTCATCCACATATTCCTCGAGTATCCGTTCGTCGATTCCCTCATAATGGCCGCATAAAAGAGCAAGGTTCTCATACTTTGCCAGCTCTTTGACCTTCTGCTGCGTCAGGGTTTTTCCCTGCGGCGACAGATAGATAATGTGCGGTTTCGCGCCAAGCTGCTGGATCAGGTCGTCGATGCAGAGCGCGATCGGTTCGGCCATCAGCAGCATTCCCTTTCCGCCGCCGAACGGGCAGTCATCCACCCGGTTGTGTTTATCATATGCAAAATCACGAATCTGGTGGCAGCAAATCTGAATCGCACCTTTTTTGCGCGCGCGGCCGATGATGCTTTCTGACATCACCGTTTCGCACATTTCGGGGAAAAGGGTGATCAGGTCAATCCTCATCTTCAAAAATCCCCCTCATGGGACGGATCAGCATTTTACCTTCCGGAATATTCACATTGATTATTACATCCTGTATAGCCGGAACCAGGTAATCCTTCTTGCTTTCCGATGTGATCTGATACACATCGTTCGCGCCGGTATACAGGACTTCCGTCAGCTTGCCGTAATAAATAAAGGAATCGGCGTTAAAAACATTCAGGCCGATCAGGTCCTGAACAAAATAGCGTCCTTCTTCCAGCGGGAGATCCGTCCGGTCAAGATAGAGGATTTTGCCGCGGAGCACATCGGCCTGCTCAATGGAATCGATTCCTTTCAGCTGCAGAAGAAGCTGCGTTTTATGAACACGGGCAGAAACCACTTCCATTCTCTGCGCGCCATTCGCCAGATACAGGTTTTTCAGCCCGGCAAGTGCCTGGGCCGAATCGCACCACGGGTCGACACGCAGCTCGCCCTTTAAGCCATGGGTTCCAACGATTTTTCCCGCCTCCAAATACTGGTTCAGCATATATCCTCCTAATAACAACTAAAGTAATAAAAGGGGTTGTCCCAAAAGCGCAGACAGCCGGAAACGCCCCTGCGCACCGGCCTTGAGGCCAATGAACAGCAGCAGGCCCGGAGCCTGTTTTGAGACAGCCCCTTTACTCTGCGGTCAGTCGATTTCCACTGAAATTTTCCCGTTGTTGCGGGTAGCCGCGGCGCGCATTACAATGCGTATTGCCTTGGCAATACGGCCCTGTTTGCCGATCACTCTGCCCATATCGTCTTCCGAAACATGCAGGTGATAAACAACGGTTCCCTCTTCATTGGGTTCGTCAACATCAACCGAAACGGCCGACGGATTTTCGACAAGTCCCTGAGCAATAGAAATTAACAGATCCTTCATTGCGTTTCCCTCCGCTTTTACAGCACGCCCTGGCCTTTCAGCAAAGATTTCACGGTATCGGTAGGCTGTGCGCCGTTTGCGATCCATTTCTTTGCCTTATCGGCGTCAACCTTTACTACGGACGGTTCCTCAAGAGGATTGTAATAGCCGATTTCTTCAATGAAACGGCCGTCGCGCGGGTAGCGGGAATCTGCAACAACTATACGATAGAAAGGAGCTTTTTTAGCACCCATTCTGCGCAGTCTGATTTTTACTGACATATGTTTCACCTCCACAAATTGATCAATGTATCTTCACCAAAAAGGGTTCCCTCATTGGGTGAATTCATTTTAAAACGGCATACCCATGCCGGAGAAACGGCGCTTACCCATGCCCTTCATCTGTTTCATCAGCTTCTGGGCCTGTTCAAACTGTTTGATCAGGCGGTTAACGTCTTCCACCTTCATTCCGCTGCCCGCCGCCATACGCCTTTTGCGCGACGGATTGATGATGGACGGTTTTTCGCGTTCCTCCGGCGTCATGGAAAGGATAATCGCGGCCATACGGTCCATCTGCCGGTCGTCGATATCCACGTCCTTGAGCTGCTTATCCATGCCCGGCATCTTGGAAAGCACGCTTTTCAGCGGCCCCATCTTCTTTACCTGGGCAAACTGGTCGAGCAGATCATTGAAATCAAGCTTGTTCTGCAGCATCTTCTGTGCTGTTTTTTCCGCGGCTTTCTGATCGATTTTGTTCTTTGCGTCTTCAATCAGGGTAAGGACGTCGCCCATGCCGAGGATACGGGAAGCCATGCGGTCCGGGTGGAACACTTCGAGGTCTTCCAGTTTTTCTCCCACGCCGACGAATTTGATCGGCTTGCCGGTGACCGCGCGCACAGAAAGCGCGGCGCCGCCGCGGGTATCGCCGTCCAGCTTGGTAAGGATGACGCCCGTGATGTTCAGCAGTTCGTCAAAAGTTTTGGCTACGTTCACGGCCTCCTGGCCGGTCATGGAATCCACTACAAGCAGAATCTCGTTGGGGGAAATCTCATCCTTGATGTTTTTCAGCTCGCCCAACAGCTTCTCATCAATCTGCAGGCGACCGGCGGTATCAATCAGCAGCATATCGTTGCCGTAATCCCGCGCGTGGGCAATGGCAGCTTTGCAGATTTTCACCGGATTTTCAGTACCCATTTCAAAAACGGGAACCCCGGCTTTGGAACCGACTACCTGCAGCTGCTTGATTGCAGCCGGGCGGTAAATATCGCAGGCGACCAGCAGCGGCCGGTGCCCTTTATTTTTCAGCATCAGCGCAAGCTTGCCCGCGTGGGTGGTTTTACCGGAGCCCTGCAGGCCGCAGAGCAGCACCACGGTAGGCGGGGTCGGGGCGGACGCAAACTTCGCGTCGGTTCCGCCCATGAGGCTTGTCAGCTCTTCGTCTACAATTTTAATCACCATCTGTGCCG
>DATAML010000043.1:0-8463 GCA_036260545.1 Caproiciproducens sp.
GTTTTCTGTTTTAATGATCTGATGGCCAGCGGGCTTTATGAATGGTTTACCGAGCAGGGGATGGAAATCGGCCGTGATATTTCACTGTTTGGCTTTGACAATCGCGACATCAGCTGCGGTTATACGCATAAAATATCAACCGTAGAGTTGCCGCTCAATGAGATTGGCCGTAAAAGCGCGGAATTGGTGCTGCAGCAGGTAGCAGGGAAAAAAGTAAATACGGAACGGTTCCTTCTGCCGTGCAATATTCTGGAGCGCGACTCGGTAGGCTCAGTTTTATCTGTTGAATAATTGCGTAAGCACGGGGTGATATATTATACATAAGAAAGCCGGATGTAAAAACTAACCTAAACGTTTTGGTAATTATGCTAAATTAGCTATTCTAAACAAAAAAGTCTTTATTTTTTAAAAATAGAGTGATATAATCACTTCAATGGAAAAATAATCCTTCCCAAATTGTAAATTTTATTGTGTCAGTTTAAGCGATAAATGAAATTGAAGCTGAAATGCTTCACTTATTTTTTGAAATGTACCTAAACGTTAAGGCTCGTAAAATCCGGTTGCATGGCAAGATGATTCTAACTTGCCAGACAATATAAGTTAATCAAATCTATGTTAAGGGGGAAAAAATTTGAAAAAGGTACAAAAAATTCTGGCACTGCTTTTGGCAGTTTCCGTGTTCGCCGGTATGTCGACCGGCTGCGGTTCTGGTGCTCCAGCTGCCGCTTCTGCCGCTCCGGCCCCTGCCGCCAGTGCTTCCGCTCCTGCTTCTTCGGCGGGCGGTGCCGCCGGCAACGGTGAAAAGGTTACCATTACCTATGCCCAGTGGGGTAATGACACGGAGACAAAGGCTACACAGGCTGTCGCCGACAAGTTCAATGCTTCTCAGGATCACATCAAGGTCGAAATTATGCAGGTCGACCATGAGAGCTACATAACCAAACTGAATGCCATGGCCACTGCGGGCCAGCTGCCCGATACCGGCATTATGAGTGAGGCCGGTGTTCTTACCTTTGCAACCAACGGTATGCTGAGCGATATCTCCAAAATGTACGGAGACAATGAGGCAAAACCGCTGGAGAGTCTGGCATTCAAATACAACGGCGTTCCGGTTGCCTATTCCGCAGCCAACGAAGTTCTGAATACGTGGTATAACAAAGACTTGCTGGAAAAGGTATGCAAGAAACAGGGGCTGGACGCGAAAAACTTTACCCCTCCTGCCACTGCCGAAAAAGCGTGGACATGGGATGAGTTCGTAAAGGTGGCAAAAACACTGACGCTCGACACCAGCGGCAGGAACGCCAATGACCCCAAATTTAACTCCAAAAATATTGCTGTTTACGGTTGCTCTGTCAATACACTCCCCTGGCAGATGGAAGTCTGGGCGCTGTCCAACGGCGGCGGCTACTACTCTGCGGACGGCAGTAAGTGCATCATCAACGAGCCGGCAGCAGTCGAAGCCATTCAGGCAGTTGCAGACTTGTATCTGGTCCATCACTGTGCACCGCAGCCAAGCGCATCCAGTACAGCGCTCAGCACCTCCCTCGGCACTGAAAAAGTTGTTATGGCCACAGACGGCGCATGGAATGTAGGCACCTATCTCGGGCCGGATGCCAAGTTTAAATACGGCGTAGGCGTTCTGCCTTATTTCAAGAACAAAGTCACCATCTGCACCGGCGGCCCGAATGTTGTGTTCGCCACCACCAAGCATCCGCAGGAGGCAATGACCTGGTTGAAATGGTATGCGCAGGAAGAAAATTCCTGGGATTTAATCAAAGCCGGTACATGGATGCCGATTCTCGAATCGTACTATACGGACTCCGCGAAAACAGACAAATGGATTAACAATAAGAACTTCCCGGAGCATGATATGTACAAGAGTGCCGTAGTGGACTATGCACACAACAATTCCAAATCGACCGCATGGTATTATGTAAACGGAACCGACGTCTTCAATACCACGCTGGATACCGTGCTCTCCCACATCTGGACGGGCAAAATGACCGCGAAAGACGCGCTGGGTAAATTCTATCCCGACCTGAACGATGCTTTTGAAAGCGCAAAAAAGTGAATAGCGTAAGCATATCATAGCATTAAGCCATGTTGGGGTACCGGCTCACAAAGAACTGGTGCCCCAATGCAACTTTATTAAAGGGGGCCCAATTTGTGGCAAAGAGAACACAAGGCGGCGCGGCAGCAATATTACAGCCGGGCGCTGTAGTAAAAGACAAACCTCAAAAAATAGCGGGCAGGGGAATACGGCAGAAAAAGGAGTCTGCAATTGCATACCTTTGTCTGATTCCTGTCTTCTTGGGGCTCTCAATCATCAGTTATATTCCGACTATATCGGTATTTGTATTGAGCCTGTTTGACTGGAACGGCCTGAGTAAACCAAAATTTGTAGGTTTTGCAAATTTTGTCAGGATTTTTACCCGCGACATGTACTTTTACGATTCCGTCCGCGTTACCGTAATATATGCATTCATGGCAGTGCTGGGGTCACTGCTGTACTCACTCATTATCGCGCTTCTTTTAAACCGCAAAATACCTGTGCGCCCATTATGGCGTGCCATCTTCTTCATTCCGTATCTGCTGCCCGCCGTGGGTGTGTTTACCTCATGGCGCTGGCTGTACGAGGTCAATTACGGCCTGATCAACTACGGTCTCCGCATGTTCGGCCTGCCGCCGCAGCAGTTTCTGGGTAGTCCGGATCAGGTGTTGCCTTCGCTTGCGGTCATTGCTGTCTGGTGCAGCGGGAACTTGATTGTAATTTTCCTCGCCGGTCTGCAGAATGTGCCGCGTGTGTATCTGGAGGCGGCGGAAATCGACGGTGCAAACTCCTGGCAGTGTTTCTGGCACATCACGATTCCCAGCATTTCACCCATTATCTTTTACAATGTTCTGATGGCGCTCATCAGTAATCTTCAGGTCATCAATCCGGCACTTGCTATTACAAGTGGTGGGCCGCAGAACGGGTCAATGTTCATGTCCTACATTATTTACATCTACGCATTCCAAAAGAATAAAATCGGCTACGGGTGCGCTTACGCAGCTGTGTTCTTCGTGATGGTAGGTATTGCGACACTGATTCTGTTTAAAACATCCAAGGAACAGTACTTTGGGGAAGGGGGAAATAACTGATGGAGCGGGTCAAACAAGCCCCGGGGTATAGCATACGTTCAAGCAAAAAACGTTCCGAGCAGTGCGCCAATTTACTTTCACTTTTGCTGATTGTATTTTTGTCGATGATGGTCTTGCTGCCGCTTTACTGGATTTTCCGTTCCTCGGTCATCAGCAATGGGGAACTGTACGCATTTCCGCCCAGTTTTGTGCCGCAGGAATGGCTGTGGTCCAACTACGCCCGCGCTCTGGAATCCTTTAAATACTGGACGTACCTGAAAAACACGTTTTCAATTATTATTCCGGCTGTTACAGCGGGAACAATCACGGGAATTTTCAGTGCTTATGCTTTTGCAAGGCTGAAGTTTAAAGGCAAAAAGCTGATTTTTACGCTGTGTGTCGGTACAATTTTATTGCCGGGCATGGTCACACTGATCCCCCTGTACATTTTCTGGACACGCGGCTGCGGCCTTAACAATACATACTGGCCGCTGATTCTCCCGTTCTTCACAGGCGGCGGTTTCTTTAACATCTACCTCATTAAGCAGTTTATGGAAACGGTGCCGAAAGATTTGGATGAAGCGGCGGAAATCGACGGCGCGTCGCATATGCGCATTTTGTGGTCGATTTTAGTTCCGTCTATTAAGCCGGCTATTGTAGTGGTTGTGATGCTGCTGTTCATTCAGCTTTGGAACGACCTCCTCCAGCAGATGATCTACATAAACAGTATGGATAAATATACCTTCGCAATCGGACTTACTACTTTTACAGGTGCGTTCGGTACCAAATGGAACTATGCGATGGCGGCAACATGCATGACAATCGCGCCGGGTATTATTATTTACCTGCTGGGGCAGCGCAGCTTTGTGGAAGGCATTGTGCTGACCGGAATGAAAAACTAAGCACGAATTCACAGAAAGAAGGAAAGAGCAATGAATCTGACAAAGCGGATCGGCGCGTGGAGATTCGCGCCCGGCAAAGGGATTTATACGCCTTCGCCCAAGAAGGGCGCCGCACGCTTTTTCTTTCTTTTTTCCACCTATTTCTGGAGCCTGATCGGAGTAAATCTGCTGTTTGTTCTGTGCTGTTTGCCCATTGTTACAATTCCGGCCAGTCTGTGCGCGCTGAATCACTATCTTATTAAAATGGTTCGCGATGGCGTAGGCTTTTCTCTTACGGATTACTGGAACGAGTGGAAAGGGCAGTTACTGAAAGGTCTGCCTGCCGGATTGGTATGCGCACTTCCGCTTTGCTATGGTTATTACCTCCTCAGTATGTCGGCCGGTCGGCAGGGCAGCGGTATGGTATTCGCCTTCGGAATTTTCTGGGTGCTGCTGGGCCTTTTGTTTGGCAGCTATGTGTTTGTTCTTCTGGCAATGCTTGAGTTGCCGCTGCGGGCCCTCTTAAAAAACGTGCTGATTCTGATCGTTGCCGAGTGGAAAGCAAGTCTGTGTGTACTGGGTGCAACGGTGTTCACGCTGGCGGCCGGAAGTCTTCTATTCCCGTATTCCGTACCGGTAATGGCCATATGCTGGTTTTCATGGCTGCAGCTGGCCCTTTGCTGCATAATTAATGAACTGGTACAAAAGCGCATTATCGGCCCATATGAGAAACAGCAGGCAAAAAAGCGTGTGTCAGGGAATGCTTCGGATGCATCCGAAATCTTGGACGGGAGACTGTGACCATGAAAAAAGCGAAGCTTTTACTTGAAAAAGAATTTAAGATCGGGCAGGTCGATCGACGCCTGTTTGGGTCTTTCATAGAACATCTTGGCCGCGCGGTATATACCGGCATTTACGAGCCGGGCCACCCCTGTGCGGATGAAAACGGTTTTCGCAGGGATGTGGTACCGCTTGTAAAAGAACTGCGCATTCCGATCATCCGCTATCCGGGCGGAAATTTTGTTTCCGGCTACTGTTGGGAAGACGGCGTCGGCCCCGTGGAAAAAAGGCCGCATAAGCTGGACCTGGCATGGCGTACGCTGGAAACAAATGAAATTGGTGTGAACGAGTTTGCCGCCTGGTGCAAGCTTGTGGATGCGGAAATGATGATGGCGGTAAACCTTGGTACGCGCGGGGTACAGGAGGCGTGCAATCTGCTGGAATACTGCAATATCGAAAAAGACAGCTATTACAGCGATCTGCGCCGGGCGCACGGCATAGCCTCACCGCACAGCGTAAGGACATGGTGCCTTGGCAACGAGATGGACGGTCCCTGGCAGATCGGACACAAAACGGCACAGGAATATGGCCGGCTTGCCTGTGAAACCGCACGGGCTATGCGCAAAATCGATCCGGATATCCAACTTGTGGTCTGCGGCAGCTCTATGTCCACTATGCCCACGTTTCCAACGTGGGAGGACGAAGTGCTGACTCAAACCTACGACGACGTGGATTTTATTTCCATGCATCAATATTATGGCAACCGGAACAATGATTCGATGGATTATCTGGCGCAGTCATTGGAGATGGACCGCTTTATCCATACGGTCACTGCGGTGTGCGACTATGTTAAAGCAAAGAAACGTTCTTCAAAAACGATGATGCTCAGCTTTGACGAATGGAATGTATGGTTTCATTCCGGTGCGGAGGAAGAAAATATTACGAAGCACCATCCGTGGGGAAAGGCTCCCAGACTGCTGGAAGATGTATATACTCTTGAGGACGCGCTTGTTGTGGGCACCTTGCTGATTACTCTTCTGAACCATGCAGACCGCGTGAAGATGGCATGCCTTGCACAGCTGATCAATGTTATTGCTCCCATCATGACGGCACCGGGCGGAAAAGTGTGGAAGCAGACTATTTACGAGCCGTTTATGCACGCTTCCCGTTATGCAAACGGTACGGTTCTGCGCCCGGTATGCATCTGTGACAAATATGACAGTCAAAACTATTCGGATGTGCCTTATTTGGAGAGTACCGCAGTTTGGAACGAAGAAACCCGCGAAATTACGGTGTTCGCTGTAAACCGCAGTCTGAGCGAACCAATGGAACTGTCGTGTAAAATCGGAGGGTTTGGTGCCTGCTGCGTGACAGAACACCTGCAAATCAGCGGAGATGATTTAAAAGCAGTCAACAACGCGGAAAGAACTTCTGTTTGCACGGTGTCAGGCGACAGCGGCCGCGAAACAGACGGAACATTTTCTGTTTGCCTGCCGGCCGCGTCATGGAATGTACTTCGTTTTCAGACAGGAAACTAAAATTTCAGGCTACCGATAAAGCCGCACAACCGCATCATTGCAATGCATGGACGGACGCATCCGGGCGGAACTCCGCTCTGATTTCTGCCGCAGTACAGGAATCAGATCCATGCTTACATAGATCTGTGGAAACACCACACAGCGAGCACAAAGTCAATGTGCTCAACCGGAATACCGCACCCTGTACAATTACTTTGCACGCAGCGCAACGACGTGATGAAGCGTTTAAAAAAACTGAAAAGAGCATTCTGAAAGGAGAATTATTATGGCAGCTTTAAAAAAATATAAATTCCTTTTTGTTGTCGGCAGTCAGGATCTATATGGGGAAAATGTTCTGAATACAGTCGACGAACATGCGAAAATTATGGTAGATGAGCTCAATGCGGATGCGAATGTTCCTTGCACTGTGGTGTTCCATCCGGTCGTCCGCAACTCCGATGAAATCTATCAGGCCATGATGGAAGCGAACAATGATCCGGACTGTGCCGGAGTCATCACCTGGATGCATACATTTTCCCCGTCTAAAATGTGGATTTGCGGCTTTCCGGCCCTGCGGAAACCGCTTTTGCATGTCAACACGCAGTTTAACCGTGACATTCCGTGGGACAGCATCGATATGGATTTCATGAACCTGAACCAGTCCGCGCACGGCGACCGGGAGCACGGATTTATCACCGCGCGGATGCGTCTTCCACATAAAGTAATTTCCGGCTGGTGGAAGGAAGAAAAATTCCGCAGGCGTGTTGCAGGCTGGATGCGCGCCGCCGTAGGCGCTTTCGAGAGCCGCAGGCTTCGCGTGCTGCGTATCAGCGACAATATGCGTGACGTTGCCGTTACCGAAGGCGATAAGGTGGAAGCCCAGATCAAATTCGGCTGGCGTGTGGACCATTATGGGGTCGAGGATATCATCCGCCTCGTTGAAGCGGTAACGGAGGAGGAAGTCGACGCGCAGATGGAGGAATACCAGCAGCACTATGATATGGCGACAGACGACATTGATTCTGTCCGCTATCAGGCACGCGAAGAAGTCGCGCTGAAACAATTCATGGAAAAGGAAGCCTTCGGCGCTTTCCATACAAATTTTCAGGATCTACAGCAGCTCCGCCAGCTCCCCGGCCTTGCCGCGCAGGATCTGATGCGCCAGGGTTACGGGTTCGGCGCGGAAGGAGACTGGAAAGTGGCCGCCCTGTGCAGGGTTATGAAGGCAATGACTGCCGATCTTGACTGCGGTACCGCGTTCATGGAAGATTACACCTATAATTTTGATCCGGCCAACGGTATGAACATGGGTTCCCATATGCTGGAAGTCTGTCCGACCGTCTCCTGTGAGAAGCCGAAAGTTCAGGTATTCCCGCTCGGCATCGGAGACCGGGAGGCTCCCGCCCGCCTCACCTTCAAGGCGAAATCCGGGCCTGCGGTCCTCGCAACGATAATCGATATGGGCGACCGTTTTCGTATGATAGTCAACGAGGTGGAATGTCAGAAGCAGGAACACGATATGCCGAAGCTGCCGGTTGGCGCCGTCCTCTGGAAACCGCTGCCCAACCTAGAAACCTCCGCGGAAGCATGGATTTACGCAGGCGGAGCGCACCATTCCGTTCTCAGCTTTGGCCTGACCGACGAGGAACTGCGTGATTTTGCCGAGATTATGGATATCGAATATATTCATATCGGTAAGGATACGGATATTCATGAAATTCGCAAAGAGTTAACATGGAATGACCTGGTCTGGAAACTGAAGAAGTGAACGGGGCGATCGGAACCCCTCTCAAAAGAGAGTAAAAGTCAATAATTATTTTATTCAGCGCCTTTTCATCAGTGAAAGGGCGCTGCTTTTGTTATAATGTCCGTTTTCCTTGATTGAAGTTACAACTGTACCATGGATTTTCCGCCACCTGAGCTTGGCTGCACCGCGTACGAACGAGATATGCAGAAGCGTAAAAGCAAATAGCTGCAAGCTGAATTTTCCAAATTTCAGCCGAAAACTGTACCTGGTACAGTTAAAATATAAAGTTTAAAGCTGTAAAATAAAGGTGAAATTTATTCATTAAATCGGATTGAACGGTATTTAGGTATAAATATCACCGGAGCCGACGCGCTCCCAGCCGGTACCGCCGGTAAATTTCATTACGGCTGCTTTCCTA
>DATAML010000049.1:0-24532 GCA_036260545.1 Caproiciproducens sp.
TCTTGCCGTTGTTGCCACAAACACCATGATTGCCGGCGCAATCGGCGGTCTGGTAGCGATGTTCTATATGTGGATCAAATACGGCAAACCGGATCCTTCCATGACCGCGAACGGCGCTCTTGCCGGATTGGTCGCAATTACAGCTCCCTGCGCATTTGTAAACGGCATCATGTCCTTCATCATCGGTGCGATTGCCGGTATCCTTGTCTGCGTGGCTGTTCCGTTTGTTGAGAACAAGCTCAAGCTTGACGACCCGGTCGGCGCAATCTCCGTCCACTGCGTAAACGGTCTCTGGGGCGTAATTGCTCTCGGCCTGTTCGCGGACGGCTCCTACGGCGACGGCATCAACGGTATTGCCGGCAACGTAAAGGGTCTTTTCTACGGCGACGCGGGACAGTTTGCCGCCCAAATGATCGTAGTCGCAGTCCTGTTCATCTGGGGCTTCGGCGTTTCCTATATCTGGTTCAAGTTCCTCAACAAGGTTTGGGGGCTCAGAGTGAAACCGGAAGTTGAAATCGAAGGACTTGATATGGAAGAGATGGGCGCTCTTGCGTATCCGGACTTCGTGATTCAGCAGTCCGAACTCGACATGGTTTCCCCCGACCCGGTCATCATCAAGAAGTACGTAAAGTAATCTATAACACTCCGAACGCAAATCAATATACTTCGTTTTGAAGAGATGGAAACCGCTTTGGCCGCCAGCCGAAGCGGTTTTTCCGCATAAAAATACCCCCGGCTTTCGCCGAGGGTACCCAGTTGTAGAAAGTCTGATAATTTGATACTTTCTGTATAATTGTACGTAATTTATCAGAAATTGACGTCCTCGCCGTAATAAGCGCAGGTAAGAACCTTAAGCATGCTCTCTTCGTCGGTCTTTCTCGGATTGGAACCTGTGCATGGATCGCCGACCGCATTCTTGGCAATGTCACTGCAGTGCGCCTTAAAGTCTTCCTCGCTGACACCGTTGTCCTTGTAGCTCTGCTGGATATCCAGCTTCTTATTGAGGGCGCGGACCGCTTCCACAAGGGAGTTCACGAGCTGCTTGTCGGTAAAGCCGGGCAGGCCCATGGCCCTCGCGATCTGCGCATAACGCTCCATGCAGACTCTGGAATTGTACTGGATGACATTCGGAAGCAGAATCGCGTTGCAGCAGCCGTGCGGAATATGGAATACCGCGCCGGTCTTGTGGGCAAGGCTGTGCGCAATTCCGAGAAGTGCGTTGGAGAAGGACATCCCTGCAAGGCACTGGGCAATATGCATTTTACCGCGGGCTTCCACATCACCGTTATAAGAATCTACAATAGAATCATAAATATCGGAGATTGCCTTTAATGCAAGCGCGTCGGAGAAATCGGAACGCGCGGTGGCAACATACGCCTCAATCGCATGAGTCAGGGCGTCCATGCCAGTATGGGCGGTAAGCATTTTGGGCATGGTAAGCGGAATGTCCGTATCCAGAACCGCAATATCCGGTGTAATTTCAAAGTCTGCAAGGGGATACTTTATGTTGGTGGAATAATCGGTGATAACGGAGAAAGCGGTTACTTCGGAAGCGGTGCCGCTGGTGGAAGGAATTGCAGCGAAAATCGCTTTCGTTCTGAGCTTCGGCATGGTAAACGGATTCTTGATATCGTCAAAGGTCTTTTCCGGATACTCATAGAATACCCACATCGCCTTGGCCGCGTCCATCGGAGAGCCGCCGCCGATGGCAACGATCACATCCGGCTGGAACTCGCGCATTGCTTTCGCGCCGTCAAAAACCCGCTCGATGGAAGGATCCGGCTCAACGCCGTCGTAAATTCTTGTCTCAAGGCCGGCCTCTTTCAGTACGTCTTCAAGCTTCTGCAAAAATCCGGTCTTTCTCATGGACTGACCGCCGGTAACGATAAAGGCTTTTTTATAGCCCTTCAAATTTTTCAGTTCGCTGATCGCATTCGGCCCGTAATAAATATCTCTCGGTAAAGTAAAGCGTGCCATTCTGATTCCTCCAAATTAAAGATTTGATTGTTAATTTTATAACAATCATTTGATATTTATTATACTAACACTTTCCATTCCCTTTTGAAATCTCTATAAGAACGATTGTATTATTTTTAACAATTATTTTTTGATTATGCGGAGGATGGAATTTTTATTTGAAATTATACGATTTTATAATGCAAAAGATATCCAAAATGCCCGACGCAGAGGAAGTTTCCATCATATAAAAACACTCCGAACATTTCCTGTTTCGGAGTGTTTTGACAATGTCCCGGCATAATTGCCGGATATGCGCCGGAATCTATTCCGCGCTCTGTAATACCATTTCGGCACATTTTATTCCGTCCACCGCGGCGGAAATAATTCCGCCCGCGTAGCCGGAACCTTCCCCGCAGGGATAAAGCCCGGAAACGGAAGGGGATTCCAGCCTTTCCCCGCGCAGAATACGCACCGGGGACGAGCTGCGGCTTTCCACCGCCGTCAGAACCGCGTCCGGACAGGAAAATCCGCGCAGCCGGCTGTTCATCAAAAGAATGCCCTGCCGCATGGAATCCGCAATGAATTCCGGGAGACAGTCGTCCAGACTGCACGGCGTAACACCGGGCCGGTAAGTCGGCTCCACTCCGCCGAGCGATTTGGAAGCGCGGCGCTGCAGAAAATCCTCCACGCGCTGCACCGGCGCGCGGTAATCACCCCCGCCGAGCCGGAATGCTTTTTCCTCCAGCCTGCGCTGAAATTCCACGCCCGCCAGCGGATGGTCGCTGCCGTAATCCTTTGGCTCCACTCCCACAAGCAGGGCGGAGTTCGCGTTGACGCCGTCGCGCGCAAAATTGCTCATTCCGTTGGTCACAAGGCGGTTTGCTTCACTTGCCGCCGCAACCACGCTGCCGCCCGGACACATGCAGAAGGTATAGACTCCCCTGCCGTTTTTCAGGTGAACCGCCAGCTTATAATCCGCCGCGCCAAGGCCGGGATGACCGGCAAATTTTCCGTACTGCGCGGCACTGATCTGTTCCTGAAGGTGCTCAATCCGTGCGCCGACGGAAAACGGCTTCTGCTCCATCGAAATTTGGAGACGGTTCAGCATTTCGAAGGTATCGCGCGCACTGTGCCCCAAGGCAAGAATCGCGCGGTCTGTTTCCACCCGGTACGCGGAACCGTCCCACGGCTTAACCTCCACCCCGGTGATTTTACCGTCTTTTATCAGGAGATTTTGAAGCGCCGTTTCAAAATGTACCTCTCCGCCGAGGAAAATAATCTTTTCCCGGATCGCTTTTACCGTAGAACCCAAGCGGTCGGTGCCGATATGGGGCTTCGCCATATAGAGGATTTCCTCCGGTGCGCCCGCGGAAACAAACTCTTCCAGCACCTTGCGCGAACGGGAATCCTTCGTGCCGGTATTCAGCTTACCGTCGGAAAAAGTACCTGCGCCGCCCTCGCCGAACTGAACATTGCTCCGCGTGTCCAGTTCCCCGGTCTGCCAGAAACGGCTGACCTGCTCGCGCCGTTTTTCCACCGCGCTGCCGCGCTCAAATACAATCGGCTGCTGCCCTGCCTGCGCCAAAATCAGCGCGGCAAACAGTCCCGCGGGGCCGAACCCGATCACAACCGGGCGCCTGCCCAGCTTTCCCCAGGTAGGAATTTCATAACGGTACGGTTCCGCTACCGTAATCTTTGGGTCTTTGGGGCTGTTATTGGCAGCACAGTCTGCGTCAACCGTACAGATAAAATGCACGTCATCCTTTTTTCTGGCGTCCACGGACTTTTTAAAAAGCTTTAAGGAGAGGATGGCCTCCGGCTTCACTTTTAATCTTTTTGCAGCCAGCAGCTTTAAATCCTCTTTGGTTGAGTCCAAAGGCAGGCTGATTTCCGATATTCTGTACATAATTTCACCTTTATTCATAATAAGGACTGCGCGGCGGCGCGGCCCGCAATCATTCCGCTGCTCCACGCCCAGTGCAGGTTAAAGCCGCCGCAGTCCCCGTCAATATTGCAGAGCTCCCCCGCAAGGTAAACCCCCGGACAGAACCGCGACTGCATAGCTTCGTCCACTTCGTTCAGCGGTACGCCGCCCGCCGTAACCTGCGCATCCTTCCAAGAAAGCGTGCCGATTATGGGGAAGGTAAAGTTTTTCACCGTACCGGCGACCGTCCTAAGCTCGTCCTCTTTCAACTCGCAGGCATATTTTGCCGCGCGCGGAAGCGCCGATTTGACCACTTCCGGCCCGACCTGCTTGTTCAGACAGCCGTTCAGCAGTTCGCCTGAAGGCAGCTCCCTTGTCATGCCGCTTCTTTGTTTGATGACTGAAAAAATCTGCCGGGCGGTATATTCCGGCATCAAATCCAGTGATATTTCTATTTTTCGGGAAGCGCCAAGCTCTCCGGCAAGCCGGGAAAGCTCGAAAATGCAAATTCCAGACAGACCGTTTTCCGTAAACTGTACTTCACCGCTTACCGTTTTAATTGGCTTTCCGTTCGCAAAAAGTGTGGCCGCAGCGGCGCTGCGCGCTCCCTTGAGCGGCTTTGCGCGCTTGGGGTCGGTCTTGAGCTGCACCAGTGCGGGAAACAGCTTCGTTGTACTGTGGCCGAGCGATTTCGCGATCTGAAAGCCACTGCCGTTTGCGCCAAGCTGAGGATATGCCAGTCCGCCGGTTGCGAGAATGACTCTCTTAGCCTCCACATTGGATTGAGCGGAGGAGATTCTAAATCCGTCCCCTCCCTTTTGAATACCGGTCACCGCAAAATCGCAGACCGTTTCCACTCCGAACCGTTCCAACTGAAGGCGCAGAATATCGAGCACGGCCGAAGCCTGCATATTATATGGATAAACGCGTCCCTCATCCAGTTCCCGGCAAAGCAGGCCGAAAGAATGAAAAGCATCCATGATTTTCCGCGGTGCGTACCGGTCAAGAATCGGTTCCAAGGCGAGCGCGTCCCCGTGATAATGTTCACGCGAAACGCCTGTATTGGTCAGATTGCACCGCCCGTTGCCGGTTGCAAGCAGCTTCTTCCCCACCCGGGCATTCCCTTCAAGCACCGCAATTTTCAGCCTGCGGCGGTTCTTCTGGCTTTCTTCTGCAGCGGCAATGGCAGCCATCAGTCCGGCGGCGCCGCCGCCGACAACGGCCAGATCAAAATTCAGAGCCATAACGCCCCTCCAAATTTTATACAGAATTATACATAGATAGTATAGCCCATCGCGGATAAAATTCCAAGTGAAAAAACCTGCACGCTGAAATAGCATGCAGGTTTTTCTATTTATATAACGAGCACACGTAGCAATAAGGCACTCAGGATTTATAAAATCTCAGGCTTTTGCAGACATTCGGAACAGATTCCGTGGAAAAGTACTTCTCCAGAATCGACCCGAAGATGGTACTTTCGGGCAATCTCTTTCCCGATGTTTTCGCTGAGATATTCTCCCGGGATATCGATCACCGCCCCGCATCCGGAACAGACGAAATGTGTGTGTGGTTTGGGGTTGCCGTCATACCGCTCCTGCCCGTTTACCACCCCGACGCTGATGATCACGCCATCGTTTTTGAACTGGGCAATATTGCGATACACCGTGCCAAGGCTCAGGTCCGGAATTTCCGGCTTCAGCTGCTGGTAAACCCATTCGGCGGTAGGATGGCTGGTCGTGCCGCGTATTACGTTCAGGATTGCTTCACGTTTTTTGCTGTAGTTTTGTTTCTTCTCCATCTCTTCACCTAATTGATAATAGTAATCATTCCTAACTTATGACAACATAGTACCATGGGACGGCCCTCCTGTCAAGAATTATTTATTTAGTATACGTAAATTTGCATCTTATTTATGAAAAGGATATACTTTGTTGAGATAAATATATTAATCGCTGAATAATCAATTCCATATCTTTCTGAATTCATGTTTATAGAAGGCTTGTCTGTAACCGGAAAGCAATCCTTGGCTGGTTATGGATTTGTTCCGATGTTTGATATATAATAAAGAAAGAAATCATTCTATCTATGGGGGAGAGTGTCAAAAAACTCGTCAGGCACCGAGGAACCGTGCCAGGACGGCAGGCGCACCAAATGAAGAAGCATACTTGCCGTATGCGACCGCTATTTGTAAGCGCAGCTTTGTCAAAAGCCTGACGGGGGCAGCTATGAAAATAAATAAATATATAAAAGAATATTCCCTGATTACCGCCAGTACGCTTTTGATTGTTGCAGGCGTTTATTTCTTTAAATTTCCCAATAATTTTACTTTCGGCGGCATTACCGGCCTTTCGGTTGTCCTTGGCAAAATTACCCCTGTTTCCCCCAGCACCGTAAACCTTATTTTGAATACCTTTCTTCTGTTGGTCGGCTTTATTTTCATTGGCAAAAGCTTTACGCTGAAGACGGTCTATTCCAGCATGCTGCTTTCGCTGTCGCTCTCCGCATTGGAATATGTTTATCCCCTAAAGCACCCGCTTACCGACGAACCGATGCTTGAGCTGATTTTTGCAATCGCGCTTCCGGCTTTCGGCTCCGCAGTGCTGTTCAACATCGGCGCTTCCAGCGGCGGTACGGATATCATCGCGCTGATTCTTAAAAAATACACCAGCGTTGACATTGGACGGGCCGTGTTGCTGAGCGACCTTTTGATTACCCTTTCCGCTTTCCTTCTGTTTGATATAAAGACCGCCCTGTTTTCATTTCTTGGCCTTTTGGCCAAATCGCTTGTGATCGACAACGTGATTGAGAGCATCAATCTGGCCAAATACTTTAACGTAGTCTGCTCCAACCCGGACGTTATCTGCGATTTTATTATGAATAAGCTGAACCGGAGCGCTACGATCTGCGAAGCGCAGGGGGCGTACTCCCACACTCACAAATATATCGTATTGACTGCTCTGCGCCGGCACCAGGCAGTGCAGCTGCGGCAATACATCAAGCAGGTTGAGCCGGGAGCGTTTATTCTTATCTCCAATACGAGTGAAATTATCGGCAAAGGTTTTCACGATTAGAATGTACCGACTTAGACGTTTGTTTTCGGGTTATAAAAACATTGATAAGATAAAGGTACCTGAATCACCGGGAGAAGTGAATTCAGGTACCCTTACCGAAGGAGAAGTTTGTTGTAATTGAATTAATTTACAGGTTTTCCCCGTTTTGCCGGATTACCTCTTGATACCAATATGCACTGTCCTTCAATATTCTCTGCTGTGTTTGATAATCGACATAAATCAGACCAAAACGTTCGTTGTAGCCCAGCGCCCACTCAAAATTATCCATGAGCGACCAATGGAAATAACCCCAAATGTCGATTCCCTCTTCCGCGGCTTTTCTCAGCGCAAGAAGATAACGGTTTAAAAAGTCAATACGGTTTGGATCATGTACCTTACCGTCCAAAGAAACCGTATCGTGGGCCGACATTCCGTTTTCACTGATCAGGACAGGCTTTTTATATTCCTCGTATAAAAACTTAGAATACCAGTACATACATTCCGGTGTAACCGGCCAGCCGCAGGCGGTCTTTGCGGTGCCTGCGGGGAAGTTTTCGAACTTCCATCCGCGCCCGTCCTTGCGGACACAGGTGGAATTGTAAACATTCAAAGCAAAAAGGTCGAGCGGCTGGCTGATAATTTTCATATCGTCCCTGCCGATCTGCGGCATGACCTTTGAAAACTTTTCATGGCAGACAGGGGGATATTTGCCCCTGAAAACCGGATCGCTCCAGAACGCAATACTGAAAATAGCATCATAGCAGTTTTCGGGCACATCAAAAGTAGCCTGTCTCGCGGCTTCCACATCTCCGGCGGAATCGGTTTGAGGAGTCCGGATTCGCCCGTTCTGCGCAATTCCGATTTGCAGCCCGCTGCCGCCGTATTTTCTGAGCGCCTTTACCGCAAGTCCGTGCGCCAAAAGCATATGATGCGCCGCAAGGAAATTGTCGCTGTCTGAAAGCTTTAGCCCCGGAGCATGTATTCCGTTGCCGTGTCCCAGACTGACAAAGCACTGGGGCTCGTTCATTGTAAAATAATACTTTACTTTTCCTGAGAAAATCTTTGCAATCTGCTCGGCATAATACTCAAACCAAAGCGGACTGTCCGGATTCAGCCACCCGCCGCGTTTTTGCAGTGCTGCCGGGAAGTCCCAGTGAAAGAGAGTAACAAACGGTTCGATCTGATTTCGGATCAGCTCATCAACCAAATCCTGATAAAACCGTACGCCGGCCTCATTGAGTTCACCGGTTCCCTGTGGCAGAACACGCGGCCATGAAATGGAAAACCGATAGGCCTTAAGGCCAATCTGTTTCATAAGCGCGATGTCTTCTTTAAAACGGTGATAGTGGTCGCAGGCTGTTTCGCCTGTCTGATTTTCAAAAATTGTTCCCGGTATGCGGCAAAACTCATCCCAAACAGAATCTTCTTTGCCATCTTCTCCGGCGGCGCCTTCAATTTGATAGGCAGCGGTAGCCGCACCCCAAATAAAATCCTTACAAAAGGGCATTCCCTTACATCCTTTTCCGAAATCATATTAATATTTATAACGCTCTTATATTTCTTATCTCTTTCTCCCGTTTCGCGGGGGAAAGAGATAAAAAATCAATGCGGTTCTTTTTAAGAAAGGCTGCCATATTATCCGCAGGACAATATGGCAGCCTTTTTCTAACTTTTCTGTTTTCTGCCCTTATTGATTAATCGAACAGTATAATTTAAGGGATTCATTCATAGATTATTTGGATTTATTCCAATTATCGTACTGGGACTGCACATCTGAAAGGAGCTTATCAATACCGGCAGCCTTTAATTCGCTGTTGAATTTAACCATTGTTGCATCAACATCGGATGTGCCGAAGAACAGCTGCGGATAATATTTGTTAACCACGGCCTGGCAGGCGCCATATTCTGTCTTGCACTTGGATGAATCATAAACAAAGCCTAAATCATCAAGAACTTTTGCACTGCCGTTATAAGCTTCAATGTCTTTGAACAGCGTTTCAGGCTGGGCATCTGTAAGATAGTTGTTGAACTGGTTGCCCATGATCCAGCCGCCGGCGGAGGAGAAGTCTGTATCTTTGCTGACAGTGATTACATTGTCTGATTTCTTCGTATAATCCTTGCCTTCAACGCCATAAGTCATCAGGTTGATCAGTGTTTTGTCCGTATAGAGCATGGAAATAAATTTGAACGCTTCATCCGGATGCTTTGAAGACGCCGGGATTGCAAGCAATGCGCCGAGTGTTTCACGATTTGTCTTTTCAACCGGTGTGATGTCAATTTGAGTAAGGTCGAGTTTCAAAGAGGTTGATTCTGAAATTGCTTTTCCAGGCATCAGTGACCATGAACCGCAGAAATATTTACCGGAAGCCATGTCAGATTCCTGACCTTTTGAAGTAAGTACGTCCGGGCTGAAATAGCCTTTATCATGCCATGTTTTCATTTTCTTGTAGAAAGCAATTGTCTTATCAGCGGTAAACGGATTGACAATCTTTGTTTCGTCTTTAGGATCAAACGCGAACGGAGAAATATCTGCGTCAAATGCATCCCAGTCGAGGAACTTGTACGGAGAATCCATCTGAGCTGCGCAGACCGGAATGAGCCCATCGGCTTTGACCTTATCGAAGTACTTTTCCAGATCTTCCATTGTTTTTATTGACTTCGGATCGATATTCAGCTTTTTGAGCTCTGAAGTCTGGCAAAGGAACCCGAAATTGTGAGCCTTTTCCTTGTTGGTAGGCATACCGTAATATTTCCCGTTAACCTTTGTTCCGTCAAGGAAGTCTTTACCAATTATATCGACAACTTCTTTGTACTGCGAGTCATTAATATACTTGGTAATGTCGGTAAGTTCATTTTTTTGGCAGTGAGCCACATAACCGGGGGTAAGCCAGCTGGAAGTATTAATGATGTCCACTTCCTGGCCGGTCTGGAGCATGGTAGCTGTTTTCTGTTTGAGTTCATCCCATGTGTAGGTTTCCCACGCGATCTGGAGTCCGGTGTTCTTTTCTTTCAGGTATGCATTAACCGCTTCCTGAACGCGGTCGAGACCCTGAATTTTCTTATCACCGGTCATCAGCTTCAACGTGACCGTCTCTTTTGGAGCACTGCTGGCCTCAGCCGAGCTGGCCTCAGCGGTGCTTGCAGCAGGCGCTGCACTCGCTGCTGCAGGCGCTGCGCTTGCGGGTGCGGTATTACCGCAGCCGGCAAGTGCGGTTGATGCCATTAAGCAGAGAGCAAGAACCAAACTTACGCTTTTCCTTACGCTTTTCATTTCAATAACCTCCTGATAAATTTTTATTGAAAATCGGATAAATCCGATTTCAGCCTTTTACTGCGCCGACGATAAGACCCTTGACAAAAAATTTGCGGAAGAACGGGTAGGTAAATACAACCGGTCCCACTGCAATAACTGCAAGTGCCATTCTTGCTCCTTCACTCGGCAGGTTGCGTCTGGCTTCTGCCGGTACATTGGAACTTGTCAGCAGATAATTGATGCCGTCAAGCATGGAATAAAGATAATACTGAACGGTGTAAAGGTGACGGTCCGTTATAAATATCAGAGAAAGATAATAATCGTTCCAAAACTTCACAAGGCAAAAAAGGAAGATTGTCGCAAGACCCGCCTTGCAAAGCGGCAGCGCCACACTGAAAAATGTTCTGAACTCTCCGGCGCCGTCGATTCTTGCAGCTTCAATAAGCTCTTCGGGCACCGACTGTTTCATAA
The DNA here is from genome assembly GCA_036260545.1 of Caproiciproducens sp. GTDB lineage: Bacteria > Bacillota > Clostridia > Oscillospirales > Acutalibacteraceae > DATAML01. The sequence continues at coordinate 10,658 of DATAML010000049.1, forward strand.
ACGTCCGCATGATAATAATCCACCAGGCGTTTACAAGGTACGGTATAATCAGAATCAAAAGTGAATTGTTAATTTTGAGAAATTGCGAATAGACAAAAACCCATGGTACAAGGCCGCCGCCGAAAATCGTAGTAAAGAACGCGAAGAATGCAAAACCGTTGCGATGAGCAAAATTATTTCTCGACAGCGGATATGCGTATAAAGCAATGACAGCGGTCGCTAAAGTTGAACCAAAGCCCGTAACAAGGATGGAATTTTGATACGCTTTGATTAAATCAGAACCGTACTTAAAAATGTATGTATAGGCCGTCACATCAAACCCAGCCGGCCAGAACTGATACCCGTTTGTATCAAGGGACTGTTTTGAGCTGAATGAAACCATAACAACAAGAATCAACGGCGCAATAATCAGAATGCAAATCAAAACAAGAATAAAGTTGATAACAAAATTGGAACGTGTCGATATTTTATTAAATTCATAACTTTTTTTACTAATTGTGTTATCCATATACTAGCCTCCTTTGCCGCTTTAGAGCAGCAAATATGTAATTCAAAGATTTTTTTGAATTAAAACAGTGCGGAATCCGGATCAACCTTTTTGACAACAAAATTGCATATGAACACAATCACACACCCGACAACTGCCTGATACAAGCCTGCGGCAGCGGACATACCCACATCTCCAAGGTTTATCAGCTGGTTATAAACAAAAGTGTCGAGGATGCCGGTTGTACTGGTGAGCTGCAATACATTTTTTGGAACATTGTAGAACAGGTCAAAGTCTCCGTTGAAAATACGGCCTACTGCGAGAAGCGTCAGAATTACAGCGGTCGTTTTGAGCATTGGCAGTGTGACATACCGAATCTGCTGCCATTTGGTTGCGCCGTCAAGCACGGCGGCTTCATAATATTCGCTGCTTATTCCTGAAAGCGCAGCAATATAAATGATGATATTATAGCCAGTGTAATGCCACAAATGAAAAAAGATGATGTTTGCCGGCCAAAATTCTGGTCTTGAGTAGAAATCGATACTATTCATACCAAAAAGCGGTAAAATCTGCTTGTCAATAAAACCTGCGTTGCAGAAAAAGGCATATGCAACATAGCTTACCGCAACCCACGAAATGAAATACGGCAAGAACATCAAGGTCTGATATGTATTTGCTCTCCGTTGATTCCACATCTCCGACATACTAATTGCAATCGCAATTGGTACAATCAGGTCAAGCGTTATAAATATAATGTTATAAACGATTGTGTTCACGGTTGCCGAAAAGCAATCGGCCGAAGTAAACAAGAACTCAAAATTTTTAAATCCCACGAACGGACTTGAAAATAAACTCCCGAAGAAGCCTTGGTCTACGCTATAGGAATAATTTTTAAAAGGGATCAAAACTCCTATCATGGGGAAATAGTTGTTAATGATTAAAATCAGGACACCCGGCAAAAGCATCAAGTAATACGCCGAATTTCTTTTCCGTACGCCTTTGCTTTTTACCCCCACTTTATCTTTCTTGGCCGGCTTTACGCCGATGCTTACATTAGTGACAGACTGTTCTACTGCCATTTTGCCAATCCCCCTTTGCTTTCTTTGGTGGAATGTAATTCTTCTAACTCTCCTGAACGGTTTGATCATACCGGCTTTGACTGTTCCACCAGACATTTACCGGTACGCATATTTATTCGTCATAGTCCATCCCCAACTATGAGAATATTCTTCCCACAGACTGGCCTTCGATCAGTTTCCCGGGTACCGTGACATTTTCTGTGATTGTGGTCAGCGGGTTTTCGATCTGTTCAATCAGTCTTTTCGCAGCTTCCCGGCCCAGCATTTCGGTGTCCTGCTTCAGGGTGGTCAGCCGCGGCTTGACGACCTGGGAAAGAGGGATGCCATCGTAGCCGGCAATTGAAATATCTTCCGGAATCCGAAGTCCGGCGGCCTCGATTGCCTCAATTCCCCCAAGCGCCGCGTAATCATCCGGCATAATAATGCAGGTCGGCCGGTTGGGAAGATCTAAAAGCTTTTTGACGCATTGCTTAGTCCTGGAAACATCCTGAAAGGCCGAACCCACCAGATATTCCGAAGGAACGTCGATGCCAAAGTCTTTCAGGGTTTTGCAAAAGCTGGTCAGACGCTGTTCGCTGACCGCTGATTTTTCGCCGTGGACATACGCAATCCTGCGATGCCCCATACTGTATATGTATTCTACCAGTTCGTGCATTCCCTGCACGTTTGTGGAGTTTATGCTGGTGTGGTTGTTAAACAGGTGGTCAATCGTTACAACCGGCAAATTGCTGTTGATCAGTTCAATGACCTGCGGCTGCTGAAAATCAATACAGGCAATGCATACACCGTCAAAATTGCGGTATCTGCAATGCTCCAAAAAAGTAAGCTGCCGGTTTCCTATATTGATATTGTGATTGATGAATGTAATGTCGTAACAGTGCTTTTCCGCTTCCACCTTGAAGCTGTCAAGAACAGCGGCGAAAAAATTTTGTTTCAAACCGCTCTGCGCATCGTCCACAAACAGCATTCCAATATTAAAAGTGCGGTTTGTTTTCAGGGCCCTTGCGTTGGAATTGGGAAAGTACCCGTATTCCTCCGCCGTTTTCAAAACGCGGTTCCTGGTTTTCTCACTTACGTCATTATAGCTATTGAGTGCTTTGCTGACCGTGGAAACAGATAAGCCGCATTTTATGGCTATATCTTTGATGTTCGCCATACGATCACCTCCGTCTCAAATTTTCTAAACCGTTTTCGTATTTTTAGTATAATCTGTTTTCACTAATTTTGCAAGTGCTTTTTGAAATTTAATAGATAAATTTATTTTTAACGCGATATTTTTATAGAAAAATCCAACTTTTTCGCTAATTTGTTTCTGTTTTGGCTATAAATACCGAAATTGTTTTCGTAACTATAATAATGTGAATATCATATATAATGTGCAATTTTTTTAAATTATCCATATTTTGCTTTATCCCGTGAAATCAGTATATTGCATTAATTTGCTATATATATTATATATGTTTTATGCAACATAACAATTATTTACTGAAATTGCTTGTATAATCCGCTAAATCTTAAAAAGCACTTGATTTTATTTCCGTTTGCAATTACTATAGGTAGTAGCCAGGACAGCATTTCTGTTCATCTAAAACGTTTTCGTAAGCATTTGGGTTTGAACAGATCTAATAGGAGGATAAACTATGTTATTTGGACATTTCGATGACGTGCGGAAGGAATACGTAATCACACGGCCGGATACCCCCTACCCCTGGATCAACTATTTAGGCAGTGAAAACTTTTTTTCGCTGATTTCCAACACATCCGGCGGTTACTGCTTTTATAAAGACGCGCGTTTGCTCCGTCTTACACGTTATCGCTATAATAATGTGCCAACCGACGCGGGCGGCCGGTATTTTTACATAAAAGACGGAGATACCGTCTGGAACCCCGGCTGGGCTCCGGTAAAAACGGAACTGGATCATTACGAGTGCCGCCACGGTTTAGGCTACAGCATCTTTGATTCCAGCAAAAACGGTCTTGAAGCCCGGCAGACCTCCTTCGTACCAATCGGCCATGACTGTGAAGTGCATCGACTTACTTTAAAGAACAGCAGCAGCCGGACAAAAAGCTTTAAAGTGTTTTCATTTATAGAATTTTGTCTTTGGAATGCTTATGACGATATGACCAATTTCCAGCGCAATTTCAACCTCGGTGAGGTTGAAATCATCGGCAGCACGATTTATCACAAATCGGAATACCGCGAGCGCCGCAACCATTACGCGGTTTTCAGCGTAAACGCGCCGATCAACGGTTTTGATACCGACCGTGAGTCCTTTCTCGGCCTTTACAATGGCTTTGACAAGCCGGAAGCCGTAGCCGAAGGCAAAGCGCGCAACTCCGTTGCGAGCGGCTGGGCGCCTATCGGCTCACATTATATAGAAGTTACGCTTGCTCCGAACGAGGAAAAGAGCCTCATTTTCGTTTTGGGCTACTGTGAAAATCCGGAAGACCAGAAATGGGAAAAGCCGAACATCATCAACAAGGCTCCGGCAGAAAAGCTTCTGAGCGCTTTTGAAACCGACAGCCAGGTGGACGCGGCTTTGGCTCAGCTCAAAGAGCACTGGGACAGCCTGCTTTCCACGTTCCACATGGAAAGCAAGGATGAAAAGCTGAACCGGATGGTCAATATCTGGAACCAGTACCAGTGCATGGTAACTTTCAACATGTCCCGTTCCGCTTCCTATTTTGAATCCGGGATCGGCAGAGGAATGGGTTTCCGCGATTCCACACAGGATCTTCTCGGCTTTGTTCACCTCATTCCGTCACGTGCCCGCCAGCGTATTTTGGAAATAGCGGCCACCCAGATGGATGACGGCAGTGCCTATCATCAGTATCAGCCGCTTACGAAGCGCGGCAATCTTGACGTGGGCAGCGGCTTTAACGATGACCCTCTTTGGCTGATTTTTGGTGTTTCCGCATACATTAAAGAAACCGGAGACTGGTCTATTTTAAAGGAACAGATTCCTTTTGACAACGACGACTCCAAAGCGGCGTCGATGCTTGAGCATCTGAAGCGCTCCTTTGAATATACGCTCACCCATCTCGGCCCGCACAAGCTGCCGCTGATCGGCAGAGCCGACTGGAACGACTGTCTGAACCTGAACTGCTTTTCCAAAACTCCCGGCGAATCCTTCCAGACCTGCGCCAATTTTGAAAGCGGAATCGCAGAATCAGTGTTCATCGCCGGCATGTTTGTCTCAATCGGCCCGGCCTACGCGGAAATCCTGCGGAAATCCGGCATGCCCGAGGAAGCACAGCGTGCAGAGCAGGAAGTAAGCAGCATGACCGAAGCGGTGCTGAAAAGCGGTTGGGACGGCGAGTGGTTCCTCCGCGCATACGACGCCTTCGGTGAGAAGGTCGGCAGCAAGGACTGCGATGAAGGTAAAATCTTTATTGAACCGCAGGGCTTCTGTATTATGGCCGGCATCGGCGTAAAGGAAGGGCTGGCCGAGCGCGCCCTCAACTCCGTAAAAGAACATCTGGATACAAAATACGGCATCGTACTGAATTCTCCCTGCTATACCACCTACCGCCTCAATTTGGGTGAGATTTCCTCTTACCCGCCGGGAATCAAGGAGAACGGCGGCATTTTCTGCCACAACAATCCGTGGATTTCCATTGCCGAAACCGTAGTCGGGCACGGCAACCGGGCCTTTGAAGTCTATAAAAAGACCTGCCCCGCCTACCTGGAGGAAATCAGTGAGATCCACCGCACCGAGCCGTATGTCTATTCTCAGATGATTGCGGGCAAGGAATCTCCACGGCACGGCGAAGCGAAGAACTCCTGGCTGACCGGTACGGCCGCGTGGACCTTCTATAATGTATCGCAGTTTATTTTGGGCATCCGCCCGCAGTTCGACGGCCTTGAGGTCGACCCGTGCATTCCGGAAACCCTGAGCGGCTTTACCGTAAAGCGCAAATACTGCGGTGCCACCTACAACATCGAAGTGGACAACACGGCAGGCGTGCAGAAGGGCGTAAAAAGCATGACGATTGACGGGAATCCGGTGGACGGAAACATCCTCCCGATTTGCGGCGACGGCAGGGAACACGCCGTGAAAGTCATTCTGGGCTAAAAGAATCAGTTTTCAGCGGAATCAGCGGAGCAGGTTTTTACCTGCTCCGCTTTTTATATGGTACTCTTATTTTCTGTCCACCCTTCTTGCCGGCAACGTGGGGAGTGCGAATTAACAGATGTTATTTAAGAATTGACATTTCGCGCGAAATGTCCTATACTACTAGTAAATTAGTAAATTACTAATTTACTGAATGGACGTGATTTTATGAATATTCCAACTTCTTTAAAGCACAAGCCTGTAATTGTTGCGGATGACTACGAGAATATCGATGGCAAAAACGCCTATCATTCCGATGCGAAGGGGCTTTCCCTGGGTTTGGCGCAATGGAATGACCGCGGCAAGGTCGACATTTCCGCCAAGGTGTGGCGCTATACCGGCGAAAAATGGTCGCGTCAGTCGGAAGAATTGCCCCTGCACCGGGTGATCGATATGGCGATTCTAATCTGCAGGGCAAAGCAATATTTTAACGAAGCCTATCGCTATGAAAAATTTTACGATCCGGATCATACCGACATCGACCGAATCGGTTTGCAGGGCGACGCCATGACGGTGGCCGTATGTACCGAAAACCCGATGATTGATGAGGACATAAGGCTGTTTTCTCAGGTGCTGAGTGAAAATGACGAACTGATCAGTGAGCGGCTGAAGGTTTTATCCGCGATTTTAAAGGAAGCGGGCTACTAATACAGAAAAGGAGATACCGATGGATCAGGAAAACAAAAAGCGGATCGCCGCAGAATACAAGGAGCGGAAGGTCATCGGCGGAATATGCGCCGTGAAAAACACCGCAAACGGAAAGCTTTTGCTGCTCACCGCCCCGGATATACCGGGAATGCGCAACCGGTTTGAATTTTCGCAGAAGATGAATTCCTGCATCAACCTAAAACTGCAGAAAGACTGGACGGAATACGGCAAAGATTCTTTCTGCTTTGAAGTACTGGAAGAACTGAAGAAAAAAGAAGACCAGACGTCAAAGGAGTTCTCGGAAGATCTGAAGGTTTTGGAGGAGATGTGGCGCGAAAAATTTGAGGCCGTTCAACTATATTGACTATAAATTATACCGGACGATACGGAAAATTTATTCCATATCGTCCTTTTTGTTTCTTAGGATTTATGATATAATTTTTGAAATTTATCATTATGAAAGAAGGTAAAAGAATGCGGAAGCTGACGGAGAGGGACCGAACGCAGGTCATGAATTATATTCTTAAGGAGCCCGAATTCAATCTGTTTTTTATCGGAGATATTGAAAATTTCGGCTTTGACAACAAAGACGTGGAGCTCTTTGCTTCGGACAGTGATACGGGTTACGATTACCTGCTGCTCCGTTACCTGGATAATTTTCTGCTGTACAGCGACCATATGGACTACAATGTACGGGAAGCGGCAGAATTTATATCCGAGGCCAATCCAAAATGCATCAATGGCAAAAGCGATATTGTAGAAAAGCTTCTTCCCTATCTGCCGGATTGGTTTAGCGAAAAAACCTTTCTTTCACGCCTGAATGCGGTAAAATCATTCCCTGTTATGGCTGACGGAACAGAGGTACGCCACCTTACACCGGATAATGCTTCGGATATTGTAGCCCTGTATCTTCAAATTGAAGAATTCCGCGACCTTTACAGTAACGATGCCAACAGCATAAAACAAGTCCGATTAAATCTTGAAAACGGAGGGCACTCCTACGGCGTATTCCGAAACGGGGAACTGGTTTCGGTTGCTTCAACCGGGGCGGAAAATTCTGTTTCCGCGATGGTTATGGGTGTAGCCACCTTACCGGAAGCAAGGAAGCGCGGGTTTGCCAGCTACCTTGTTGCAAAGCTTTGTGGGGATTTTCTGAACGAAAACAAACAGTTTTTGTGCCTGTTCTACGATAACCCCGAAGCCGGAAGCATCTACCGAAAAATCGGATTTACGGAGTTGGGGAGCTACATTATGCTGAAAAGGAGAAAAGCGGAATGAAAACAATCGGATTGATCGGCGGTATGAGCTGGGAAAGCACAACGGAGTATTATCAGATCATCAATCATACCGTAAAAGAGGAACTCGGCGGACTGCACAGCGCAAAATGCATTCTGTACAGCGTGGATTTTCAGGAAATCGAGGAATGCCAGTCAAGCGGGGATTGGGACAAAAGCGCCGCGATTCTATCGCAGGCTGCCGCGAGTCTTGAAAAGGCCGGCGCGGATTTTATCCTGATCTGCACGAATACCATGCACAAGGTTGCCGGTCAGATTCAAAAAAACATATCCGTTCCGATCCTGCATATTGCCGACGTCACCGCCGATGAACTGGAAAAACACGGCATTCAAAAAGTGGCCCTGCTGGGGACAAAATATACTATGGAGCAGGATTTCTATAAAAAGAAAATTTTTGACCGTGGAATTGAGGTTTTGGTACCGGAAAGCGAAGATAGAATCATAATAAATGATATCATTTACAATGAGCTTTGCCTCGGAATTATCCGGGAAGAATCCAAGCGCGCCTATCTGCGTATTATCGAAAAGCTCGTGAATTCCGGCGCGCAGGGCGTTATTTTAGGATGTACGGAGATCGGTCTGCTGGTAAAGCAAAGCGATACATCTATTCCCCTGTTCGATACAACCTATCTCCACGCGCACCGCGCCGCACTGGATTCAATAAAATGACAGGATGATGAAAATGGATCAAAGAAAGAATGTACTGATTCTTTTGCCCGCTGACGAAGCGCATAAGAAAATGTTTGAACAGGCCGCGCCGCAGGCGGATTTTGTTTATGCCGGCTCAAAATCGGCGGGCCTGCAGGGAAAAATTGAACGCGCCGATATTATTATCGGCAACCCGAATCCCGCACTTCTTTCCGGTGCAAAGAATCTTGAGTGGCTGCAGTTGGGCAGCGCCGGCGCGAATTTATACGTGGGCGACGGCATACTTCCGGAGAGTGTTTTGCTGACAAACGCCACCGGCTGCTACGGGATGGTCATTTCGGAATATATGATTGCCACGGTGCTCAGCTTGTTTTTGCATCTGCAGCAGTATGCAAAAAATCAGCGCGGGCACCACTGGCACGGGGAAGGGAAAATCAAATCGATCTATGGCTCCACTGCGCTCATTGTGGGACTTGGGGATATCGGCGGGGAGTTTGCAAAGCGATTTAAGGCGATGGGCGGACACACCGTCGGCGTCCGCCGTTCCGACCGGCAGAAACCGGATTTTATCGACGAATTGTACCTGACCGATCAACTCGACGAGCTTCTGCCGCGCGCGGACGTGGTGGCGCTCAGCCTTCCGGAAACCCCGGAGACACACAAGCTGTTCAACCGCGAGCGACTGGCGCGGATGAAGTCCGACGCAATCCTTTTGAACGTCGGACGCGGCATGGCGGTTGACACCGATGCGCTCTGCGAAGCGCTGAACGCCGACCGTCTTGGGGGTGCAGTGCTCGACGTGACCGACCCGGAACCGCTGCCGCCGGAGCATCCGTTGTGGGACGCCAAAAACATTCTGATTACGCCCCATGTCGCGGGAAACTTTAATCTTCCGGAAACCTACGAGCGTGTTGCGGCGCTTTGTGCCGACAACCTGAAACGGTATATAGGCGGTTTGGAGCTGAATAATCTCGTTGATTTTCGCACAGGATATAAAAAGCACGATTAAATTTTTATTTCCAGACCTGCCAGGCTGTGGACAAAATACTGTACTGCGAAAAGCCGTGTGGATTTTCTGCCGGTTCGGAGCCTCTTCGGAGGCTCTTTTTTATCTCAATTTTTAAATGTATTATACCATTAGTATATTATATACACATATATACAACAATATTGTTATTAAATTTATATAATCATATTGACAAATTATATAACATCAGTATAATATTAAATCAGAGTAAAGGCAGATTGGAAGGATTTAGGATGGACAGAAATGTTTACAGTCTGGTGCTGATCGATGATATCGTGGAAGCCGTGGACCGAATGGCGTATGAAAAAAATACCAGCCGGAGCAGCCTGATCAATCAGATTCTTGCCGAATATCTTTCCTGCCCCACGCCGGAAATGCGCATGAAAGACATTTTTGAGAGCGTGGAACAGATGATGAAGGACATTCGCTGCTTTCAGGTTCAGTTCCAGCCCAGCGACTCCATGATCTCGATACGAAGCGCGTTAAAATACCGGTACAAACCCACCATCCGTTATGTGCTGGAGCTTTATCGCGAAAGCGAGCCGACTGTGGGGGAGCTTCGGGTCTCCATGAGGACGCAGAGCCAGCCGCTTATCGAAATTCTTACCGATTTCTTTGAATTCTGGTCGGAGATGGAGAACCGGTGCATCAGTTCCTTCTTCCCGGGCGGCCGGATTCCCTGCCGGATTGAACAAGGACGGTACATCCGCCAGTTTCTGCCGCCGGAGGAGGAAGAGCAGCGGACAAACGAAGCGCTTGCCTCCGCGATTTCCGATTATATCCGCCAGTTTGATTCTAGCCTGAAGCAGTATTTTTCAGGGCTGGATGACCCGGAGGAATCAGAACTGGCGCTGGAGCAGGAATACATCACACACATCAGAAACAGCGTTGTAATTTAAATAATAAATTCATACAACCAAATTGAGCGAGGAGGTCTGATACGATGAACGCTCAGAAATTTACGCAAAAATCCCTGGAAGCCATTCAGGAAGCCCAGAATCTCGCGATTCAGAACAACAATATGCAGATTGAGGAGGAACACCTTGCCGAAGCGCTGCTGGCGCAGGAAAACGGGTTGATTCCCCAGCTCATGAAGAAGATGGGCATCGACCCGCAGGCCGTGCTCGGCAGCGTAAGAAATCAGGTTGCCAAGCTGCCCGGCGTAACCGGGCCGGGGCGCGAACCGGGTAAAATTTATGTTTCCACAGATGTGGACGCAGTGCTGGTGGATGCGGAAAAGGAAGCCGACCGTATGAAGGACGAGTACGTTTCGGTGGAACATATCATGATCGCCCTGCTGAACCGGCCGAATGCCGCGATGCGCAGCGTATTTGACTCGTTCAACATTCATAAGAACAGTTTTCTCACGGCGCTTTCCACAGTGCGCGGCAACACGCGGGTCACCAGCGACAGCCCGGAGGAAACCTACGATTCACTCTCCAAATACGCGCAGGATCTGGTGGAGCTTGCCAAAAATCACAAGCTTGACCCTGTCATCGGCAGGGATTCGGAAATCCGCAACGTCATCCGCATCCTCTCCCGCAAGACAAAGAACAACCCGGTGCTCATCGGCGAACCGGGCGTGGGCAAAACAGCCATTGCCGAGGGCCTTGCGCTGCGCATCGTGCGCGGCGACGTTCCGAACAATTTGAAAGACCGCAAGCTCTTTTCACTTGATATGGGCGCGCTCATCGCCGGCGCAAAATTCCGTGGCGAATTTGAGGAACGCCTCAAGGCCGTGCTCAACGAGGTAAAGAAGAGCGAAGGCAGAATCATCCTCTTTATCGATGAGCTGCACACCATCGTGGGTGCGGGCAAGACCGAAGGCTCCATGGACGCCGGAAATCTTTTAAAACCGATGCTGGCGCGCGGCGAGCTGCACTGCATCGGCGCGACGACACTGAACGAATATCACCAGTATATTGAAAAGGACGCCGCTCTGGAGCGCCGTTTCCAGCCGGTCATGGTGGAGGAGCCAAGCGTGGAGGATACCATTTCCATCCTGCGCGGCCTCAAGGAACGCTACGAGGTGTTCCACGGCGTAAAGATTCAGGATCAGGCGCTGATCGCGGCGGCTGTACTCTCCAACCGCTACATCTCCGACCGTTTCCTGCCGGACAAGGCAATCGACCTTGTGGACGAAGCCTGCGCGATGATCCGCACCGAGATGGACTCCATGCCGCTGGAGCTGGACGAAATATCCCGCAAAATCATGCAGCATGAGATTGAGGAAGCGGCGCTGAAAAAGGAAACCGATTCCCTTTCTCAGGAGCATCTCAAGGAAATTCAGAAAGAACTTGCTGAACAGCGTTCCCAGTTCAAGGAAATGAAGGCAAAATGGGAAAACGAGAAGCAGGCGATCGGCAAAGTGCAGAAGCTGCGCGAGGAAATCGAAAACGTCAACGCCGAAATTGAAAAAGCGGAACGGAATTACGACCTGAACAAGGCCGCGGAATACAAATACGGCAAGCTGCCGGAGCTGACCCGGCAGCTTGAAGCGGAAGAACAGATTGCCGAAACGGCCCAAGCTTCCGATTCCCTGTTGCGTGACCGCGTGACGGAGGAGGAAATCGCGAAAATCATCGGCCGCTGGACGGGCATCCCGGTTTCCAGACTGATGGAAAGCGAACGGGAAAAGCTCTTAAAGCTGGACGATATCCTGCATCAGCGCGTGGTCGGCCAGGACGAAGCCGTGGAAAAGGTTACGGAAGCCATCCTCCGTTCCCGCGCGGGAATTCAGGACCCGAACCGCCCAATTGGTTCATTCCTGTTCCTCGGCCCCACAGGCGTGGGCAAAACCGAGCTTGCCAAAGCGCTGGCGCAGGCACTGTTTGACGACGAGCGCAACATGGTACGCATCGATATGACCGAATACATGGAGAAATTCTCCGTGTCCCGCCTGATCGGAGCGCCTCCCGGCTATGTCGGTTATGAGGAGGGCGGCCAGCTTACCGAGGCGGTGCGTAGGCGCCCCTATTCCGTGGTGCTGTTCGATGAAGTGGAAAAAGCGCATCCCGATGTATTCAATATCCTGCTTCAGGTACTGGACGACGGCAGAATCACGGACTCGCAGGGCCGGACGGTGGACTTTAAAAACACCATTATCATCTTGACCTCCAACCTCGGTTCGGGCGCAATCCTGGAAGGGATCGGGCAGGACGGCCAGATCAGCGAAGCGGCCAAGAACGAGGTGCACACCATGCTGCGGCAACAGTTCCGTCCGGAGTTCCTGAACCGTCTGGATGAAATCGTGTTCTACAAGCCGCTTACCCGTGCCGAAATCAGCAAAATCATCGACCTGCTGATTGCCGACCTGCAGAAACGGCTGGAGGAGAAACAGCTTTCGGTAAAGCTGACTCCCGCCGCAAAAGATTTCATCGTCGATCAGGGCTACGACCCGGTCTACGGTGCAAGGCCGCTCAAGCGGTTTATTCAGAGCAAAGTGGAAACGCTGATTGCCAAACGGATCATTACAGCGGATTTGAAGCCAAGATCCATCCTGACGGTGGATTATGACGGAGACCGGCTCACCGTGCGGGAAGCATAAAATATTCATATTGCAGCCCCTTGACAGCGCTTAAAAAACGCTGCTGAGGGGCTGTTTCTTTTCTAAATCTGTGGTATAATAAAACTTAAGTTCGATTGGAAAGGTGCTTTGTATGGACCGAACCATTCTGCATTGCGACTGCAACGGCTTTTTCGCTTCCGTGGAGTGTATTTTGCACCCGGAGTACCGGGATGTGCCCATGGCGGTGTGCGGCAACCCGGAAAACCGGCACGGAATCATCCTTGCCAAAAACGAGCGTGCTAAAAAGTACGGGATTCAGACGGCGGAAACCATCTGGCAGGCAAAGAAAAAATGCCCGGGGCTGGTACTGGCTCCGCCTCATCATGAGGAATACCACAGATATTCAAAAAGAATCAACGCGATCTACCAGCGCTATACCGATTTGGTGGAGCCGTTCGGAATCGATGAAAGCTGGCTCGATGTAACCGAAAGCCGAACGCTTTTCGGCGGCGGAAAGCAGATTGCGGACGAGCTGCGTGCGATTATTCGGGAGGAAATCGGGCTGACCGTTTCGGTGGGCGTTTCCTTTAACAAGATTTTCGCCAAGCTTGGCAGCGATTACAAAAAGCCGGACGCAACCACGGTGATCAGCCGCGAAAACTGGAAGGGGATTGTCTTTCCGCTGCCGGTGAACTCGCTGCTGTACGTTGGCAAAAGCGCGAGTGAAACACTGGCAAAGCTGGGAGTCCACACAATCGGGCAGCTGGCCTCCTGCGATCCTGCCATCCTCGCGGCACATCTGGGCAAGGCCGGCGGCATGCTTCATGATTACGCAAACGGATTGGAAAACAGCCCGGTCAAAAATATAAACGACCGGCGCGAGATCAAATCCGTGGGCAACGGCATGACTTTTAAACGTGACCTGGTGGGGATAAACGATATCCGGATCGGCGTAACCACTCTGGCCGACAGCGTTGCGGGCCGCATGAGGAAATACGGCGTAAAATGCTGGGCGGTACAGGTAACCATCCGCAACCCCAGCTTTAAGACCATAACCCGCCAGAAAAC
>DATAML010000050.1:0-2523 GCA_036260545.1 Caproiciproducens sp.
AACGATCGGCTGAAAAAGGATATCGGTCGACTCAAAAGCGCGGCGCGGAGAACTTCGCAGTGGGCCGATCAGGTGGAAAACAAAAAAATCGGGTTTACCCCGTACGAAACGGAGAAGAATATAGGCAGACGCCCGGTCTGCGGGGCGAAATCAAAGAAAATGATGCAGCGCAGCAAAAGCATTCAGCACAGGCAGGAGACTGCGATTGAAGAGAAGTCAAAGCTGCTGAAAAATATTGAGGAGACGGAAAGCCTGAAGCTTGCGCCGCTTGAGTACCACGCGAAACGGCTCGTGTCCCTTGAAAAAATCGCCCTGTTTTACGGCGAAAGGAAGGTGGCGGACAACATCAGCTTTTCCGTGGAGCAGGGCGACCGGATTGCCATATGCGGCCGAAACGGCGCGGGAAAATCCAGCCTTTTGAAGCTGATCTGCGGGGATAATATCTCCTATGAGGGTGGCCTGCAGAGGGGGAGCAATCTGGTGATTTCCCGCGTGCCGCAGGACGCCTCGTTCCTGAATGGTGGTCTTTCCGATTTCGCGGAGGAAAACGGGCTGGACGAAACCCTGTTCAAAGCTATCCTGCGCAAGCTGGATTTCAGCCGGGCGCAGTTTGAAAAGGATATGGGCGATTACAGCGGCGGGCAGAAGAAAAAAGTCCTGCTGGCGAAAAGCCTGTGCGAAAAGGCACACCTGTACGTGTGGGACGAACCGTTGAATTATATCGATGTGTTTTCCCGTATGCAGATTGAGCAGCTTTTGCAGTCCTGCAATTCGACCGTCCTGTTTGTGGAGCACGACCGTGCGTTTGCGGATGCGGTTGCGACAAAAACTGTTTTTCTCTGAGCATGCCGTGGCAAAACCGAAATTTATATATGATGGTTTTTAAAACCAGAAAATCTAGGTTGAAAAACGTGATGCCCGGTGCTATAATTATCCAATAAATTCAAAAACGAAGCTGGAAGTGTTTTTATATGGGTGTGGCGATCACCGCGGACAGCGCCTGCGACTTGTTCCCTGATTTGTATAAACAGTACAAAATCGACATTGTGCCCCTGTATATCGGGATTGAGAAGGATTCCTACCGGGATGTCTTTGAAATCGGGCCGGACGAGGTTTTTGACAACTATAAAAAGACAAACCGTCTGCCCAAAACGGCCGCCCCGTCCCTTGCGGACTTTTACGCCATGTTTAAGAAGCATGTGGAGAACGGAGAAGACGTGGTTCATATCGCGATGAATTCCAAGTTTTCCTCCTCCTGCCAGAACGCGTGCATTGCGGCAAAGGAATTCGACAATGTTTACGTGGTCGACACTTTTACCCTGAGCTCGGCACAGGGGCTTATGGCGCTCCGTGCGGCGGATATGCGCGACGCGGGAAAATCCGCAAAGGAGATTTACGAGCAGATGAAAACCGACAGCACTAAAATGCGCACCTATGTGCTTTTGGATTCGCTGGAGTACGCTTACCGCGGCGGGCGGGCCACCATGCTGCAGATGTTCGGCGCAAACCTGCTCAAGCTGCGCCCGTGCCTGTTGCTGGATACTCACGGGGTGCTTTCGGTGGTAAAAAAATTCCGCGGGAACTACGAACAGGTTTGCAGGGAGTACATTCGCTTTGTACTCGGCCAGCCGAACGCCGACCCCGAGCGCGCGTTCCTTTCCACAACCGGGATGGACCGGAACCTGTTCGACAGCCTGAAAAAGCTGGTGACGGACAGCGGCAAATTCCAACAGGTGCTTACCTCGCGGGCGGGCTGCTCCATGACTGTGCACACCGGCCCCAACACGCTGGTTCTGTTCTATAAGGAGATTTAGGGATCTTTAATATCTTTGATTGGCCGGGAAAGTATTCCTGCTTTTTTCTAATCCGGTACAATGTTATCCTGTAAATCCGTTATGTTTATTAAAAACAGTTGGAGGAAGATATGGAAAGAAAAGTGAAGATCGTTGCGGACAGCACCTGCGATTTGAATGCGGAGATGCTCAAGCGGTACGATATCGAAGTGATTCCGCTGAACGTAAATCTGGGCGATCAGTCCTATCTGGACGGGGTAACCGTACATACGCCGGATTTATTTGAATATTACAACAAGACCGGAAAGCTGCCCACTACCTCCGCGCCTACCCCGGCCTATTATGAAGATTTTTACCGCAGATGGACGGACGAGGGCTGCGAGGTGGTACATTTCAGCATCAGTTCCGAGCTGACGGTTACGCCGAACATCGCGAAGATGGCGGCGGAGAAATTCGGAAACGTGTATCCGGTGGATTCGCGGAACGTATCGAGCGGCATGGGAATCATGGCGGTCAAAGCGGCGGAGCTGCGCGACGCGGGTGTTCCCGCTGCGGAGATTGCCAAAACGGTTGCGGCGATGGCCGGAAAAGTGCGCACCTCAGTGGTAATCAGCACGCTGCTTTATATGTACAAAGGCGGGCGCTGCACCGGACTGCAGGCGCTCGGCGCAAACCTGCTGAACCTGAAGCCCGGTATGGATGTTCTCAACGGCAAACTGGAGTTAACCAG
>DATAML010000081.1:0-36950 GCA_036260545.1 Caproiciproducens sp.
ATTGCCTCTACCGCTTCATAGGTCTCCTCAATAAAACAATTACGGATGCTCTGATGAGTCTGTTCCTTATCCCATGGGCAGCCATTCGGAGAACGAAGTATGCTCATTATTTGCAGCAAATCTTCAATGCTGTATTTTTCCTTTTTCTTAAATTCCAAATCGATATCTCCCATGGAAAATTATTGATTATCTTTTACCATTTTAACTTATCCAGTTATGATTTTCAAGTATTTTTACAATTTTTTGTCCTTTTGGAAGCATTATAATATCACTTTTTTTCAGCGCTTTGAACCAAAGCATGCAAATAATATAAATTACTCCTGCCGCAGCGATGGCAAGAAGCGTTGCGAGCTTCTCCTGATGCAGCAGAATGGTGCCGAACTTCTGAACAAAATAAGCAATACTGACACAGATTGCCGACGCAAGGAACGGTTTTAAAAAGATAGAAACAAAATTCGGAACGATCTTCGTTTCCCTGCAAAGAAAATACAGCGAAAAAACCGTAATGCAGATATAGCAGACCAATGTTCCCGTTCCGGCGCCCATTACGTTGATCTCCGGAATACCCACCAGCGTATAGTTCAACACAAGCTTAATCGCGAGACCGACCACAAGCAGCTTGACGGGCAAATCCACACGTCCCACCGCCTGAAGCATACTGTTGATCGGTGTGCTCATCGCAGCAAAGATTGCACCCAGACCGAGCAGCACCAGAATCTTGCCGGTTATGGACGGGGCGTTTTTCGCGCCGTAAAGCAGGCTGGCAATCGGCGTGGAAAGGACGGAGAGCCCCAGCCCTGCCGGAATTGTAATCATGGCAACGATTCTTAAAACAGATTCGATGCTTCTCTTTATTTTTTTGGGGTCGCCCAAGGTCCAGGCTTCCGTCACATTTGGCAGGGCGCTTACACCGAATGCCTGCGTAATGGCGGGAACCAGCATAAACAGTGTGGAAGCGTTGGAAAAGCACCCGAACAGATAAGTCGGCACGCTGTTCAGCTTTACAACCGATTCCGGTATTACCCCTGAATACATTTTAAGGATGACCTGGGAATGGCCGGTCATAATATCGTTGATCCTTTTCTGCAGGAAGGTACTGTCGATGAGAGTGGAGAGATTCACCGCCAAAGAACCGAGCGCAATCGGGATGGCCGTACGGATCAGTCTGGAGGTCGTTCTGTTCATCGGCAGTGGGCGCGGCGACGACTGGAGCATTTCATGCGAAATGCCGTCCCCTTTCCGCTTATGGTAGGTAAAAAGGAACAGGAAACCGATTACAGAGCCGATGGTAACGCCGAAAATAGCGGCGGCAGCCGCATAAGGAAGCGTAGCCATTTTAGCATATTCCTCGGAGGCCCTCTTTATACCGTAGACCGTTCCGTGTGTTGCATATTCGCTCATTCCGGACTGAATGGTCAGCGCTGCGCCGCTCAGGCCGAAAATAAGCTTTGAAAGCGCCTCCACAATCTCGGAAATCGCGGTCGGATACATATTGCGAAGGCCTTCATAATAGCCCCTGTAAATCGCCATCAGACTGTTGAAGAAGATTGCCGGAGCCAGCGCGTAAATAGCCGGCAGAGCCAGTTCGGGGTTATTGCTGGCCGCATAATACACGTACGGCCTTGCGCCGAAGAACATGATGCAAAAGGATACCACGCCGAGAATCAGAAAAATCTTGACGGAAACGGTATGAATCTGCCGGATGTCACGGTAACGCCCGCGGGCTGAATTTTCCGATACGAGCCTTGAAATGGCAATCGGAAATCCCGCCGTGGCAAGGCTGAAGATTGGAAAATAGAGAGCATATGCATTTCCAAAATAGCCGTTGCCCACGGGCGTAAGAATCCACGCCAGCGGAATTTTAAACAGCGCGCCGATCACCTTGACCAAGGCAATCGCGACCATCAAGATCAAAGCTCCGTGCAGGAAGCTTTGCTTGACCGCTTTCGTTTCTTTCCTATCACTCATTGCGACACATCCGTTTCCGTATAATCAATCGATATTATAGTGCTGTTGCTTCCGTTTTATCAGGCAAAAGAAATTATTTCCCCGCAGCACGGCCCCAAAACATAGTCAGACCGATACCGCAGAAAAAACGCATTCATACCCTTATAACCGTATAATAATATACTATATAATTTAATATTTTATGAACATTTAGAGACATGGAAAAAGAGGGGTTCAGCACCCCTCTTTTCAAAGCCGGACCGCTTATTTATTCTTCTGAAAGCTTATGGCCGCATTTGCTGCAATAATCCGCGTCCTGTGCGTTCTCCTGCCCACAGCTTTTGCAGACCTGTTTTGCCTTCATGGCAATCAGCTGTTCGTTCACCGCGTCAAGCTGCTCGTATAAGTCATCGATTGCCACAATGCATTCGCTGACCAGGTCGGAAGAATCATTCCCGGTTTTCTTTGACTCATAAGCCATTCTGCCAAGCGACTCGTAGCGTTTTGATATTTCATTGTTTAAATCGGCCGCGTTTATTCTGAGCTTAGAAATATCAACGATCTGCCCGGCTTTTTTACCAACCACGTTTACCGCTGATTTTGCATTAATCACAACATCTTCAAACAGACTCATAATAGCACACTCCTTTATAATTGAATCATCTGACCAGATTATAGCACCACTTCTATGCGAAAAGCAATATAAATGCTTCAGGCTGACTGTAAAGACGCAATAGAATAATTGCTAATAAATGCCGCCGCCGATAAATTCACGGATAATGGACTTTTTGGGTACAATGTCACTGGGAATGGATTTAAATACGCTCAGGCTTTTGATCAGTTTCTGCGCCTGATCGTACTGTTCGCTTTTGGATGCAACCGACTGCAGAATCGGAATTGCCTGATCCCTTAAAACGCAGGTTTCGTAAAGGTGAAGTGAATTAATAGTATAGTCTACATCGTTCCGGTAAGGTTTAATGTATTTCCGTTCGCCCTCCATTACCGAAGGCCACATATTGAGCGTACGCTCCGGTTTTGTCCCGCGGAAATTGTAGTCGCGCACGATTCTGCGCACCAGACGCATATCGTTTGCGTCAAAGAGCTCTTCTTCCCCGTTGTGAACCCCCTGCTTTACACTGATATATATTTTTTTTACTTTATCGGCCGGCAGCTGGTTTATTACAACCGGGTTGAGTGCGTGGATACCTTCCACAATGGCAATGTCGTGCTCCTTTAAGGCCACGTGGCGTTTGTGCGGATACGGCATGTGTATTTCAAAATTGAATACCGGCATATCGCAGTGATTGGCTTCGATCAGGCTGCACAGACAGCTTTTTATTTCCGGGACATTCAGCGCGTCAACACATTCGTAGTCGTGCTGGCCGTTCGGCAGAAGCGGCGCCTGATGCTCCCCGCGGTAGAAATCATCCAGTGAAATGATAGCGGAGCCGATTCCGATTTTCTGAAAGGTGTTTTCCAAAAGATGCGAGGTGGTAGTTTTCCCGCTGCTGGAGGGCCCGAAAAGCATTACCAGCTTGCAGCCGCTGCTGTTCTCCGCAATATCCTTTGCGATATCATAAATGTTCCTGCCGTAAGCTTCTTCCGTTTCTTCCACAAAAGCTTCCGGCTCCAAAACAGCCTGTGCGTTTATGCTGCGCAATTCATTCGGGTATTCTACGAAATCTTTCATATAAGTCTTTCACCTGATCTTTTCTAATAATCATTTCCTCAAAGCGATTGATATATTCATAGGGATACTTAAAGTTGAATATCCGTTCCAGCCGGTCGGAATACGGGTCCTTGATGATGCTGGCGGCACTTGCCCCGCATGCGAGGATGCTGTGTGTTTCGTCCATGATAAAAACATTGTAGGGACTTTCAAAGCCCGGTTTTGCCCAGCCGGTATTTTCAAGATTTCCGATCATACGGCTCTGCCGGTAAAGGTAGTACGGATTGTATCCGTTTTTCAGCAGCTCGGAATCCGCATAATCCAGCATCTGGCCTGCGGCTTCGGAATCGCGGCTGTAAGCCGTTCCCCCCTCCTGAAAAATTCTTGCCGAGCGCTTGAGGGCAAGCGCGTGAACCGTAACGCTTTCCGGCGAAAGTGAAACGACCCGGTCAAGCGTAGATTGAAAGCTTTCTACACTGTCGCCGGGAAGACCGACGATCAAATCCATGTTGATATTCCCGAAACCGTGTTCCCGCGCGAGCGCATACGCGGAAAGCGTCTGCTGCGTGGTATGGCGCCGTCCGATATTCTGAAGCACCTCGTCGTTCAGCGTCTGCGGGTTGATACTGATGCGCGTTACGCCCCGTGATTTCAGGGCATCCAGCTTTTCCGCGGTGATGGTATCCGGCCTGCCGGCCTCCACCGTAAACTCGCGGCAGAAGGAAAGGTCAAAGCAGCTGCGCACCGTATCGAGAAGAGTTTCCAGCTGCTCCGCGGAAAGTGTTGTCGGCGTTCCCCCGCCGACATAGACGGATTCCAAACGTAGTCCCAAGCCTGCGGCCACCTCCGCTGTATGCGCGATTTCTTCGCATAAAAGCGCAAGGTACTTTGGAATCAGCTTCATGGTTTTTTCCACGGAAGAGGATACAAAGGAACAGTAGGAACAGCGCGTGGGACAAAAGGGAATGGCAATATAAAGGCTGAAGGAATCCGGCTTTGATAGGGAAAGCAGTTTTTCCTCACGAAGCATGGTTGCAAGACTGAGCTCTGTTTTCTGCTTTGAGACCAGCAATCCGGACTGAAAATAGTCCAGCCCTTTCTCCCGCCCCATGTCGTCAACAATACCGCGCAGCAGCTTAATCGGCCTTACCCCGGTAAGAATGCCCCATTTGGGCGTAAAGCCGCTGTATTCTGCAAAAACGCGGAACAGAAGAACCGCCATGCGCCTTTCCAGCTCCCGTTCATCCGCGGCTTCTTCCTTTAGGACCAGCTCGCTGTTTTCCTTCTGGAAAGAGCCGGATTTCAGGCTGACCGTAATCAGGGTACCTTCTTCTTTTTTATTCAATCCGGTGTAAACAAGGATTTTATCTTCACAGATTTCCGAGGTAACCGTTATTTTTTCATAAGGCAGAAAAACGCGGCATAGATTTTCCATCTCATAATGGAAAGAGTGCCCGTCAATAAGCAATGTCATAAGCAGCGCTTCCCATATACGGATTATGTTTTCTTTCGTACTCCAGAGTCGTGTCGCTTTAGTGACCAGGATAAATGTGGTAATCGCCCTCCAGATTTTTCAGCCGTTTGAGCGAATCAAGCATCTGCGGGTAACTCCCGGTAGGAAAGTCGGTTCTGCCGCAGCTGCATTTCATCATGGTGTCTCCGGTAAAAATGGCATCTTCCACAATGTAGCAGCAGCCGCCGATGGTATGGCCCGGCGTGTGCATGACACGAACCGTAAGGTTTCCAAGTTCAATTTTATCCCCGTCGTTCAGGGGCACATCCGCAGTAAATGCGTCCACCTTTTCCGGGATAATGATGCCGGAAAGATTCAGAGAATGATCGGAGGTAAACATCATATCTTCGGAATGAATGTAAATTTGGGCGTTGGTCAGCTTTTTAATTTTACTTACTCCCATGATATGATCAAAATGCCCGTGAGTCAGCAAAATGGCTTTGATATTTTCAATTCCGGCATCTGTTACGGCTTTTGTCAGCTCAGCGCTTTCAAATCCGGGGTCAATAACGGCAGTCGCGCCGGTATGATCATCCGTCAGCAGATAACAGTTGGTAGGCAGAAGCCCGCCGGCAATTCTCATAATTCTCATGCTAAATACAGTTCCTCCGTTATCTATTATAATATCTTCGGATCAGAAATTTGTGTCATTGTTTTAAATCATTTGAGCACCACAAGCGTTTCATTAAGAACGCCGGATGGACATGATTCCTTCAATGTTGGACAGCTTCGATATAATGCCTTTCAGATGTTCGAGGCCGTTTATGGTTATGGTAGCGTAAATAATCGCGCTGCCGTCCCTGGTTTCCCTGGAGTTCAGCGAATGAATAAAAATGTGCATATTGAAGAGCTGCTGGGTTACGTCCGCCAGCAGGCCGGAACGGTCGTTCGCGATAATTTCTAAAGTGGACTTGAATTCTTCTTTCACGTCACCCGTCCAGTGCGCGCGAATCCATCTTTCCGGCTCCGGAGCTTCGCTGATATCCTGCGGCACGTTGGAACAGCTGCGTTTATGAATGGAAACGCCGAAGCCACGGGTAATAAATCCAATGATATCATCGCCCGGAAGCGGGTTGCAGCAACGGGAAAACTTGATCAGGCAGTTGTCCATGCCATCCACCGTAACGCCGCCGATCGGCTTGCGAACAGCCGGTTTTTGCGGGGCAGTCACCATCGGAGGCGCGGGACGCTTCACTTTTAGATAGTCTTCCTTAATTTTCGGCATGATCTTCCACAGCTGAATACCGCCGTATCCGATTGCGGAATAGACGTCATCCGCGGAAGTACAGTTCTGCTTTGCACCGATTTTTTCAAGCACGGCGGCAAGTTCGGCATCGGTCAATTCGATGCCGTTGCGCCGGAACTCACGTTCCAGTTCCGCTTTGCCCTCTATGATATTTTCCTCGCGTTTTTCCTTTTTGAACCACGCGCGGATTTTGTTGCGCGCCTCGCTCGTTTTTACAATTTTAAGCCAGTCGCGGCTTGGCCCGTGCGTTTCCTTTGAGGTGATAATTTCGATAATTTCGCCGGTCTTGACCCGGTAATCGATAGGGACAATGCGCTTATCTACCTTTGCGCCGGTCATACGGTTCCCTACGGCGCTGTGAATGGCATACGCATAATCAATCACCGTAGAACCGGAAGGAAGGCTGATTACATCGCCTTTCGGCGTGAATACAAAAACCTCGTCGGGCGCGAGATCGGATTTGATGGTGCGGACAAGGTCGGTCGCATCCTCGTTGTCCTTCTGATTTTCCAGCATCTGCCGAATCCACGCAAGGCGCTGTTCCAGAGAATCACCCTTTGCGCCGTTCAGACCGAGCTTATATTTCCAGTGCGCGGCAATACCGTATTCGGCGGTATGATGCATTTCCCAGGTGCGTATCTGGACTTCAAACGGGATGCCCTCCTTGCCGATCACGGTGGTATGGAGTGACTGGTACATATTCGGTTTCGGCGTAGAAATATAATCCTTGAAGCGGTTCGGAATCGGCCGGAACATGTCGTGAATAACACCTAACACGTTATAGCAGTCGTTTACCGTATCAACGATCACACGCACCGCATAAATATCGTAAATTTCATCCATGGAATGGTTCTGGATAAACATTTTGCGATAAATCCCATTAATGCTTTTTACGCGGCCCTCAAGGTAAACATTCGGAATGATCGGCGTCATGCGTTCTATGATGCGCTTTTTTGTCAGCTCGATAAATTCTTTCCGTTCGCTGCTCCGCAGTGCCAGGCTGTTCTCAATTTCCTGATAGGCGACCGGGTCAAGACATTTGAGGGAAAGGTCCTCCAGCTCCTCCTTTACGGCACGGATACCGAGGCGGTGTGCGATGGGAGCGTAAACCTCCATATTTTCAAGCGCCTTGTCGCGCTGCTTCTGTGGCGGCATAAACTCGATGGTGCGCATGTTATGGAGACGGTCAGCCAGTTTGATGATGATTACGCGGATGTCGTCCGCCATGGCAATCAGCATTTTACGCAGATTTTCCGCCTGCTGTTCCTCACGTGAAGAATACGGAATACGGCCGAGTTTGGTAACGCCGTCGGTCAGATTCGCAATTTCGGGACCGAATTCTTTTTTTATCTGCTCAAGGTTTACCGGCGTATCCTCAACAACGTCGTGCAGGAGCCCTGCCGCGACAGATTCGGTATCCATACCGAGCTCCACCAGAATACAGGAAACGGCAACGGGATGGGAAATATACGGTGAACCGGAAAGGCGTTTCTGCTCCTCATGGGACTTGAGCGCAAGCTGGTAAGCGCGGTCAATCACCTTCATGTCATAATCGCGTTCACTTGCTTTGATCAACGCGAGCAAGTCGTCATAAGTTTTAAGCGGCCATGCCATGTTATTCACCGTCCTTTCCCATAATTTGCAGTGTCCGTATTATTTTAGAATCAAGCAGGTTCACTTTTTGGGATACGGAAACCATTTTGATTTTGTATGTAATCTCTGATTTATCAAGAAGAATCAGGCCACGCTCGGCAAGAACGTCCAGCCCGAATAAAAGCTTTTGAATTCCGACGGAAAGACAGCCAAGGTGGCCTAAAAGCACTTCCGGGCTGCCGCAGAAGCCATTCTCTTTCTGGAGATAGCGATAGATTACAGCAA
Source organism: Caproiciproducens sp. (assembly GCA_036260545.1). Classification (GTDB taxonomy): domain Bacteria; phylum Bacillota; class Clostridia; order Oscillospirales; family Acutalibacteraceae; genus DATAML01. Next base: position 8,254 of record DATAML010000081.1, read on the forward strand.
ATTCGTCTCGGCTGGGAATGAGGCTTTCCTTTTCTTTTTCGGTGACTGTCTCTTCCCTGCGGAATTTTTCATAAACCGCCATTCCCTGCAGAACCTCTTCGACCTTCAATCCGAAGAGCTTCATGTCCTTAATAAAAATCGAAAGTGTATTCTTTCCGTTGTATTCCTTTGCTTCCAACGTCACAGCAAGGTCAAGAACGTCGCCGGTACGATAAGGGAATTCCTCAAGCGTTGTAAAAAACTTCATACAGCGCAGTGTATAATTATCTTTTGTCACGCTTACACGCAGGTGTTTGCCGCCGCCGACCGGAGTAATATCGGCAAGAGTCGCGCCGAAGATACCAAAAAGTGGAGAAGGGTTGCCCATGCCGAACGGCTCAAGCGCTTTTAAGCAGCGCGGCAGATCGGGTGTCAGTTCCTCCGGCCGCAACAGATAATCAATGTTCACGGTCTGTACCGGCATCATGCGGCAATGCTCGGCGGCAAACCGGTTGATTGCTTCCCGGAACGGCTCAATATTTTCAGTCGGCAGCGTGACCCCAGCGGCCATCGGGTGCCCCCCGAACTTTGTAAGAAGCTTTTCGCAAGAGCATACCGCTTCAAAAAGGGAAAAGCCTTCCACACTTCTGCCGGAACCTTTCGCTTCCCCTCCGGAAAAGGAAATGATGACGCTGGGTTTTCCAAAGAGGTCGGTAATTTTTGAAGAAACGATTCCGATCACGCCATGATGCCAGTTTTCCCCGGCAACCACCAGAACGCGGTCAAAAAGGCGCTGCGGGTCTTTCCTGAATTGCTCAAGAACCTTCTCAAAAATCTCGTTTTCGATCTGGCGCCGGTAATCGTTATCGTCGCAGATATCGGAGGCCAGTTCCCCGGCTTCCTCCGGGAACTCGGAAATCAGCAGGCGTACCGCCCGATCTGGAGACCCGATCCGGCCCGTGGCATTGATACGCGGCACCAGGGTAAACGCCACATTGGTTGCGGTCAGGCTGCGCCCTTCCAAGCCTGCCTGTTCAATCAGGGCCTGCAGACCGACACGGTCGGTACGGGATATGAGTTTTAACCCCGCTTTTACAAAGCCGCGGTTTTCCCCGGTAAGCGGAACAATATCCCCGATGGTCCCAATTGCAACCAGATCGGCGTAATTTTCAATTAAAGCAGTCAGGTCGCAGTCCCTGCCCTCAAGCGCCATAATCAGCTTAAACGCGACGCCGACGCCGGAAAAATCCTTATAGGGGCTGCTGCAGTCGCTGCGGTAAGGATCGACTACCGCGCACGCGGGAGGTAATACCTCGCGCGGACGGTGGTGATCCGTAATAACAACTTCCATGCCAAGGCTGTTCGCGTAACGGACTTCTTCCACCGAAGAAATGCCGTTATCCACTGTAACAATCAGGCTTACCTCCTGATTGTGAAGAGTATCGATGGCGTTCCGATTCAGGCCGTAGCCCTCCCCTTCGCGCTCCGGTATATAATACATCACATTCGCGCCGCAAGACTCCAGATAGGAATACAGCATGGCGGTGGAGGTAACGCCGTCGGCATCATAATCGCCGTAAACCGCGATTTTTTCAAAGTGATCGATCGCGCTCAGAATGCGTTCGGCGGCTTTTCCCATATCCGCCATTAAAAAAGGGTCCGATAAATCCAGCCCTGAATGGAAGAACGCCTCAGCCTGCCCGGGTTCGGTAATTCCGCGGCTTATCAGAAGTGCCGCAAGCAGCTTCGGAATATCCATCTCTTCGGCAAGTTTCGCGGAAGAATTATAATCGCACGGAATAACTCTCCAATTTTTGATACTCAAATTATACACCTGCCCCATAATAGATTATTCTACCATTTTGGCGTTATTTATTCAACATTTTTATTCACGCGCCCCCACCTGCGCCCGAAAAAAGGTACAAAAAATCCCTCAAAAGCAATGCTTTTGAGGGGCTTTGTTACCTGTGGAGGCGTCACCCAGATTTGAACTGGGGAATCAGGGTTTTGCAGACCCTTGCCTTACCGCTTGGCTATGACGCCAAATAATTGGAGCGAACGACGAGGCTCGAACTCGCTACCTCCACCTTGGCAAGGTGGCGCTCTACCAGATGAGCTACATTCGCATAAATGGTGCCTCCGGGCGGAATCGAACCACCGACACGGGGATTTTCAGTCCCCTGCTCTACCGACTGAGCTACAGAGGCAAATTGGCGACTCGGATCGGGATCGAACCGACGACCTCTAGCGTGACAGGCTAGCGTTCTAACCAGCTGAACTACCGAGCCATCAATGGTGGGAACAATAGGACTCGAACCTATGACCCCCTGCTTGTAAGGCAGGTGCTCTAACCAGCTGAGCTATGCTCCCGTCGTTTTTGCGCCGCGTCTTCATCAGCGACGTGTTATATAATACTATATATTGTGCCGGATGTCAACACTAAAATTGGATTTTTTTAATTTTTTCTTGTTTTATTGTTTTTTATTGGCTGATATTTTAGCCAGTTCTTCCTTGGTTAGTGTATAAACATGGCCGCAGTACGGACATTTTGCCTCCGCGCAGCCTGTTTCATCGGCAAGCGACAGAATCTCTTCCGGCTTCAACGTGGCAATCGCGTTCTCCAGCCTTTCTTTGCTGCAGTTGCAGGCGTAACCAACTTTGAATTCGTCCAGAATTTCCATTTCAAAGCCCTTAAGAGCCGTTCTGCACATCTCCTCGATGCTCATACCCTTTGCGAGCATCGTGGTTACAGGTTCCATCTCGTTTACGTTCTTTTCAAGCTGCGCTATCTCCGCGTTGTCCGCGCCCGGCAAAACCTGTATTAGCATCCCGCCCGCAAGGATATGACGGATATCCGTTTTATCCACCAGCACGCCCAACGCGCAAACAGTAGGAATTTGTTCACTGGTAGCGTAATAATAGGTAAGATCATCCCCGATTTCTCCGGTTTGAATCTCTACCTGCCCGATATAGGGGCTTCCCTCACCGTAATCGCGCATTACGCCGAGGATTCCACTTTTTCCGATGCCGCCGCCCACGTCGAGCTTTCCGTTCGGTTTAAGGGGAAGCTCAATTTCCGGATGATCAATACATCCGCGGCAGTTGCCGTGACTGTCCGAGATTGCCGTGACCGTGCCAAGGGGGCCTCCCCCGTTAATTTTAAGGGTAAGGCTTGCGTTTCCTTTTTTCAGCATAGCGCCCATCATGGAGGCGGCGGTAAGCAGCCTGCCGAACGCCGCCGTGGCTACGCCGCTGGTCTGATGAATCTGCTGCGCTGTGGCAACCATATAGGTAGAGTCGATGGCGGCAGCCATAATTCCGCCGTTTGAAGTAATGCACCGAATAATTCTGTCCATATGAATAATCCTTTATTTCTTGATTGCCGCGACAATCGTTCTTTCTGTTTTATCGCCGGGCTTTTGAAAGCTGAGGTCGTCATACAGGCCAACCGCTTCCAGTCCTGCTTTTTCAAGTGCGGAAACAATCCATTCCATAGAGTACGCCCGCTCGTAAAATTGCTCCGAGGATCGGTAATATTCGTTCCCCTGCCGGCCAAAAAAATCAAGGGAAATCGCGACACGGTTCGTCTTCTCCTCATACCGGTTCTGCCATACGCAGTAGACGTCTTCCGTGTCATAAACAAATGTGTTATTGGCAAGAACATATCTATGTTTGTAAATTGTGTTTATGTCAAAGATGAAATATCCGCCGGGGTTCAAAAAAAGGGATACGCGTTCAAATGTTTTTTGAACATCGTTTTCGCCCGTCAGATGATTAATGCTGTCCAAAGCACAGATCACAGTATCAACCGTGCCGTACAGGTCGATCGACTGCATCTGCTGGCACAGAAACAGGATATTCAGCCCCGCGTCGGCTGCTTTCTGCTGCGCGACCGAAAGCATGGAAGGCGAACCGTCGATTCCATAGACATCGAGCCCCCGCTTTGCCAGCTCCACGGTAAGGCTACCGGTACCGCAGGCAAGGTCCAGGGTAATTCCGGCATTGTGGCCCAGTTGCTCCATCAGCGTACAGAAATACTCCGCGCGCCGTGCGTAATCGACATTATGCGTAAGGCAGTCGTAATACAGCGCAAAAGTTGAATAGCTCATTTCGCCTTTTCGCCGTCTTCGATTCTCTTGAAAACGAGATCATAGCCGTCGCATCCGTAGTTCAGCGAACGGTTCACTCTGCTGATGGTTGCGGTGGAAGCGCCGGTCTGCGCCACGATATCGCTGTAAACACGCTTTGTGCTCAGCATATGGGCGACTAAAAGGCGCTGCGACATTGCTTTTATTTCAGGAACGGTGCACAGATCCTCAAAGAAATCATAGCACTCCTCAATCGTGTTTAAAGACAGAACTGCTTTAAATAGGAAATCGACACTGTCGTCTTTGATTTTAGAATTCAAAAATTTTCACTCCTTATATATTTTTTAACAAGATAAAATTTTAGCATAGAAAAGTGTAAAAGTAAAGTGAAATTAAGGAATCATACTGCAAATAAGGACTTTTTTTCTGTTAATTCTGCTGCATTTCTAAATCTTATTGCAAAGAAAAATGTTTTATTCAAACAAAACAGCAGTACTGATAAATCTAAAATCAAAATTAGGTCAACTTATAACCCACCATGTTTCGCTGAAAATATCCCGCGCAGGCTGGACAAGGCCTGCGCGACTTTGTTGTCAGTCTGAGCTTCAACCGCATATGCCGTCTATGATGCCGCGGATTTCCTCCGCGCCCTCCGCGGTAACCGCAGAGAAGGGAATGATTTTCAGGCCTTCGATGTCTTCAAAGAACCGCTGAAGCTCCTCAAGCCGGGCGGCGCGCTGCGCATTGCTCAGCTTATCGCTTTTCGTCGCCACAAGGACAAAACTGCAGCCGGTGTCCAGCAGAAAATGAATCATGTTCAGATCGTCCGCGGTGGGTTCATGCCGTATATCAATGATCTGAAAAACCAGCTTCCTATTGCGCGACGCTTGCAGATAGCCTTCCACAAGCTCCGCCCAGCGCAGCTTTTCAGACCGGGAAACCTTCGCATAACCGTATCCGGGAAGGTCCACCAGTCTGCAATTCAGAATATTATAAAAGTTTATGGTTCCGGTTTTACCGGGCTTCGCGCTGACCCTTGCCAGCGCTTTCCGGTTTAGGAGCTTATTGATCAAAGAGGACTTTCCGACGTTTGAACGGCCGGAAAAGACGATTTCAGGTACGGTTGATTCCGGAAGCTGATCAATCCTGCCCGATGCAGACTCGAAATAAGCTTTATCAAAGTTCATTCTCTTCCCCCGTTACTGCAGGATGCCCGATGCGGCTCCGGCAGGCTGGGCAGGCGTATTGGGAAGTATTTCGGAGGAAATTTTCTTTTCGGGCGGCAGGGGTTCCGGCATCTTTGTCAGCGCCGCTTCCAGCACCTGGTCGATCTTTTCAACGGGCAGGAACTTTACGGAGTCCTTCACCGCCTTATCGATTTCCGCCAGATCGGATACATTGTCCGCGGGGATGATGACCGTTTTGATTCCGGAACGGTAGGCAGCCATCGTCTTTTCCTTCAGCCCGCCGATCGGCAGGACTCTGCCCAGCAGGGTAATTTCACCCGTCATGGCAATATCGTGCTTTACCGGGATATTGGTCAGCGCGGAAGTGATCGCGGTAGCCATCGCCGTGCCCGCCGATGGGCCGTCCTTCGGAATCGCGCCCTCCGGAGCATGGATATGAATGTCATAATTACTGTAAAAGTCGTGGCTGATCCCAAGCTTTGACGCACGTGTGCGGATACAGCTGATCGCTGTTCTGGCCGATTCCTTCATGACGTCGCCGAGCGAGCCGGTCAGCTCAAGCTTGCCGGTACCGTCCATAACCGCAACCTCAATCGGGAGCATTTCCCCTCCGACGCTGGTCCACGCAAGGCCGTTTACCAGACCGACCATATCGGTTTTAACCAGTTCGTCGGCCTTGAATTTTCTGGGACCTAACAGCTCTTCCAGATTCTTGGGAGTAACGGTAATTTTGGTTTCCGCCTGCTCGATGATCTTCTTGGCGCATTTTCTGCAGATTGCGGAAATCTGCCGTTCCAGATTGCGGACACCGGCTTCCCGTGTGTACCCGTCGATCAGTTCATGAACCGCGGCAGGGGTAATTTTCAATATTTTGGAACTGATTCCGTGCTTTTTGAATTGCTTGGGAATCAGGTGCTTTGTGGCAATGTGGAACTTTTCCTCATGCGTATAGCTGCCCAGCGTGATAACGTCCATACGGTCAAGCAGCGGTTCCGGAATGGCACTGTAATCGTTTGCCGTGGTAATAAACATTACCTTGCTGAGGTCAAAAGGCATATCAATATAATGATCGAAGAAGGCGGAGTTCTGCTCGGAATCGAGCACTTCCAGCAATGCGGACGCGGGATCCCCGCGGAAATCGTTGCCCAGCTTGTCGATTTCATCGAGAAGAATCAGAGGATTATTGGTGCCTGCCTGCTTGACGGCGGAAATGATCCTGCCCGGCATGGAACCAATATAGGTTCTGCGGTGCCCCATAATATCCGATTCATCCCGAACGCCGCCGAGCGACACACGCACGTAGCTGCGCCCAACCGCTCTGGCGATGGAACGGGCAATGGATGTTTTTCCGACGCCCGGAGGGCCTACAAGGCAAATGATCTGCCCCCTGATATCCGGCGCAAGCTTCTTGACCGCCAGCACTTCGACGATACGCTCTTTTACCTTGATAAGTCCGTAATGGTCGTGGTCAAGCACCTTCTGCGCTTTCTCAAGGTCAATGTGTTCCTTGCTTGATGTGTTCCACGGAAGCTCCAAACAGGTTTCAATATAGCTTAAAATCACGCTGCCTTCGTGGGAACCATACGGCATCTTTGAGAGCCGATCGCATTCCTTCATCAGCTTATCGTTCTGCAGCTTCGGCAGCTTCATCTTCGCGATGCGTTCGCGGAGATCGTCGGCTTCTTCCTGCGGATTATCATCTTCTCCAAGCTCATCGGAGATTGCCCTCATCTGTTCCCGGAGATAATATTCGCGCTGATTCTCATTGATAGATTCTTTCGCTTTTTCACTGATCTGGGTTTCAATGGACAAAACCTGTATTTCATTTTTTAATTCGTCTACCAGCTTTTCCAGCCTTTTTACAGGGGAAAGTTCTTCGAGTATCGCCTGTTTCTTATCATAATCCAACATGATATTCGAAGCGATATAATCCGCCAGTTCGCCGCAGTCCTTCTTCTGTACAACGCCGATCACAATATCCGGCGGAATACGGCTGTAGTTCTGGATATATTCTTCAAAAAGGTCCTGCGTATAGCGGATTAGGGCCTCCGTTTTATGTGAGGGCCGATAAGCCTTTGTTTCCAGCTCACGGACTTCCGCAAGAAGAAACGGGCTTTCACTGGTGACGGAAACAATTTCAGCGCGGCCGATTCCCTCTGCGAAAAGGCGCACACCTTCCTCCGTATGACGGATAACCTGCTTTATTTTTGCAACTACGCCAACCTGGTAAATCTGGTCGCCGTTCGGCTCGTTGTCACCCAAATCTTTCTGGGCGACGAGAAGAATCTGCTGGTCTACGTCCATTGCGTGGGACAAAGCCAGGATCGACTTTTTTCTGCCCACGTCGAACTGCAGCAGCATACCCGGGAAAATGACCAGTCCCCGCAGGGCAAGCACCGGGAGTGAGTGCTCTTCTTTTTTTATTAGCTCAAGATTTTTACCCATTGTTTGCTCCTTTAGTATAAAAGGCTGCTGCAAGTGATAACGAATTTGCTACCACTCCGCAACAGCCATGAATCTGAAACGAAATCACGCGGTATCTTTTCGGCCGCGTTTCCTTGGAGTTGTGATCTTAATTTTCACCGGCTTGCGCTCCGAATTGTAAACAATCTCCGGCTGCGTACCCTTCTCTACCGTATCGGCGGTAATCGTTACCTTTTCCACGGTATAATCGGAAGGCACGTTATACATGAGATTAGTCAGCAGGTCTTCCATAATAGACCGCAGGCCTCTGGCACCCGTTCGGCGCTCAATAGTCTTTTGGGCGATCGCCTTTAAAGCACCCGGCTGAAAATCAAGTTCAACTTTATCGAGCTGAAACAGTTTTTTATACTGACTGATCAAACTATTCTTTGGTTCGGTCAGTATTTTTACGAGGGAATCCTCATCCAATCCGTCAAGCGACGCAATGACCGGAAGACGGCCGACCAGTTCCGGTATCAAACCGAATTTAACCAGATCGTGCGGCACAACCTCCTGCATCCATGCGGTTGTGTCGAGCTCCGCCCTGCTTTTGACCTGAGCGCCGAATCCCATGGCTGAGGACGCCGTACGCTTTTCGATAATTTTATTCAAACCGTCAAAAGCCCCGCCGCAAATAAACAGGATATTGGAAGTATCAATCTGCAGGAATTCCTGCTGCGGGTGTTTTCTTCCACCCTGCGGAGGAACGTTGGAAACCGTCCCTTCCAATATCTTTAAAAGTGCCTGCTGAACGCCTTCGCCGCTTACATCTCTTGTGATGGAAGGATTTTCGGACTTTCTTGCAATCTTATCGATTTCATCGATATAGATAATGCCGCGTTCGGCTCTTTCAATATCAAAGTCGGCAGCCTGAATCAAACGCAGGAGGATATTTTCCACATCCTCGCCGACATAGCCCGCTTCCGTCAACGTAGTGGCGTCTGCAATGGCAAACGGTACGTCAAGGATTTTCGCCAGAGTCTGCGCCAGCAGGGTTTTGCCTACGCCGGTGGGCCCCAGCAGCAATACGTTGCTTTTTGTTAACTCCACATCGTCTTTCCCGTAGTAAATGCGCTTGTAATGGTTGTATACAGCTACCGAAAGAGCAACCTTGGCTTTTTCCTGCCCGATTACGTAATCATCCAGCATCTTTTTGATTTCATGGGGTTTTGGCAGCTCTGCCGCAGCCTCATTGTAGCTAGTCTTACGGTTGGACAGGTTTTTTTCGTCATCAAGAATCGACATGCAAAGCTCGATGCACTCGTCGCAGATATAAACGCCCGGACCGGCTATTAAGCGGCGTGCTTCGTTCTGCGGTTTGCCACAGAAGGAACAGCAGATCCCTCTTTCTTTCGTATCGTCGTTATTAGGCATTTTATCACCAACCTACTTTACCGTATTATCGATTGTAAATGACCTTATCGATCAAGCCATATTTGGCAGCATCCTCGGCTGTCATGAAATTATCGCGCTCGGTGTCCTTTGTAATGACCTCAATCGGCTGACCGGTTCTCTCTGAAAGAATCTGGTTCAGCCTTTTCTTTGTGGAAATGATATGGTCGGCGTGGATCATCACGTCGGTGGCCTGCCCCTGCGCGCCGCCGCTCGGCTGATGGATCATAATATCGCTGTTCGGCAAGGCAAAGCGTTTGCCCTTTGCGCCGGCTGCAAGCAGGAACGCGCCCATGCTGGCGGCCATACCCATGCAGATGGTGGACACGTCGCATTTAATATACTGCATTGTGTCATAGATCGCCATGCCGGCCGTTACGGAACCGCCGGGGCTGTTGATATAAAGGCTGATATCCTTTGAGGGATCCTGCCCCTCCAGATATAAAAGCTGGGCGACAACCAGGCTTGAAGTCGTATCGTTTACCTCTTCGGTAAGCATGACGATACGGTCGTTCAGCAGACGGGAAAAAATATCGTAGGAACGCTCGCCGCGGTTTGTCTGTTCAATTACATATGGGACTAAACTCATTGATAGCACCTCCAGTAGCCTTGCAATAAAGTGATAATTGGCAGGTATTACACGGTTTATTCAGCGGATTTTCCACCTTTGGCAATGATTGCGCTCTCGCGTACAAGATTGATTGCTTTTTCAACCGCAATATCCTTTACCAGTTCTTCTTTCGGAATAAAGGTCTTTACCTTTTCCGTGTCAATTTCATAAGCCTTTGCAAGCTTTGCATACTCTTCTTCGATTTCCGCATCCGTCGGTTGAATCGCTTCCAGCTTCGCGATCTTTTCCAGAGCAAGGCGCACCTTTACCTGGCGCTCGGCCTGCGGCTGGAACTGCTTGCGGATCGTGTCCTTGTCCATTCCGGTATATTGCATATAAGTATCCACGTTCAGGCCCTGGGACTGCAGGCGGTAACCGAATTCGCGGATATCCTCGTTGATTCTGTTCTCAAACATAGCCTGCGGAATTTCCGCTTTCATGTTTTGCAGCAGACAGTCAATCAGCTGGTTTTCAACATCGTCGTCGGCTTCTTTTTCCTTGGCAGCGGCCAGCTTAGCCTTGATATCCTCTTTGTATTTGTCCAGCGTGTCAAAGTCGCTTACGTCCTTCACAAAGTCGTCGTCAACCTGCGGAAGTTCCTTCATCTTGATTTCATGCAGCTTAATTTTAAATACGGAATCCTTTCCAGCCAGATCGGCTGCCTGATAATCCTCCGGGAACTTTACATTGATATCGAACTCTTCCCCTGTTTTATGACCGATAACCTGATCTTCAAAGCCGGGGATGAACTGTCCCGCGCCGAGGGTCAGGCTGTAATTTTCAGCCTTGCCGCCTTCAAACGGAACGCCGTCTACGGAGCCTTCAAAATCGATTACGGTGATGTCGCCGTTCTGGGCGGCTCTGTCCTCAACCGTAACCATTCTGGAATTGCGCTCCTGAACCTTTTTGATTTCATCGTCGATTTCCTGGTCGGTTACTTCCACTGCCTTGCGGACAGCCGCAATTCCCTTGTAGCTGCTTAATTCCACTTCCGGTTTTGTGGTAATCGTCGCTTTGAAAACAAGGCCGTCTTTGCCGGCGGAAACCAGATCAAAATCAACTTTATCTTCGATCATTTCGAGTTTTGCTTCGTTTACCGCCTCGTCAAGCGCGTTGGGGTAAACAGCATTGATCGCATCCTCATAGAATACCTGTTCACCGTAAAATTTTTCAACAAAAGCACGGGGAGCCTTGCCCTTGCGGAAACCGGGAATCGCTATTTTTTTATTCTGTCTATGAAAAGCCGCGTCAACGGCTTTTTCGAATATTTCGGCATCAACCCCGACCTCAAGCTGATAGCGGTTCGTATCAATCTTATTGGATGCTTTTAAACTCATTTTTATTTCCTCCTGCAAAATTGCAAATTATCTTGAATATTATAGCACATGTTAAAAATTTATTCTATATATTCGTTGAAATATTAATAAATTGTTCACCTAACCAAAACCGGGGTGAAATCGGAATAATCACAGGAAATGAGATACATCTTAATGCCCTCGTAATCACCTGTAATCGCGCGCCGGGCAGCCTGACTGCCGTGAACATGGCCGAAATAGCATTTTTTAATGCCCCGGCCTTTCAGCACCTCAAGAATTTCCGTGCAAACGGCCCCGTCGTAAACCGGCGGATAGTGCAGAAACACAACCGGTTCCGCACCCTGCCTTACCGCGTCGTCGATGGAAGCGTTCAGACGGCCCACCTCACGGTTCACGATTTTCATGTCTTCCGCAGTACGGGAATTGTAGAGCCAGCCGCGCGTACCGCAGACAGCCGTATCTCCCACGGACACCGCGTTGTTGTGGACGATCCCAATGGTGCCGAATCCTTTTGACTGAAGATATTCTTCAATTTTCTTTTTGGTTGACCACCAGTAATCGTGATTGCCCTTTAAAATCAGCTTTTTTCCGGGAAGCGAATGAATAAAGGCAAAATCCTCAGCGGTATCCTCCAGCTTCATCGCCCAGGAAACGTCGCCCGCAATGACCACAGTATCTTCTTCCTTTACAATCGCCCGCCAGTTCTTTTCAAGCCGGTCCGTATAATTGTGCCAACCCTCAAACACATCCATGGGTTTGTCGCAGCCGAACGAAAGGTGCAAATCGGAAATAGCAAACAGTGACATGAAAACCTCTCTTAATTTTACTTGACGCCGGCCATTTTCAGAACAATGTCCCCCATTTCATTTTTGGGACAGGTCCGGCTGAAACGGAGCGGCTTCGATTCCAGCTCTGCAATCGGCGCGGGAACCGGTGTTCCCGTTTGCCCGGAAAGCACGGCAATCTTATCGAATTCGGTCAGTTCCGCGCTGTATTTGTCTGAAACGGCGTTCAGGACGCTGTCCGCAAACTTGTACGGACTAGCGGTTGAGGCGATGATTGCCGGCGTTTCGGTATCTTTTGTATCCTTTACATATTGCCCGTAAACATTTACGGCAACTGCGGTATGCGTATCACAGAGATAATTTTCCGAATCAAAAACTTCTTTTATGGTTGCGCCGGTCGCTTCATCATCACAGCAGCCCGCGTAGAAGCTTTCATGAATCCGGTCGAGTATTTCCTTATCCACCCGGTATTCCCCGTTTTCGGAAAGCTCCTTCATCCAGCCGGAAACCTTTGCGCTGTCCCCGCCTGTAAGATCGTAAAGCAGGCGTTCCAGATTGCTGGAAACCAGAATATCCATGGACGGGGAAATTGTGGTGTAAAAATGGCGGTTGCGGTTATACACGCCCGTGTTCAAAAATTCCGTCAGCACATTGTTGGAATTGGAGGCACAGATAAATTTATGAACCGGCAGACCCATTTTTTTCGCATAGTAGGCGGCAAGAATATTGCCGAAATTGCCGGTCGGAACGACGATATTGACCTCTTTGCCCTCGCGGTCGATTTCACCGTTCGCCATCAGGTCACAGTAAGCGGAGAAATAATAGACGATTTGCGGCAGAAGCCTGCCCCAGTTGATGGAATTTGCACTGGAGAACATCATGCCGTTTTCCGCCAAAAGTTCCCTGATTTTCGCGTCCGTAAAAATCTTTTTTACGCCGGTCTGCGCGTCATCAAAATTTCCCTCGATGGCGCAGACGGAAACGTTGTTGCCTTCCTGCGAGTTCATCTGGCGCTGCTGCATGGGACTTACGCCGTTCTGCGGATAAAACACCAGAATACGCGTGCTGTCCACGTCCTTAAAGCCTTCCAGCGCGGCTTTGCCGGTATCGCCGGATGTGGCTACCAGAATGACGGCGGTTTTATCGGAATTAATTTTTTTCAGGGACTTAGTAAGAAGATGCGGCAACAGCTGCAGGGCCATATCCTTAAAGGCGCAGGTAGGCCCGTGCCAGAGCTCCAGCATATACAGCCTGGAACCGCCGCGCTGCAACAGAGAAAGCGGCGCCGGCAGGTCGTCGTCAAATTTCCCTCCGGTGTATGCCTCTGTCACGCAGTCATGGATTTCCTCCGCGGTAAAGTCGGTAAGAAACCCGGATAAGATGCGTTCGGCGCGCTGCGTATAGCTGAGATTCTGCAGCTCACACAGGTCGGCGTAGGAAAAACAGGGCAGCTTTTCCGGTACGAAAAGCCCTCCGTCGCCGCAGATTCCCTGTGCAATCGCCTGTGCCGCCGATACGTTCACACCGCTGCTTCTTGTCGATTTATAATTCAAGGTAATTCCCCTTTCGCTCTTTCTGTCCGTATTTTACAATATATCATGATTTCTGTCAAAGGGAAAGAAAAAATTGATAGGCATTATCAAACAGAATCGAATTCACAAGGGCTTCGCTGTAATTATGGTGAAGCATCAGCTCCGCGACTTCTTCCACCGATTCAATTCCGGTAAAGCCCTTGGGCAGATCGGTTCCGTCAAAATCGCTGCCGAACGCAACGCATCTTTCCCCGCCCAGAGAAAGGAAATGCTCGATGTGCCGCAGAATATCCTCGCCAGTCGCCTCGCCGGAATCGTTCAAGAAATCAGGAACAAGATTCACGCCGACGATGCCGCCGCGGCTTTTTATGATATTGAACTGCTCATCCGTCAGGTTCCGTCTGCGGGCCCACTGATTTCCGCCGCAGACTTTGCGGGAATTCGAATGTGTGGCAATAAACGGCTTCTTCGTACATTCCGCCACATCATAAAACAGCTTATCGCTCGCATGCGAAACATCGACCGCCATATTGAGGCGTTCCATCTCTTTTACAGCGCGCTTACCGAACTCTGTCAGCCCTTTGGAAGGCTCCACGCCCGCCCCGTCGCCGATTTCGCAGGATGAATTCCATGTAAGTGTCATTGCCTTTACACCACAGTCCGCCATATATTGCAGCCGCTCCAGACTTCCGCCGGCAGCCGCGCCGCCTTCCACAGTAAGAACTGCCCCGATTTTTTTCTGCTTCTCCGCCGTGCGGAAGTCCTCCGCTGTTTTGCAGAGCATCAAGGTCTCGGAATGCTGCGCGATTTCCTGATGAAGTTTTCCCAGTACCGCGTCAAAATAATCAAGCGCAACCTTTCCTCTTCGGTCGTCCGTAATCCAGATGGCAAAGCACTGGAACCACGGGGAATACTTTTTGCCGCGTTCAAGGGATATGTGCAGATCTCCGTCATAAAGGGATTTATCTTTATTATAACAGTCTGAAATGGTGTCACAGTGCAGATCAAATAGTTTCAATAGTATCCTCCTCCGAAAAATGCGTTTTCAATGTGTTCCGCGGATTTTACGGCAAAGCTTCCGCCTGCTGTTGTTATGCCGATTACGTCAAAGCGCGGCTGCAGCCCGGTAGGGTGTGACTGCAGATAAAGCAGCGCTGTTTTATAAAGCTTTTTCTGCTTTCCGGGCGTAACCGCCTCCAGCGGGCTGACCTGATAGTTTTCATCGCGCGTTTTGACCTCAGCAAATACAATATATTTGCTGTTTTGGGCGATGATGTCGATTTCTCCAAATCTGGAATGATAATTGCGTTCAACGATCTGATAGCCTTTCTGCACCAAAAGGGACGCCGCATAATCCTCACCCAGCTGTCCGGTTGGACTGTTCACCGCTGTCATCCCCCAATATGTTTTTCAGAAAGGTTTTACGGTGTACCGGGCACGGGCCGTATTTTTTGAGCATTTCAATATGTAAAGCCGTTCCATACCCCTTATGCTTCGCAAACTGGTATTCCGGATAAATCTGATCGATTTCAACCATGAGTCGGTCACGGCTCACCTTGGCAAGAATGGAAGCCGCGGCAATGCTTTGGGAAAGGGAATCGCCCTTGATAATGGTCTGTGTTTCCACGCCGAGCCGGGGCATCCGATTTCCATCCACCAGCGCGTAATCCGGCTTTATGTCTAATTCACTGCAGGCGCGTTTCATTGCCAGAAAGGTGGCCTGCAGAATATTGATCGTATCGATTTCGGTTTCTGTGGCAAAGCCAACCGACCAGCTGACCGCCTCTTCTTTGATGACCTCAAACAGCTTTTCCCTCTTTTTTTCGCTGAGCTTCTTGGAGTCGTTGACCCCTTCGATCAGCAAGCCCTGAGGCAAAACAACTGCGGCAGCGAATACGGGGCCGGCCAAAGGGCCGCGCCCGGCTTCATCG
Source organism: Caproiciproducens sp. (assembly GCA_036260545.1). GTDB lineage: Bacteria > Bacillota > Clostridia > Oscillospirales > Acutalibacteraceae > DATAML01. Next base: position 23,537 of record DATAML010000081.1, read on the forward strand.
ATGCCGCAGATAATCTGATACCCTTTTTCCGCCGCCGCTCTTTCATAAGCGAACCAGTCAACTTTATTTTCCAACCTGTTCAAGCGTTACCCTTCCTAACTTTGCGCTTCTGAATTCGTCCAAAACCATGATGGACGCGCGTTCAACGTCTGTTTCACCGCCGGAAACGAGCATTCCGCGCTTTTTCCCGATCAGTTCAAGCAGTTCATAGCCCTTTAATTCCGAAATGTCCGTATCTTCAAGCTTGTAGCGCTGCTTCAGCGCGCCTTGGTAACTGTCGCGTAGGACTTCCAAGAGGCGTGAAGCCAGATGCTCGGTATCCACCACGTCATCCTTGACGGCTCCGGTAAATGCAAGCCGTTCTCCGACCGTTTTATCATCAAATTTCGGCCACAGCACACCCGGCGTATCCAGAAGATCAAAACCTTTGCCGATGGTAAACCACTGGTTGTTGCGCGTGACGCCCGGCCTGTCTTCAACATTGGCCTTGCTATTTTTCGCGAGGCGGTTGATCAGCGAAGATTTTCCGACATTCGGGATACCAACGACCATTACCCGGATCTGGCGGCATACCATTCCCTTCGCCTCCCAGGAAGCGATGCGGTTGCTTAATACCTCTTTCACCAGCGGGACAAAACCGTTCAGCCCTTTCCCGGTGCGGCAGTCGATGGGCAGTGCAGGAATTCCCTTGGATTTATAATATTCGATCCAGCGGCTTGTCTGCGCGGGATCGGCCATATCGCATTTATTCATCAGGATAACGCGAGGCTTGTTTTGGATCAGATTGCTTAAAACCGGGTTCCGGCTGCTGACCGGAATCCGCGCGTCGATTATCTCGGCGACCGCATCCACCAGTTTCAGGCTTTTTTCGATCTGCCGTTTGGTTTTCGTCATATGGCCCGGAAACCATTGTATAGACTGTGCTTCACTCATTGCGCAATATCTTCCTTAAAATGATTATTTTACTTTTCCGAAACGGCTGAGCGGAAATACAATGTATTCCGCCTTGCCAAGGATATATCTTTCATCGATCATACCGATTTCACTGAACCGGCTGTCGTTCGAAACGGAGCGGTTATCTCCAAGCACAAAAACATGCCCCTTTGGCACCGTAAGCGGAAATTTAAAATCCGACTGCTGCGTGGTAATCCCGTTTTGAATATAGGCGGACTCGTCAAGCTCTTTGCCGTCCACGGAAACATATCCGGTCAGGTAGTTGATATCTACCACCTGATTTTCCAATGCGATTACCCGCTTGATAATCGGCTCGTTAAAATTGGCCGAATGGGTAATTACGACCACGTCGCCGCGCTGCGGCTTGTAAAAATAGCTGGAAAGCACCACCCGGTCCCTGGACCTCAGATTCGGAAGCATGGACGGGCCGCTGACATTTACAATCCGAAAAATGAAGGTAAACAGGATTACAACAAGGATCAGGGATGTGACCAATGCTTCTATCCACTCAAAGCAATTACTCACAAAATTGCTTTTCTGCGGCACACGGAACGAGGCCTCACTGCCGTCCTGCTCCGTATAATTCTGATTCAATGGAGAACAGCTCCTTTATTCATAAGGCTTACCCGCAGTCAAGAGGACCCAAAAGCTGCGGGATAAACCGGATTCAGTTCAATTTGCCAAAATTGGAAAACGGCATAATAATAAAATGCACCTTGCCGATCACGTTGCGTCGGTCGATCATTCCCACAGCCTTGTAGCGGCTGTCTTCCGAAATCGTGCGGTTGTCGCCGAGCACAAAAACGCAGCCGGCCGGAACCTTCTGCGGGAAGTCCACGTCTCCCTTGTCCTTTGTAATACCATTTTCAATGTAGGCGGACTCGTCAAGCTCTTTGCCGTCAACCGTTATGATCCCGGTCTGGAAATCGATATCGACGGTCTGTCCCTCCGTCGCGATCACTCTTTTGATAATCGGGATATTGAGAGACGTACCCCGGTTGTCGATCACAACGATGTCACCGCGGGTAAAATTTCTTTCCACACAGGATGTAAATACCTTGTAGCCATCCATAAGGTTCGGTTCCATGGAAGGCCCGTTTACAACAATATTTACCCGAAACAGAAAAGTAAACACGACGATGATAACGATCAGCGCAGGGATCAATGCCTCGACCCACTCAAAGCAGGCCGCGGTAAAGCCATGAACCGTATTTTTCCCGTCCATTTCATTTTGATTCGTGTTCTGTTCCAAAACATTACACCTCAAATCTCTGAATAATTCCCGATGCCCCGCTGTCCGATTTTTCTGCCGGACACCGCCGAAATGCTTATAATCAGCCGGAGAGGCTAAACACCCGAATTGAATTGGCTCTCCCTGGAAAAGCTTTATAATAGCAAAAAAGGGACACGTTAATGTCCCTTAAAGTACGTTGGTTATCTGATTTGTTCTTTAACCTTAGCCGCTTTACCAACACGATCACGCAGGTAATAGAGCTTTGCTCTGCGGACATGGCCCTTACGGATAATTGAAACGCCTTTGACATTCGGGGAATGAACCGGGAAAACTCTTTCTACGCCGACGCCGTAGGATACGCGTCTAACGGTGAAAGTCTCGGAAATTCCACTGCCTTTGCGGGCGATAACGGTTCCTTCAAAAACCTGAATTCTTTCTCTGTCGCCTTCGCGAATATTAACGTCTACCTTAATGGTATCGCCGATTTCAAATTGCGGCATTTCTTTTTTTACTGAATCCTCAGCAATTAATTTCAGTGCATCCATGGATAAATTTCCTCCTAAAATTCAGACATTCGTGCCGAATACGGCAGAGGACTGTCCGCCTCAATGTCTCGGTTAAACCGGGCATTGAACCCCATCGGAACAAGCCGACGGTTTCCAAATGCCTATATATCATACCACAATGCGCCAAAAGGTGCAATATTTTTTTTCAGATTATTCAAATATTTTAAGATTCCCGTCGTACAAATTCTTTCTTAAAATATCCGCATAAAAGTCTAAATTTAAGTACTTTTTGACAGCATCGTTCAGCAGCGTGGGATTAATGTTAAAATTGCTCCCGGCGGGCAGCATGGCCTGCAGCTCCACCCCGGTGTCTTTTGCCGTTACCTCCACCCGGTTCAGATACGGGCGGATATCAAGATCGATCATGCCGGCCTTTGTGTGCTTGGGTACAACAACCTCTGCGCTCTGAAACAGGCTCCTGATTTCTTCCGCCGTTTTTTCCGGGCTTTTGTCCCCGGTATCAAGAAAAACCGTATATTTGGCGTAAGCGATCTGCCCCGGTTTCATTACCGGTTCGGTCACATCAAAAACCGGGATGTCGTCCGGCAGAGCCTTATTCAGCCTTTCAATCAGTTCCTCACGGGTGATGGTATCGTCATCCAGCCGGATATCCATGCTTTCACGTTCCCCTCCGGTTCCGAGCGAAAGCGGAAGCGCAAAGGTCAGGAACGCGTGCGGATTAAAACCCTGCGTGTACCAGAGCGGGATTTTTGCCCGCCGAATTGCGCGGGACATGCAGCGGTTCAGGTCAAGGTGGGAAATATAGCGCGCCGAACCGATCTTTTTAAACCAGATTCTAACGTCTTTCACAGCAGATTCCTCCTTTAAAACAGGCGGCGCCGCAGGAGGAACAATGCTCGCGGCAGTTCGGCGTGGTTGTATCGGCATACGCTTTTTTGCATTCTTCAATCAGGAAGGATTTTTTAATTCCGTAATCAATGTGATCCCACGGCAGCACCTCGTCGAAGCTTCTTCTGCGGTTTGCGTAAAACGCGGGGTCTATGCCGCATTTTTCAAAAACCTCCAGCCATTTCGGCAGGGAGAAAAAGTCCTTCCAGCCGTCCATTTTGCACCCGGCTTTGTGCGCCTCCAGCAGTACGCTGCAAAGGCGCCTGTCGCCGCGGGCGAAAACCGCCTCCAGAAACGTGGTGTCGGCGTCGTGCCAGCTTGGTTCGATTTTATGTGTTTTCACTGAAGCAAGAAGATGGCGCTGCTTTTTATGGAGCATATCAATGGTATCCTGCGGTTCCCACTGGAACGGCGTAAACGGCTTGGGTACAAACGAGGAGGCGCTGACTGTAACCTTGACCGACCGGCCCTTCGGTTTATTCGGATTGCTGTAAAATGCGTCCACAACCTTCTGGCCGAGATCCGCGATCCCCTCAATATCCTCCATTGTTTCGGTGGGAAGCCCAATCATAAAATAAAGCTTGATGGTTGTCCATCCCCCGACAAACGCGCTGTTGACGGTTTTGAGCAGCTCCTCCTCCGTCACGTTTTTGTTGATGACGTCCCTTAAGCGCTGCGTTCCGGCCTCCGGCGCAAAGGTAAGCCCGCTTCTGCGCACCGACTTGATTTTATTCATCATCTCAGTGGAAAAAGCATCCACACGGAGGGACGGCAGTGATACGCCGGTATTTTCCGCTTCGGTCCAGATCAGCAGCCGGTCAAGCAGCTCGTTGATTTTTGAGTGGTCGCTCGTACTGAGCGAGGAAAGCGAAATTTCATCATAGCCCGTGCTTTCGCACAGATCGCGGCACTGTTTGTCGATTACTTCAACCGACTTTTCCCGGAAAGGGCGGTAGAGAAAGCCTGCCTGACAGAACCGGCATCCGCGGATGCAGCCGCGCAGCACTTCCGCCACGGTGCGGTCGTGCACGATTTCGATATACGGCACTACAAATTTATCCGGGAAATAGGAATGGTCAATGTCCATCATCACGCGCTTCTTCACAGATGCCGGTGCGCCGCATTTTGATGTAACGGCTTTGACCGTTCCATCGTCGTTATAAGAAACGTCATAGAGGGACGGCACATAAACTCCTTCAATTTTCGAAGCGGCAATCAGAAAATCTTCTTTTGTGCCGTTTTTCATTTTAAATTCCCTGTAAAGCTCAATTACTTCGCAGTCAACTTCCTCCCCTTCTCCGATAAAAAAGAGGTCGACAAAATCAGCCAGAGGCTCCGCGTTGCAGGCGCACGGCCCGCCCGCTACAACCAGCTGGGAAAGGCCTTTGCGCTCGCTGGACAGGAGCGGAACCCCGGCTAAATCAAGCATATTCAGAATATTGGTAAAACTGAGTTCATACTGAAGCGTAAAGCCGATGATATCAAATTCGGCAAGGCTGTCTCCGCTTTCCAGAGCGTAAAGCGGGACATGATTTTTGCGCATCTGCTCCTCCATATCCACCCAGGGAGCAAAAACGCGTTCACACCAGACATACGGCACGGTGTTAAGCTGGCTGTACAATATTTTCATTCCGAGGTGCGACATCCCCACCTCGTAAATATCCGGGAAGCAAAAGGCAAACCGCACGTCGATTTCGTCACGGTTTTTGACAATGCTGTTCAGCTCGCCGCCGACATATCTGCCGGGCTTCTGCACATTGGCAAGCAGTTTTTCGATTTTCTGACTTATCATTCCAATCCTCCGCACATTTCGTGTATTTATTTATTATACTGCCCGCGCGGACGGAATGCAAATCAATAGTACCTGCCGTTTTTTAAAGCCAGGAGTACCATAAGATAGCCGCATGTCAGAAGCAAGGTAAAATTCCATGGAGAACGGAACAGAACCAGAAACCCGGCTGCGGCAAGCGGCATTAATGCAAGGAATGAAAGGACGGAAACCGCTTTTTCGGCCTGCTCCGCATGGAATCTCGTGCAGAGGATGCAATACAAAGCCTGGCCCCCGTCCAGCGGCTCAATCGGCAGCAGGTTGAACAGGGCAAATGCAATATTCGCTGCAAGGAACGGATTCCCGGCTTCAATCAAAAACAGGCGCAGCAGCAGCGCCGCGGCAATATTTATACCGGGACCGGCAAGGGAAATCAGCGCGTCATGCCAATAGCTGTGCCCGGCGCAGTCCGATTTTACAAGGTCAATCCCAAACAGAGTAAAGCGGATCAGCGACGGCTTTACCCGGAATATTCGCATGACCGTCAGATGGCCGATTTCATGAAGCGCCGCCGCAAGTATGCCCGCAAACGCCATGCCGCCGCGGTCACAAAGCAGAACCGCCGTCAGCAGCGCGGCAAAATAAAAGCTGACGGTGATCCGGCAGCCGTTTATCGTAAAAGCCATCAGTTGAGCAGCTGCGTGTTATCCGCTGCCGGAGTGTTCACCGCCTGCTTGGAATCCGCCGTATTCTGCTGGTTTTCCGCATTTTGCGAATTTACCGCGTTCTGGGAATTTGCTGTGCCCTGAGAATTTAGCGCACTTTGAACAGCACCGCTTTGCGGAGCCGCACTCTGCGGAGAAGCGGAACTTGCTCTTGAAGCTGCCGGCTGCTGCGAGCTTGGCGCCGGGAACAGCTCAATCACCCTGTTTTTTACATTCTCGATTCTTTCATCGGGAATGATCGTCTGACTGACACTTGTCAGATACCAGTTTTTGATTACGGCGTAGGCGTTTGATCCAGAAAACTTCAGGAACAGGGCGGTCATTAAGATAATAGAGCAGACGGTTATCTGAATAATCGTCAGGAGCCGTGTGCGCACTTTTTTCTCGTTTTTTTCCTTAATCTCCTCTTCGGTTTCTTCCAACTCCTCGTTGTCGTAATATTCATCCTTATAACCGTTATAATATTCTCTCACGATAATTCCTCCAGCTGATTTATTAATCCGATAATAAATATGTTGGCAAGCTGTGGAAGATACCAAAATATCAGGATTCCGTTTTCCATGTCCGATTTTGTCAAGGTGCAGGAGTTTTTATTATTCTATTGACATTATGAATTATTTTGCTATAATCCAAATAAGAATCAATAAAATGGGAGGCAGAAGCACTATGGATAATCATTTTAAATCGCTGCTCAGTAATAAGAAGGTATACCGGATTACGACATCATTCTTCTTGTTTATTATCGCTGTTGGTATTCTGTTTTTAGCTTATCTGTCGGTAAGCTTCGATTTTAACGGTACTATTCAGCAGGCAAAAGATTTTATTATGAAACTCACTTTTTTAATCCGCTCATTATTTGTGATTTTACCAATTAGTGCCGCATGGATTCTGCTTTCCGTAAAACAGTACAGCAATTCAAAGTGGCTGTTATTTTATCTGATTGGCGCGCTGATAACCGTACTGAGAATAAGGTATGTCCTGTCAAATGTTACTTCATCGATTGAATATAGCTTTAATATTTACAGCAGTCTTATACCTTTTGCCATAGGCGGCATACTTTCGCTGGTCATTACGATAATTGTAAATAGTAAATTACGTCAAAATACTCCGGCCAAAAACAGTCTTGCAAACCGGTAAGGAGATCATGAATGGGTAAATAAAATAAAGCTGAGATATTGCATTGAGTTACAATATCTCAGCTTTTCTATTTGTAATTGAATGAATTATCCTAATGCGCTTTCGCTTTGATGTATTGGTCGATGGATTGGGCCGCCTGCTTTCCGCCGCCCATCGCCTGAATAACCGTTGCCGCGCCGCTGACAGCGTCGCCTGCGGCATAAACGCCCTCGCGGGTCGTGGCCATGGTATCGCTTTCCACGACAATGCAGCCGCGGCTGTTGGCCTCCAGTCCTTCCGTTGAGGTACGGATCAGCGGATTGGGTGAATTGCCGATTGCCATAACAACGCAGTCGACCGGGATTTCAAAGTTGGAGCCTTCTTTTTCCACCGGCTTGCTTCTGCCGGAGGCGTCCGGTTCGCCGAGTACCATTTCCACACACTCGATGGACTTTACCCTGCCGTTTTCATCGCCGTGAATGGCAACCGGGTTACGAAGCAGGCTGAAAATGACGCCTTCCTCTTTCGCGTGATGGATTTCTTCCCTGCGCGCCGGCATCTGCTCTTCCGCGCGGCGGTAGACAATATAAACGTTTTCCGCACCGAGCCGTTTGGCTGTACGCGCGGCGTCCATCGCCACGTTTCCGCCGCCGACCACCGCGACATTTTTAAGCTGGTTGATCGGCGTGTCATATTCGCTGCGGTATGCTTTCATCAGATTCACTCTGGTAAGAAATTCGTTGGCGGAATAGGTTCCCACCAATCCCTCGCCGGGAATTTCCATAAAGTTGGGAAGTCCCGCGCCGGTACCGATAAAGACCGCTTCGTAGCCCATTTCAAAGAGTTCGTCCACCGATAAAACCTTGCCCATGACCATATCGGTCTTTATTTCAACACCCTTGGCTTCCAGATCGGAAATCTCCTGCTGCACAATTTCCTTGGGAAGACGGAACTGCGGGATGCCGTACATCAGTACGCCCCCGGCGGTATGGAGCGCCTCGAAGACGGTGACGGAATAGCCCATGTTTGCCAGATCGCCCGCACAGGTGAGGCCCGCCGGGCCGGCGCCGATGACCGCTACCTTATGACCGTTCTGTTCTGTGTTTGTTTCTCCCGTTTCGCCGTTTTTCCTGTGCCAGTCGGCGACATAGCGCTCTAAGCGGCCGATGCCTACCGGTTCGCCCTTGATCGCGCGGACGCATTTGCTCTCGCACTGCGATTCCTGCGGACAGACGCGCCCACATACGGCGGGCAGGGTGTTTGTCGTTTTGATCTTCTGATATGCACCCTCCATGTCGCCCTTGGAAACGCATCCGATAAATTCCGGAATACGAACCCCGACGGGGCAGCCCTGGACGCACGGTTTCGTTTTGCAGTTCAGGCAGCGCTGCGCTTCCTTTGCCGCCATTTCGTCGGTATATCCGAGCGCGACCTCTTCAAAATTCTTATTGCGGATGTCCGGCTTCTGTTCCGGCATCGCCGTTTTTTTCGGCGTCATATCAGGCATTTTTTGTACCCTCCATCAAGCGGCAGCCATATTCGCGCGCCGCTTCCCTTTCAATGTCAAAATACGTTCTTGAACGTTTGATTGCCTCGTCAAAATCGACCAGGTGGCCGTCAAAATCCGGGCCGTCAACGCAGGCGAATTTGGTTTTGCCGTCCACGGTGAGCCGGCAGCAGCCGCACATTCCTGTGCCGTCGATCATAATCGGATTCATGCTGATCATTGTTTTGATATTGAATTCTTTTGTCAGATTGCAGATGGCGCGCATCATCACCAGCGGCCCGATTGCGATTACCAGATCGTAATTGGCCCCATTCTCAATATTTTTACGCAGGGCGTCGGTAACAAAGCCCTTGTTCCCGTTTGAACCGTCGTCTGTGGTGATAATCAGATGATCGCTGACCGCTTTCATCTCGTCCTCAAGAATAATCAGATCCTTACTGCGGAAACCCGCAATCACATCCACCTTTGTTCCCATTTTATAAAGCGCCTTTGCCTGCGGAAATGCGATTGCGCAGCCAGCTCCGCCGCCGATCACCGCGACCTTGCGGTAACCTTCGATTTCGGAAGGCTTCCCCAAAGGCCCGATAAAGTCCAGTATCGCGTCGCCGACGTTCAGTTCGTCAAGCAGCATGGTCGTTTTCCCGACCTTTTGATAGATGATCGTAACGGTTCCTTTTATCGGATCGTAATCGGCTATCGTAAGCGGAATCCTTTCGCCGAATTCATTCACGCGCAGGATGATGAACTCGCCCGCCTTGGCTTTTTTTGCAATGAACGGCGCTTCTACTTCCATTAAAGTCATGGAATCATTCAGCTTCCGCTTTTCAATAATATTAAACAAGACTGCACTTCCTTCTATTCGAAATCAATTTTAATTGACAACGTATTATAAACCATACGGACGTTTGCATTGATAAATAAAACGCAATAACATTATTTACATAATCAAATTTCCTGCAGTCTGCCCGCGCTATTTGCGTACCTAATTAAATCTATTTTTACCTATTTAAAAATTGATTATACAAAACGGTTCGCTTTCCAAAGAAAACGAACCGTTTCTATAGTGATAGTGACTAAAGAATAATACAGATTAAGCCGTTGCACCCGTCATTAATTATGCGCTCGATGGTTTCCCGCACCTTGCCTCTGGCATCGTTCGGCATACGGTAGAGCTTATTGTGCAAACCCTCGTTCACAAGCTCATGCAGGTTTTTGCCGAAATAGTTGGACTCCCAGATTTTGGAGGGGTCTTCCTCAAATTCTTTGAGCAGATAAGTAACAAGCTCCTGCGACTGCTGTTCGGAACCTACAATCGGCGTAAGCTCGGTCGTGATTCTGGTCTTCATCATGTGGATGGACGGGGCCGCGGCTTTTAAGCGGATTCCGTACCGGCCGCCCTGTTTGATGATCTCCGGCTCTTCCAGAGAAAGCTCTTCCATATCCGGCATCACGATTCCGTAGCCCGTTTCCTGAACATCCTGATACGCTTCCTGTATCTTTTCAAATTTTCTCTGTGCTTCGGAAAGATTCATGATGCAGTCAAGCAGGCCGCCCTCATCTTCGATTTCAATTCCAGTCTTTTCACCGAGAACCTTATAAAAGAGGTCGTGGTTCAGGCTGACGGTAATGCGCGTATGGCCTTTTCCCAGATCAACTGATGCGGTTTTGGCGCCGTCCACAAATTCGCATTTTTCAATATCGTCAATAATCTTCCCTACCTCGCGGATTTTAGAAATCCCGCAAGCAGACTGCTGAATGGTATTGTACACCGCGGAACGCAGCCAGTGGCTTTTTTCAAGACCGGACAGCCAGCGCGGCATATCCACCTTGATTTCCTTGACCGGGAATTCAAACAGGATTTTGGAAAGAATTGTTTTGATTTCGTCCTCTTCCAGTTCAAGGCAGTTGACCGGAATAACCGGAACTCCATAGCGCTTCTGCAGATCGGCAGCCGCGGAAACTGCCAGGTCCGAACCCGGACTGACGCAGTTGTAGAGAACGATAAACGGCTTGTTGATCTCTTTCAGTTCGTTGATGACCCGTTCTTCCGCCTCTTCGTATTCCGCGCGCGGGATATCGCTGATACTGCCGTCCGTTGTAACGACCAGGCCGATGGTGGAATGTTCCGTGATTACTTTTTTGGTGCCGATTTCCGCCGCCATATTGAACGGAATCGGCTCATCATACCACGGGGTCATTACCATGCGCGGGTTGTCGTTTTCAATGTACCCGAGCGCGCTCGGGACAATGTAGCCGACACAGTCGATCATACGGACGGAAAACGTTGCGCTGGAATCCACATGAACGGTAACCGCCTGCTCCGGCACAAACTTTGGCTCAGTAGTCATAATGGTGCGTCCCGCGGCAGACTGCGGCATTTCATCAATCGCGCGGTCCTTGCGGTAGTCGGAATCCATGTTCGGAATCACGATCAAATCCATGAATTTCTTAATAAATGTGGATTTTCCCGTTCTTACCGGGCCCACTACGCCTATGTATATATCACCGTTCGTGCGCTGGGAAATATCACTGTAGATATTGCGTTCTTCCATTTTACCTCCCCCTCAGGCAGAGAATTTTTTTGGTTTGCACGGAAATCGGTTACATTGGAATCAGCAGCATCCCCCTGTTCTCTACGAATTCGCCGGCAAGGTCGTTTTCCAGCTTAATCGCATCAACTGAGGTGCAGTACTTTCTGGCAATATCCCAGAGCGTTTCGCCCGCATCGGCATAATAAATGCTCAGCGCAGCCGATTTATCCTGCTCCCTTGGTTTTGTTTCATCCGCGGTCACGTCTGTAATCACCTTGAGGTTTACCTGGCTGTAAACATTTGCGCCCAATCTCAGCTCCACTTTGATCTCAATTCCGCTGCCGGTAATGCGGTAACTGATTCCGGTGACTAAAATCGAAGCGCTGCATTTTGAATTATCCGGAAGTCCGGTATAAGGATGCGAGTATTCCAGGTCGGCCATGCGCTCAAAATAGAACGGCTTTTTATCCGCGTTGAGTGCAAGCACGCAGAGGTTAACCTTTCCTTTGTAAACGATCTGTCCGTTTTCGCAGGAAGCGGCAACCGTGCTCATTTCATTCCATATATCGATCACTTTGGAAACCGTCATATCCTCCAGCGGAAGCGTAGTCTTAAGAATATAGGAATCCTGAAGGATATTAGTAAGGTTATCAACGCTTTTGTTCTTATAACTGATATCCATTTCATATTTTTTTGAATAGGCGTCCGTTACCATCGTGATATCGCATTTCTGGTAAGCCGCCGCGCTCGCGTTGACCCTTACCTGAACGTCGAAGAAAATTTTGTCGCCGGAATAGTCGTTTTTAATCTGGACGTCGATTCCGGAAACGCTCAGTTTAATGTCACAGATACATTCTTCGTTCACACCGTCGCAGTCGAGCATCTGGCTGAACGGCACGGCGTATTCCATAACCTCCAGCGCGGAGTCCTCCTCACTGGACATATAGAGGAATTTTATGCAGATTTCTCCGGTCAGCATGAGTTTGTTTGCAATGATTTTAAAGTCCTGCAGGAGCGCATACGCATCTGTGCGCACAATGCTGTCTGCGGCAGGCTTTCCCTGCCCAAGCTCCAGTACCTCATCGATGCTGAACTGCTGCTGGCAGAATCCCGCCACCCGGTTCATCGGCATCATGCTCTTCTTCTGCTCCACCGCTTCGCCCTCGATATTGGAGACGACCTCGGTTTCACCCTGACCAATCACTCTGGCACATGCCGAAAACGCCCCGTGAATATCCAGACGGCGCGGGCTGGTCGCGCGGCAGTTTATGTATTCCACCCTGGTAAATGCAAAGACCTGCGCGCTGTCTACGCTCTGCTTTAAAGTGATTACCGCGGAAAACGAATCGCCGCTTTCATAGCACCGGACACAGGCACCCGCGGGGTCAAGATAAAAGACCTTTACAGTATAGCTGCCCTCCAGTTCCAGTCTGTCTCCGGTGACGCCTCTGGAAGAAATGCGCGGATAAACCTGACACTTTAAAATGCGCTGTATATCGGGGCAGTAATCCGGCAGACTGATGTCAAGGTCAACAGGCTGCTCCTGGCAGCCATCATAAATAATTTCGCTGGCGGCCAACGCCTCACGGTTAAGCGTATAATCCATTAGGGCTCTCTCCTTTTCCTGTTTCTACTTATTTTTATTCTAATCTTGTACCTTTTATGCTTACAGGAAAAAATTTCATACAATATGGGGACGAATGGAAATGTGCCTCCTCTGTTTAAAATTTTATATACTGTCGTCTGTTCTTATGTATACCGGAGCAGGAGGGGCTGAGACATATATTTCGCGGAGCAGGAAATGGTTATACGACAAAAAAGCCGGCTGCCAGAGCAGACGGCTAGAGTATCAAAAACATATTTCACCGCAATTTTGCGGTTGCGCGGCTTTGCCGTAAGTCTGAAAATGCCGGCTGCTACGGCAGCCGGCACTGATTGTTTACTGTTCTTTTTTGATATGAAAAACCGTGCGGAGTATAAATCCTAAAAATTTCGGGCTCTTAAATACTACCACTTTCATAAGGCCAGCCTCCTATTATGTTCAGCACCTCAGCAGTGCAATTCCCAACACGACAATGATAACTGCCACAATGAACAGCATCAGTCCGGTTGGGCAAAAACAAGAGATAACCAGCCCCAGCCCGAATGCGACCGCGCATTTTCC